>CAIYES010000181.1 GCA_903925275.1 uncultured Bacteroidales bacterium
AGGTCAATAAAAGTTATGGGTCAATGATAATTCTTTGTATCTTTGTATTAAAGCATTGATTATGACAACCAAAGACCTAAGAAAGGAGATCAATCGTGTGATTCAAGAGGTTCCTGAAAATTTCTTAGAAGATATTTTATCTTATCTCAGGCAGATTGAAAAGAAACCTCAGAAAAACATCGAAGCCTTGGCCGATCTTAAACGAATATTCAAAGAAGATCAGGAATTACTTGAAAAACTCGCAAAATGATCAAGGCTGAATTGGTCATTACTGTTCATGAATTGCTGATTGAAAATTACGGTGGTATTCAAGGAATTCGAGATTCCAAAGGTCTTGACTCGGCTATTACAAGACCATTTATGACATTTGATCAACAGGAACTTTATCCGACCCCTATTTTAAAAGCAGCAGCCCTGATCCAAAGTCTCATCAATAATCATCCGTTTCTGGATGGAAATAAAAGAATTGGTTATGTAATGATGCGGTTTTTCCTCCTACAGAACAAGCTTGACATAAACGCCACACTATCAGAAAAATATGACTTTGTGATAAAAATCGCTAATGGACGAATTCTATTCGATCAGATATCAGCGTGGATCGAAAAAAATGCGAAAAAAGTTTAATATCAGAACTCCCGTCCTCTTGCAGTCTTATTTCGAGGTAATTTCAATAATTATTTTCAAATCAGTTCCGAGGAAAATTGTGTTTTTTGGCACATCAATCCGAGTATAAACTTATGGGTTTTTCATGTACATTTACCACCCGTGGTTTAGTCGTTTGATCTCAATTACTGAACATATGCCAAAAAAACCCTCCAACCTCATTTACGGACTTGAGGACAAGCCTCCGTTACTGATTACGATAATCCTGGGATTTCAGCATTCCTGCCTCTTTTTTGTCTTGATGACTCTCCCGATCATCATCATTCGTAAGCTGGGCAATTCCATTACACCCGAAGAAGCTCAGAGCTATTTAAGCATGACCATGATTGCAGGAGGGATAACCGTTGTGCTGCAATCTATTCGCCGCTTTGGCCTGGGATCCGGGTATTTTTGTCCGGCACTTTGCGGGCCTGCCTATATGGATGCTACACTGACGGCAGCAGCCGTGGGTGGCCTGCCGCTGGTCTTTGGGATGACCTTGCTGTCGGGGGCCATCGAATCTCTTTTTTCAAAAGTCATGAATAAGCTCCGTTTCCTTTTCCCAACAGAGGTTACAGGGCTGATCGTGAGCATGGTGGGCTTGTCGTTGTTACCCGTCTCTCTTGCCTATTTTTTCGGACACCAGCAACAAGCAGCAGGGAGTTATGCATTTATCAGTGTAGGTTTCATTACCCTGGCCGTGATGGTAGGGCTGAATGTGTGGAGCAAGGGAAACATGAAACTCTTCTGTACGCTGATTGGGGTGATCGTGGGCTATGTCGCCAGCATTCTGACCGGGATCATTCCGCCTGATGATTTACACAGGGTGGCGGCGGCCCGTTTCATCCATTTCCCGGTGATCAGCCATATCCGCTGGTCTTTTGACTTCACGATGATCGTTCCGTTCGTCATCGCCTCGATTTGCTCTACATTTAAAACTGTCGGAGATATTGTTACCTGCCAGAAGATTAATGACTCCGAATGGAAGCGTGCAGATATGAAAACACTCTCATCAGGTATTTTTGCGGATGGACTGGGAGGAGTTATCCCTGGACTGATCGGCGGATTCGGACTTTCGACTTCCTCATCCAATGTAGGATTATCGATGGCGACAGGGGCCACCAGCAGGGTAATCTCACTGGCCATGGGAGGGATATTGATCTTCATGGCTTTTTTCCCGAAACTTTCCGAAGTTATGATCATCATGCCTGCTCCGATCATGGGTGCAGCCCTGATCTTTGCAGTAAGTTTCATTATTCTTGCAGGCTTCCAGATCATGATCTCCCGGATGATGAATGCCCGGAGGATCTTTGTGATCGGCATATC
The DNA here is from genome assembly GCA_903925275.1 of uncultured Bacteroidales bacterium. Lineage (GTDB taxonomy): Bacteria > Bacteroidota > Bacteroidia > Bacteroidales > FEN-979 > CAIVAT01. Next base: position 1,969 of record CAIYES010000181.1, read on the forward strand.
GCTCACATTTGGCTTATGTGTGTATTTGATCCCCGGGGCCTATTCCGGCGTTCACCCCTGGCTGAAACCTGTATTCAGCTCAGCGCTTTCCGTAACCACCATCATGGCTTTGGTACTGAACATGATCTTCCGGATCGGAGTGGCTGCAAAAGTCAAACTGGAACTGAACCCTGCTGCTTTCTCATCCGCCGATATCTTCGATTTCATGGAGAGACAGGGCGGGAACTGGGCTGCACGACCCGATGTGATCCGCAATGCCGCCGGTGCCATGAATGAAACGATGGAAACCATCATTTCCAACAATCTTTCAAGTTCAAATGTGGTTATGCTTGTGGGCTTTGATGAGTTCAACCTGGATGTAGATATCAGTTATCCGGGAAAACCGATTGAATTCCCCGACAGGAAACCATCCCGGCAGGAAATGATTGAAGATGATGATGCAACAGCCAGGCTTTCAGGCTATATGATCAGGAAGTACGTCGACGGACTTAAAACAGAGCAAAAAGGCGTGCAGACGAACGTGAAGTTTCATTTCATCCATTAATACCAGCCATGACGATCCCGGATATCATCAGGCTGATCATCTCCCTGGTAAACAACCTCGCCTTTATTCTCATTGCAGCCTATCTGGTTACACGGACAAAGTTGTACACGGAAATAATCCTTGAAAAAAGGCTTACCCTTAAAAATGGCCTGTTTCTCAGTGTTGTTTTTGGGTTTTTTGCCATTTATGCAGATTACGGGGCATTTATCGACGGCAAGTCACTGATCTCCCTGAGGGACCTCGGACCTGAGATCGCGGGCCTCATCGGCGGCCCTTTGGCAGGCCTTGGAGCAGGCCTGATCGGCGGGATTCACCGGTACTTTTATTCTTCCGGCGGAACACAGATAGCCTGCTCGGCGACCACGATTCTGGCCGGTTTCCTGGCCGGGATGGTCTTTCTTCTGAGGAAAGGCAAAGTGCCCGGGATATGGGGAGCCGTGATTTTTGTGGCCTCCATTGAAATCCTCCATAATTTCCTGGTCTTTGCGATCAGGCAGGATGAAAGCTACGATTTTATCAGCATCATCCAGACAGGATTTCTCCCGACACTATTGGCAAACACCATAGGCATGGCCATCTTCATGCTGATCTCGACAAACCTTGTCAGGGAGAAGGAAACGGAACGGGCAAGGCAGCGGATGGAAAAGGAGCTTGACCTGGCCCGTGAAATTCAGGCGTCGTTATTGCCCGGGCCACTGGTGAAACAACCGGATCGCTTCACCATAAACATTTATTCTTTTATCCGTCCTGCAAAGTCGGTGGGCGGCGACTTTTATGATTATTATCTCCTCGATGACGGCCGTTTGCTGATCCTTATCGGGGATGTTTCCGATAAAGGGATCCCGGCTGCGCTGTTTGTTTCGCGCTGCAAGAGTATCCTGGGGTCGGCCGTAAAGGTAATCCGGGCATATTATCATGAAAAAGCCGATCCTGCCCGTATACTCGAATTTGCCAACGAAGAACTGCTCACAGCAAACGAAACATGCATGTTCGTGACCCTCTTCATCGGCCTGCTTGACTTTGAAAAACAAGAATTACTGTTCAGCAATGCCGCACATACCAATCCTTACATCGTATCAGCAGATGGTAAAATTCATCAGCCGGAATACAGGAAAGCAAGGCCCCTGGGACTTAAAAAAGATTCGGAATATTTCAGCGGAATAACGATGATAAGGCCCGGAGATAAGCTTGTCCTTTATACAGACGGGATAACTGAAGCAATGAATCCCGACGGGAAGTTTTTTTCGGCTCAAAGGTTTCTGGAAACACTTGCTGAAAATCATACCTGCTCCCCTGAAGAACTTGTAAGAAACCTTATCACAAAGGTCGATTCGTTTGCGCTTGGCCAAAGTCAATATGATGACATTGCAATGGTGGCCATGTCGTATTCACCAGTAAAAGAATAATTTAAAGAAATAATATTGTAGAAATGCAGGTAATCATCAATCAGGCTGGGAAAATACCAGTCGTTATTCTCAAAGGCAGGATGGATGCCCTTACATCACCGGATGTAAAGAACCAGTTACTCGGCACCATGAATCCGGGGCTAAAGGTGCTTATCATCGACTGTTCATTGCTGGAATACCTCAGCAGTGCCGGGATACGTGTCTTTTACCAGATAGCCAGGGCTATGGCCGACTGGCAGGGGGAGCTTATCTTTTGTTCAACCACAGCAGTCGTTTCGGAAATATTTACCATGGTGGGCATGGATACTGATTTTAAGATCTTCCCGCACCTGGATGAAGCCCTTGCCCTGGTGAATGAGAAGAACTGACGGGCAGGTATCGTAACCTGTGCCGATGGAATGGACAAAAACATTTGTGCGAATGAGAAAAACGGGCAGAAGATCAATAAAAATATCATGCCTTCGGCATGTTAAATGAATCACCTCGCCGCAGAGCAGTGAGGTATTAACCCAAATGCCCCCCCATCCCCTTCAGTAGAAGGGGATGGGAATTGAGGTGGATAGGTTTAAAAACAACTTAAAATTGAAAATATGAAGACTGAAAACCAGAATGTCATCGATTACTCGAACCCGGGGCATTGGCTGTCACTGCCGGCTCATCCTTCGAAACCCGTGGATGTCTTTTATGTTTACCCGACCGTATGGGCAAAGGTGGATCCGGCAGAGCCCAACTATTGCGCCATTGACCACCCCGGCATGCAACAAGGTGCGGTATCAGCCTTCGGTAAGCAGGCAACCGCTTTTGAAACGGCCGGCAATGTTTATGCGCCGTTTTACCGCCAGGCCGACGGAGGGTGCACGCTTTCTTTAGCCGAGGATCAGCGTTGGGAGGTACTCCGAAAAGTGCCTGCCGCGGATGTTACGGCAGCATTTGATTATTACATCCGACATTACAACAACGGCCGACCCTTTATCATCGTGGGACATTCACAGGGCGCCAACGTTTTGATGTTCCTCCTCTCTGAATACATGAAAACGCACCCCGATGTGTATGCCGGGATGATCGCGGCCTATGTGATAGGTTACCCCGTAACGGCCGAATTCATGGCTGCGAACAAACACCTGAGGTTCGCCGGAGGCCCGGATGACACAGGTGTGATCATCTCATACAACACACAGTCGCCGAAAGTGGTTCCGGGAACTAATATCGTGGTGGCAAACAATATTGGGATTGTGATCAACCCGGTCAACTGGAAAAGAGACGAAACCCCGGCCCCGGCTTCTGAAAGCCTGGGATCATACATGCCCGACAGCACCATGACCCATTATGGAAAGGTGCTTGATTTCGCCGATGCCCGTATCGATCTTGCACATGGCATTATCATCTGCAGCAGTGTGAACGACAACGCTATATATGCAATGTCATGTGGTCTTGACCTGGGGGTTTACCACATTTTCGACATTAATTTTTATTATTACAACCTGCGGGAAAATGCCGAGCGAAGGGCTAATTTGTTCTTGAGGAAATCCTGATGACGCTTTTCTTTGTCATGTCAAAAAATTTCATACATAGATAACCCTGTTTCATCGGACCACTATTTTTTTAATTGCCTGTTGTCCACTGCCAATAGAAACCAATATCATATAAATACCTGGACTTGGAGAGGTGATTGAAAAGGAGGTGGCATCTGTTTTAGTTAACGGAATTTCATCACCCAGCACATCAAATAATTTTACAGTTTCCGGTTTATAAAACAAGTCGATGGTGAAGGTTCCACTGGTCGGGTTTGGAGAAATAGAAAAGTCAAAACGGGTATTATTCTCATCAATACCGGTTAAACAACTACCATCTGTAATCAAATGTGGCCTTACCGATGTGTTTTGTATCGAATTGGAATTTAACACGGCCACCTCTAAACCCTGACCGGTAAGGCCGGCATAAGTACCGGTCGGAGTCATGCTTAAACAGTTATTGGAAGTTGCATTGTAAAAACCCCACCACCAATACAAATAACCAAAGTGATTCTGCTGACACAAATCCATAATGAGATGATAGTTGATCGTGTTGGTACATGTATTCCCGATGTCATAGGCAAATTCACCGATGACGAAGGGCAGGTTGGAGTCATACATGCTTGTGAAACGGGTTGTCATTTCGGCATCGGTTACCGAAGTTGTTTCCCAATAGGTGTGAACTGAAAAAAGTAACTTATGTTCAGGGTCACCTGTCAATAAATTTACTCCATTTCCGTTGTTGATAAAAAATGTATGGTCCTGACCCCAATGCATTCCATCTATCATGATCGGAACTTTTAAACCGGCAGTTCTGATGGCGGTAATTGCAGAAGAGCAGGCATCATAAAAATCCTGTTCGGTATCCGACCAGTGCTCTGGTTCATTGGCTAAATTCAAAATCAAAAACCGGGAGTGTTTTTTCAAGGCGGCCATTACGCCGGGTTTTGTCCAAAACATGACCGCACTGTCTAAATTTGTTTGAATGTGTGAATGTTCTATCGATCCATCCGTAAAATCATGCAGTTCAACAATTGGGATTAACTTTTGGTCAAGTGCAGCAGTAATAATTGTGTCAATCTGCCCACCCCTTAAATCCAAGATAACAGGATTACCACCTACCCACGATTCGTATTTTCGTTCCAGGCATATTCGCACACAGTTTGCTTTCGATTGGGCAATTTGAGAAAACTCCGGTATGCCTAAATCCGTTGCCCAGATATTACCATGATTGACACCCCGAAGGATGATCGTTTCACCGCAGCTATCTTTTATAAGACGTCCGTCGACAGTTAAAGTACTGTTTCCGTTTTGAGCATAAACAGTGAAGCCCAGGAAAACAATAGTGATTGCAGTAAACAGGTTTTTCATTTTTTGCCTTTTCATTTTTACTGTGAACCCCTTAATATTAATAGCAATTTAAAAAGTCCGAACACAGTGAAAACCATGTTGGCCTGTATTCCATTTCATTGTTTTCATCTTCCTTTTAAACGTTTGGTTACTCTCCATTCCCGGTTTTGCCTTGCTGTTGCGGGAATTGCCAACTAAACCAATCCCCAAACGACCGGATATTAAACCCGGATAGATCTATTGTGAATTACTTAACAGAATGATTTTCAAAGAAATAAAAAACGAATGTAGTGTAAAAAAGAAGAAAACCAACATTCCAGCCAAATTTAAGCTTAAATGTCCCGCCGGTGCATGGCGTTCTCTATATTGGGCTGAGTGGTTATGAATTTTGACAGAAGATCCGCATGAGTGATAATCCCTTTGAATTCATGCAGAATAACAATACTTTTGTTTTATCCGGGCCTTTGTCGCCAAAGCTTTGCAAAAAAATGTTACATTTAGTCCCTTCAAACTTAAACAATATGAAAGCCAAAAAAATTCTACTGTTATCTTTGATGGCGCTGGCATTTTGCACCTGCAAAAAATCCAGTGACCCTGAAACTTTCTTTCCGGCAGAAATCGGCAAAGTAACCGAAAGTTTGACAAAATCTTTCGACTCCCTGAACCTGAAGATGGCTGCAAGCGCTGCCACCATTTCACAAAATGCCACCGATACGGCTGCTATCCGAAACAACATGCTCAGTTTGTTCAATAGCTCATCATTTATCCTGGAATTTTCTTTTGTTACCCCCCAGGGAATCATGCAGATCATTGAACCTGCCATTTATCACTATCTGCAAGGAATAAATATCAGCGGGCAAAGCCACATAATAAAAGCATTTCAATCAAAACAGCCTGTGCTGAGCGAGTCATTCCTGGCTGTGGAAGGTTATTATGCCGCAGTCGACATCCATCCCATCGTAAACAATAACCAGGTCCTCGGTGGTATCACCGCCCTGTTTTTCCCTCATACGATCCTTGGACGAATAATCACGCCCCTAGTAAAAAACCAGCCATTTGAAATCTGGGTCATGGAGAAAAGTGGCAAAGTGCTCTATGACCAGGATTCGCTGGAAATCGGGCGCAATGTGTTTACAGATACCCTTTATTCATCGTTCCCTGAACTGATCACCGCCGCCCACCTCATCGATTCGCTAAAAACGGGTGAAACATACTACTCCTTTTATCAAACCGGAACTTCCATTAAAGTAGTCAAGAAAACCTATTGGTCAACCTATGAATTATTCGGGACGGAGTGGAAAATCATCTGGGTAAAACCTGAGTAAGCCTTAACACACCGGTTCATGTGAGGGATATCTTCTGAATCTTACTGCAACAATTTATGATTCATTGGATATTTCTTTTGATGAGGGTGATGGAATTTCACCGGGAGGCTGTTCCGTATTATGAAATACATAATGTGCATGAAAATGCCTGTGGGTTTCTCCCTGGTGTTTATGCTCATGTTCATGAATCATGTTCACGCTGATCAGGAATTCCTGGTCTGTTAAAATTTCTGCCGCAGTTCCTGTTTTCAGGATGGTATGATCTTCCGAAAGCACTGCTACACGGGGCTGAAGATGATCGATGAGATCTAGATGGTGGGTGGTGAAAATGATTGTTTTTCCGGCATGGTTCAATTCCAGCAACAGTTCTGCGAAAAAAGTTTGTGTTTTGGGATCAATCCCGGCAAGTGGTTCATCTACGAGAAGAACCTCAGGATTCATGGTAAGCACGGAGGCAATAGCCACTTTTTTCTTTTCACCCCCTGAGAGCATGGCAACCGAACGGTCTCTCAAACAGTTAATTCCCAAAGCTTCCAACGTTTGGTCAGCTCTTTCAATTGCTTCTTCATTTGAATAGCCAAGTTGCAACGGAGCAAAAAGCAGTTCATCCAACACTGTGGGACAAAAAAGCTGTATATCAGGGTTCTGGAAAATATAACCCATGCTGCTCCGCAGGTTTGAATTTGTTTCCCTGTTACGAAGAGATTTTTCGTCAATCCGGGCTCCTTTGTAACAATAGTCTCCCGAATCAGGGAATATCAAGGCATTGATAATATTCAGCAGGGAGGTTTTTCCACTGCCGTTCTGACCAATAATCGCGAACATCTCCCCTTTTCCAATCTGGAGGCTTATGTTTTTCAGTGCCGGAATTTTTCCGAAATATGCATAACTGATGTTGGTTAAGGAAATGATGTTTTCCATAAGCACCTAAAGAATTAAGAAACCCGCACCGAGGATTACCACACAAAGTAAAATCAAAAAATCCTTTCCCGTCAGTTTATTTTGCCCTGCAATTTTTATTTTACCTTCATACCCCCTGGAAATCATCGCAGAATAGGTCTGTTCGTAGGAGAAATGCGCCTTTACGTATATAAAAAATATTCGTCCGGCAACTATTTTCCGGACTGTCTGGCTGCTGATATTTCTGATAAATCTTGATTTTGCTGCCAAAAAAGTTTCTTCAATTGTCCGGCACAGAATAAAAATGAATTTATAGGCCAGCCAGACTACCATCAGCAAGGTGTGGGGAATATAAAATATTCTGAATACTTTCAGCAGGCGGGGGAATGATGTACTGTAAACCAGCAATAACGACAGCGATACGGAATTAAGTACACGAAGGAATAAGCGGGCAACAATTTTGCATCCCTGGATGGTAATTCCAATTTCTCCCGGGATATGATAAATCCAGAAATCGTAAGGTTTATTCAGTGTAATCAGCCTGATAACCGTTTCACCGGGAGTGATCACATTTAAGGCAGCAGGGGCGGATACAAGAAACCCGAACAGAAAGGCAAGCAGGAGAATGTTTTTATAAACCTTGAAAATGTGAATGCCGGAAAATAAATAAAGAAACAAAATGAAACAACTGATATAAAACTGCGACAGGACAGCACTCACAAAACTAATGATCACGATCAGGTAAATAAATGAAAGCACCTTAACGACAGGATTCAGATTGCAAACAAAATTGCTCCTCCCTGCACTGTCTGCCTGCAGATAAAATGTTTTAAGGCTTCTGGCGGCATTGTTGATGGTTTGGTCGATAGACGGGAACCTCATTTTCCCCGAGCCATCCTGCACCCTCAGGGATGGTTCATCTGTTAGCAAAAAAGGAGGTATTTTACTTCCCATTTCTGATGATAAATTTAGAGAGAATCATGGTGACGATCATGGTCAGCATAGCGCCAATCAAGCCTGAAAGGATGTAGTATCCCGAGTGATGCACCATGGATGTATCATTACTGTTAATGGTATAGTCCTTTAGCGGGGCTTTCCAGATATCTGTATATTTTACTAACCCTGCAGGCACATAGCCGATAAACTCCTTCAGGGTAACCGCCGACCATTCACCCCATGCATCACCGGCATTGAAAAAGATCGGAAGAAATAACCCCGCAGGTGCCAGCAGTATCAGGATCAACAACACTATCATGATCTTTTTCTGCACGTTATTCATCTTTGTCAGCTTTTTTGAATGCATAGATCATTTGATTTTGCTGCTTTGCAAAATATTGCACGATGAATGCAGTAACAAGTCCTTCAACTATTCCAAAAAGCAGCAAATGTTCAAAGGCCATCGCCGGAATTGCCAGTTTAAGGTCATAAGGGCAATACAATGGCCTTCCATCAGCGCCCGACGCAATGAGTGGCTGAATGCCAAACTCAATCCCGGTGAGAATGGCAGCAGAAACAAGGCTGATATAACCTGCCAAGAAAGAAGCAATCATGGTTCTCGACGGTTTATGGAATTTTCCGCACAATAACCGAAATGTATAATAGGCAACGAAAGGCATAAAAATGGCCATATTAAAACAATTCGCGCCGATTGCGGTAATTCCTCCGTCGCCGAAAATCAGCGCCTGGATGATCAGCGCAACAGAAACTGAAACCATGGCAGCCCAGGGTCCGAACATAATTGCAATCAAAGCCGAGCCCACGGCATGCCCTGTCGTTCCACCGGGAACCGGCAAATTAAACATCATAATGATAAACGAAAATGCTGATGCCATTCCCAAATAAGGAATATTGCGTACAGGTACTTCCTTCTTGACCTTTTTCACCGCAACGGCCATCATTGCAATAAAAGCACCGAAAAACGGGATGTATGTCTGGGGACTTAAATATCCATCGGGTATATGCATGCTTTTTAAAATTCGGTGTCCGGGTTCTGCTTTCAATCAAGAGACTGCAGCTATTTCGCAGAAATTACACGGAACGCAAATCTAAAGAAAAAACAGATTGAGATGCACCCGGGCTGTAAAATTTGAGATCAATTCACCTGAAATACTTTACCGGAAATAAGTTTGTATCAATTCACCAAAACATTACAAAAAATGCAGGTTTTTTTGAGGGCTTCCGGATTCAAATTCCGATTTTTGTATTTACGCCAGGAAAAACACCTGATTGTCTGTCCTCCGCCTCTTTTTAATGATCACCTGTTGAGGAAAGTTATAGCAGGTGTGTGCATAAAGAACTTTTTTACAATTTTTTTTGACTATTTATAAATTAAAATCCTTTTTATAACTTAGCATTGTTTTTTCAATTAAAGTGATTACAAATATTCATGACATTAACAATTCTGACCGGAGGCAGGTATTAAGATGAAACTTACCCGAAGACAAATGTTAAAACTTTCAGGGTCGACCCTGGGAGGTCTCGCCCTGGGCGGTTCGCTAAACAGCTTTGGCAGCCCACCGAAAAAGGAAGGAACCGATCCTTCTGAAAAGAATTCCCTTTTTGATGCATTGCCGGTTTTTCCGCTTGGTGAAAAACTGGACCCCAATGAGATGCGGATAACGTTCCTGGGAACATCCTGTATCCCCCGTTTGTCGCAGGAATGCAACAGCGTTTTTGTTGAGGTTGGAAGCGGTGATCAATTTGTTTTTGACTTGGGAACCGGTGTTGCGGCCAAATACAATGCTATGGGAATTCCGATGAGTAAGATGAATAAAATATTTCTTACGCATCTGCATGGTGACCATATGAGTGACCTGACACATATATACTGTTTTGGACCTGCTGAAGACCGCAAATCCCCGCTGTACATCTGGGGACCAACCAGATCCGACTTCACCTATACTGATCCCGAAGGGAATGTCAGAGGTCCTTATGATGACGGAACGCGTGATTTCTGTGAGCGTTTCAGGGATATGAATCGCTGGCATTCAGAGAGCTTCAGCTTTGGAGCAACCAGTAATCAGGGTAATCCGCTCCCTCCGGATATAATGAAACTATGGGGGCTTCAGGCTGTACCCGTTCAGGTTTCAGATGATGATCCCGACGACGGCTATGCAATTTTCCCCATTGAGCTGGACTGGACCAAATACGGTGACAAGGATGGGGATAACATTGCCTATAAAAATGATACAACCCAAGTTAAAATAACTCATTTCCCGGCCATCCATTGCAGGAGGGGTTCAATAAGTTATAAACTTGAATGGAATGGCTTGTCGATGATCTTCAGCGGCGACACGAAGCCCAATTACGATATGATCAATCAGGCAGGGGGGGTGGATGTGCTGGTTCATGAAATGGTCATGCCTGCGTACGTTTGGGCATTGAAGAATTCAGGAATGTCGCCCGAAGATCCTGACTTTGTCAAGGCCTACAATTATGCTATGCAGGTCCAGAACAGCTCCCACACCCCGCAAGGCGCTTTCGGCTACCTGCTGAGCCAGATGACGCCTCCGCCAAGGCTTACCGTGGCCACCCATTTCCAGGCCGCCGACGATACCATCGCTTCTGCCATGCAGAGTGTCCGCAACCATTACCCGGTAGGAGAAGTCACCTTTGCTGCGGATCTGATGGTTATCAATGTTTCCGCTTCGAAGATCATCCAGCGACGTGCCGTTGTTTCTCCGTATGCATTTTATCCGGTAAGTCCAACCCTCCCTGTTAACCCTTCAAAATACTGGAAGTGGGATGATCCAGTTCTTAAAACCCAGAAACTTTTTGATCCTTACGCCCAGATTATTACCAAACAACAGGTTCCTGACATTAATCCCGATACTCACAATGTTAATTACAGGGCAGATGGATACTGATACCAGATTTAACAGTACGGTTATCATCTTTGATTAACTTAACAATGTTTTAATTCTTTTTGATATGTTAAAACCCGTCACTTTTGCCGTTATAATGCTGAGTTCCGTTATTCTTTCCGGACAAAATCTCAACATGACTTTTTCTGCTGCCGGTGCTTCAGATAAGGTTGACAGTGTGAAAGCTACAAACCTAAGAACCACCATGAATGTCACTTTGCCCGGTAATGACACCCTGGTTCTTACTTCTACTGCAGGTATCTCTGCTGTTTCTGATTTAAAAAGTCAGGGAGTCGTTTTTCCAAACCCTTTTTCAGGCAAGACTACATTGGTGGCAGCCATACAGAAAGCACAAACGGTTTTGCTGGCTGTATATAATCTCAGTGGCCAGCCTTTAGCCCGTATGGAGGCTTATGTTCAACCTGGCAATAACGCTTTTGCACTATCCCTATCAGGCATCGGTGTTTACATGGTGAGCCTTACCACCGATCGGGGAACAGAGGGCTTTAAAATCATCTGTACAGAATCCACCGGAGTAGAAAACGGGATCCGGTATGCAGGAATCACGCAAGGAACCCTGGTTCCTTTCTTTAAGGCAACGACCATCTACACACTTGGTTATGCAGTTGGTGATATCATCCTTTACAGATGCAGAGGTGGTATTCATACAACCATTATCACCGATTCTCCTACCTCTTCAAAAAATTATGAGGTTAAATTTGTTCCTTGTATCGACCCCGACGGAAAGAGCTATGCCGTTGTAAAAATCGGCACACAAACCTGGATGGCCGAAAACCTGGCCTGGCTGCCTGCAGTTAGTGCATCGGTCAAAGGCTCAGATTCCGTGAAGCATTATTATGTTTACAATTACGAAGACAGCCTGGTCCTTCCTGCCAAAAACACAACCAATTATAAACTCTACGGAGTGCTTTACAACTGGCCGGCTGCAATGAATGAAGGCAGTAAAAGTTTATCTGGTCAGCGAACTGTTCAAGATGTTTGTCCCACAGGTTGGCATATGCCGTATGATGAGGATTGGAAGATGCTGGAAAACTTCCTCGGGATGAGCCAACATGATGCAGATAGTATCTATTGGCGAGGTTCAGGAGAAGTCGGGAACAAGCTGAAATCTTCGGTGGGTTGGAATAGTGAAGGCAATGGGATTAATTTCAGTGGATTTACAGCTTTGCCGGGCGGTTACCGCAACACCCATGGAAGCTTTGGCACCCTGGGGAATTATGCGCTATTCTGGTCAGCTACCCTATCCGATACCGCTTCCTGGTACCGAAGCCTCAATTTTAATGACAATGGTGTTTTCCGATTCACTACACTTAAAAGCCATGGGTTTTCGGTACGATGTATCAAAGATCCCTTTTAAGTGAGAAAGACCAGACACTTTCATAATTATTTTCGTTTGATTATATCAATTCAAAAAGGAAGTCATCATAATTCTACTATTTTATGAAACAGGGAAATAAAAAAATAAATTTCACCCTTAAAGCTATTCTGATCCTCTCTTTCATTGCTGGTTCATTCTCTCTCTTTGCGCAGGAATCAAATGAAGAACTGGCAAAAAGCGCCCAGAACCCGCTGTCGAATATTATGAGTTTTCCTTTTCAGAATAATACCAACTTTAACTATGGACCTTTTGAACGGGTGCAGAATATTCTGAATATTCAGCCAGTTATTCCTTTTTTCAACGGACGGCTCATCACCCGTACAATTTTTCCATTGCTCTGGCAGCCAGAAAATGCTCCTTCAGGAACAATTTTTGGTTTATCCGACATTCAACTGGCTGCAGTCTACAGTCCGAAAACAAAAGGCATCATATTTGGAATCGGTCCCATCATCTCTTTTCCCAGCGGAAGCGCCTCCCTGGGAAGTCAGAAATGGAGCGCCGGACCGTCTGTTGTTATTCTGGCCATGCCAGGGCATTGGGTTTTCGGGGTACTGGCGAACAACCTCTGGTCATTTGCAGGAACCAGTGACCGGCCCGACGTCAACCAGTTGCTGGTTCAGTATTTTGTCAATTATAACATCAAAAAAGGGCTGTATCTTACCATGGCCCCTATCATTACAGCTAACTGGGAGGCAAAGTCAGGGCAACAATGGTTGGTTCCTTTCGGTTTGGGTATCGGGAAAATATTCAGGATCGGCGGAAAATTGCCTTTAAATATGCAGTTGGCCGGCTTCTATAATGCCATTCGTCCCGATTTTGCTCCAGACTGGACCCTCAGGGTACAGGCACAGGTCATGCTTCCTACTTCAATACTTAAAAAGAAAAAATAGATGAAATATTCACTGATTTTCGTTATCGGGTTAGTTTTTCTTGCCTCCTTGCCTGTTCATGCACAATGGGTTACGCTGACACGGAAAATAAAGGCAATGCACACAAGCCAGACAGATGTCGCCACCGTTATCATTGAAGCCAGAGCTTTCAAGGTATACCAGGCCGTTATCGATACGCTGACGTCTGATCCAACGTTTGTAATAACCAACAAGGACAAGGAGAAACGCCTGGTGGAATTCACCAAAGAAACAAATAAAGTTTCCATACAGATCGACTCACTTGCAAATGGGTTGTCGCAGGTCACCGTTGCCGCGAACCATTCTGACAAAGCACCGGTTCAGGCTACCGATAATGCGGTTGAAGCAGTAATGAAGGTGTGTAATAAGGTTGGGATCAAGTGCACACTTGATAAAAAATAGATGATGGTTCGTTATTGATCTCTCCATTTCCAATTTATCATCCTGATACTGCCTAAATTATACGAACTTTGGCCTGCTGATGAATTTCAACATGGTCTTTTCTATTGTTGCGCCTGAAGACTGGCGTATTGTAAAAAAACACAAAAATCAGAGCTTATGAATTTCAGAACTCTTTTCCTGATAACCTGCATCGTCTTTTGCATTTCCACACTCAGGGCGCAGGATCAGCAGCGGGAATTATTCTTCAATGCTGCCCTGGCAAATGATGTAAAAACACTGAAAGAATTCCTGGATAAAGGAATGGATGTCAATGCTGTAAACCGATATGGCGTCACTGCGTTGTTCTTTGCCATTGATAAAGGAAACCTCGCATCAGTCAATCTGCTTCTGGAACACGGGGCCGACCCGAATCTCAAAGATTCTTTTTACGGTGAGACCCCGTTGGGATGGGCGATTTATAAGAAAAACTCACCCATCCTTATCAGCATGATCAATCATGGCGGAGACCTGAAAAATGAAGATCTGGTCTTAGGTGCCGCAGGAGAAGGTCTTGTCGAGGTCGTCAAACTCATGCTGGAGAAGGGAGCCCCGGGAGCTGAAAAGTTAGTATATTCAGCTATCAGCAGCAACGATACAGTCATGTTCAGCCTGGCGTTTGTTTATGTAAAAAAGAGTGATTCATTATTAACCGAAGCGCTGGTCGCTGCCACTTCCATTAAAAATGATAAGATCATCGGCCTGCTGAAGGAGGCGGGTGCCCGGATGCCTGAAAAGACCGCCGAACAATCCGCCGGAATCGTTCCTGAAGCACTGAAAGGGATATACAAAAGCAAGGAGATGAACAAAGCTGAACTGGATATCGCGGAGGGTATGTTAACCGCAAGCTTCGATGGATCCCCTGCCTATAAACTCAGGGTCGTCAACGACAGCACCTATGTGTTTACCGATATCCCCGGGTTATCCCTGTCCGTTCAGCGGATTGCCGGAAATATTACAGGTATTACCTTAATTCAGCCGGAAAGGACTAACAGTTATCTCAGATACCAGGAACCGGATGCAAAACAAGCCGTGAATGCTGACCTGACTGAGGATGTGACAAAGGTTAAAAAGCCTGTTAACTGGCCATCGTTCAGGGGAGAAAGAGCAACAGGAATAGCCGACGGACAACACCCTCCGCTAATGTGGGACGCGAAAAGCGGCAAGAACGTGAGGTGGAAAACCTATATTCCCGGGCTTGCCCATGCATCGCCTATCGTTTGGGATAAGAATATTTTCATCATCACCGCACAATCCAGCGATACGGCATCTGAATACCGCGTGGGACTGTTTGGCGACGTTGAACCTGCAAATGACAGCTCATCACATATTTGGAAAATTTATTGTCTGGATAAACTAACCGGGAACATTCGATGGGAAAAGAAGGCCTATGAAGGAATTCCTCGCGTTAAACGTCATGTGAAGGCATCACAGGCCAATTCCACACCGGTTACCAACGGTGAATATGTTGTAGCGCTCTTTGGATCGGAAGGCATGGTCTGCTATGATTTCAAAGGGAATGAACAATGGCGTAAAGACCTCGGGATTCTGGATGCTGGCTGGTTTTTCAACGAAAATACCCAATGGGGTCCTGCCAGTTCGCCGGTGATCTATGGAAATACGGTCATCGTTCAGTGCGACCGCTCCAAGGATTCCTATATTGCCGCCTATGATCTTAAAACCGGAAATGAGGTATGGAAAACCCAGCGGGATGAAATCTCATCATGGGGTACGCCTGCACTTTATCAGGGAAAATTGCGCGAAGAGCTGGTAACCAATGCATCCCGGTTCATCCGGGCCTATAACCCGGCAACCGGTAAAGAGTTGTGGCGTTTATCGCCAAATTCGGAAATTACCGTCGGAACCCCCGTTTTTAACGATAGCCTGATTTTTGTCACTGCCGGGTATCCGCCTGTCTTTCCTGTTTATGCCATAAAGCCGGGAGGCAACGACAACATTTCCATTCCCGACAGTGTAAACTCAGGCAAGTTCATCCAATGGCGTAAAAAAAGAGGCGGAACCTACATGCCGACACCGATTGCCTATCAGGGGTATCTGTATACCCTGGCAAACCAGGGGTTGATCATATGCTACGATGCAGCTACCGGAGAGATCAAATATAAAGAAACAATCAAAGGAGGTGGTGCTTTTTCTGCTTCACTTGTGGCCGCCGAGGGAAAAATCTATTGCACCAGCGAAGAAAACGGCGTTTTTGTCATCCGGGCTGGACCTCAATATGAACTGATTGTTGCAAATCCTGTAGGTGAAATATGCATGGCAACCCCTGCTATCACTGATGGTTTGATCTTTATCAGGGGGCAACATCACCTGTTCTGCATCGGCGTAAAGAAATAACGACTCCTGTACTGAATTACCGGTATATCAGTCCCCTGGTTTACAATGGTCAACCATTAGACTCGGATAAATCCTTTATTATCAAAGTGATCGCAAATTTCACTTCTTTATATCAGGTTTACTCATTTTCCCGCTGACTTCCAACACTTTTGCTTTTATAGCTTCCGATTCCGGATCCCTTTTCAGCGCTTCATCATAATAATAGTAAGCTCTATCATACTTGCGAAGCCAATTATAAATGTGACCAAGGTGTATGTAGGCGGCAGTCAGGCTTGGCCCGGTCTCAACGGCACGGGTGAAAAAATAGATCGCCGAATCGGTGTTGATTTCGGCAGGATGGTACATCATCCGCAATTCATAGGCATATCCCAACCTGAAATGGGCGTCGGGGAAGGCCGGAACCAGGTTTACTGCACGTCTGAGTACCTGGATTCCTTCAGAAAGCAATGAGTCCCTTTTTAAATTGTTGGTTTCACCCGACGCCAGGTCAACCAGTAACATCCCATACTGATAATGATTTTGAATGCTGTTGGAACCCGATTTGTGATCACAGGAAACAAGCGTAAAATTGTCTTTCCAATCTTTGTTCCGTGAAATTGTCTTCAAAGAATATCCAACAAACAGGGCAGAAAAAAGGACAATAAAAATCAAACCTGATTTAATTTGTGCGGCACTAAAAGAGATAATTTTTGCAGGTTTTAAATTTGATATCCGGTAAAGTAAAAGGCTGATTGCGAAACAATAAGCAAGCGATGGTGCATAAAGCAAGCGCTCCGCAAAAATCCCTCCCCGTAAAAAAACAAATCCTATGGCCGGGATGATCGTCAGATAAAAAAACAAGATAGCGAAACCAACCGGTGATTTTTTATAGAGAAAAAACAGCCCTATTCCAATAAGGAGGATGAACAGCGCAAGACCCGAAAAGGCCTGAGGGTTATCCCAGTGCACTCCGGGTAGTTGGTCGAATGCGTAATCATACCTTAAAGGATGCGGAAAAATAACCATCCTGATGTATAACAGGAACATCATAAAAGCCGATGAATACCTGATCTCCGGGGATCGATAGGGGTAAAAAATCGGATCATCCGGAAGAGCGGATGCAGTGACACCAATGAGTAAGGTTTTCTGGATAAAGTACACAGCAATAACAACGATAAACGGAATGCACAGCTTTAGTATTTTGTGAAGCGGTGTTTTCTTATAATAGTAGGCTGCCAGAGGCAGCAGTCCCATGCCGGCATAAGCACTTTCTTTGGATAACAACGCAAAGTAAAATGCCAAAAGGCCAGGCACCAGCCAGATTTTTTTATTAGCGTCAAGATAACAAAGTGCGAAATACAACATACAAATAACACCAAGAAAACTGAGCAGTTCATCGCGGCCTTTTATATTTGATACAATTTCAGTATGAATGGGATGTGCTGCGAAAAGTAAAGTAATACTTACCGGAAATAAAATATGGAATGCCGGGAACAATTTCCGCAACAGCAGGAAAAGACAAAAAACAGTAGCGGAAAACAGAAGAGCGTTGATAAAATGGCTGAAATGTGGGGAAAATCCGAAAAATTGATATTCAATTGCAAAGGTTATAAGCGATAAGGGACGGTAATATCCCAGGTCTTTTCCGGCCGACTGCCAGAATTCCGACTTCATCAGATACGGAATTCCCTGGAATCCTTGCTGAACGTATTTGTTGATGGTAATGGCGAAATAATCATCCAGTGCATAATCATTTTTCAGTGTATTGGTATACAATAAAAATGCAATAACAGCGCAAATGAATCCTATCAGATAATTATTCTCATACCATAAAGGTGTTTTCAGATTTTCCCTTTTTTTTTGAAGTAAAGGTGTTTTTTTTTCGTTTTTGGTGTGTGATCGCATGAAAAAATTAAGTTTTGTCAAAATCAACCATGGTTCGTAAAAATAGCGTTTTTTGCCTTATTTGTGTTGTCTGAATAACCATTCAATCATGAGAGGATCGCTGTAGGCTGCTAACCACGAAAAATGTCCGACACCCGGATAGATGGTACACCCTGCATGCGATCCGGCTTTTGTCAAAGCCTGTATCATATCAATCGAACAGAATGGATTCACTGCTGAATCTTCTGACCCATGAAAAATCCAGATAGGAATATGCGCAATCGATGCCGCTTTTGAGATATCCCCACCTCCGCAAACCGGAACAGCGGCAGCAAATAAATGCGGATACCGCTCAATAGCATCGAATGTACCATAGCCCCCCATCGAAAGTCCGGTAATATAGATGCGGTTTGTATCAATCGAAAAAGTTTTTATAAGCTGGGAAATAAGTTCCGTTACAAGTTCCATCGGTTTGGATGGAGCATGCTGAAGCTGCAATTCTCCATTACGCCCATTTTCAAGAAAATTTGACCAGTCCTGATCGTTGGGACATTGGGGAGCAATGACAAAAGCGGGATGCAGTGCCATCGTTTGATCTGTTGCGAAGTTCATTACACCCCATTTTAACTGCGCCTCGTTATCGTTTCCCCGTTCACCCGAACCATGCAGAAAGATCACAAGCGGGTACTTTCGTAATGTATCATAATCCGGAAAAAGCAACCGGTAATTCAACGTATCTCCCTTGCCATTGGTAAATTTGTTAATGTCGAACCGGGATGATTGGGCAAATGTGGCGTTTGCCCAAAAACACACAAATGATATGAGGATAAGAATTGATCGTAGTGCTGTATTTTTCATTTTTTAATCGTATAACTATCTTCCTGGTGACGTTCAACATAATACTGCCCAAATTTAGTATAAAATCAATTGTCAACTCCATGTCCTTCCTTCACTTTTGGCCAACGAAAAATAATCCCGCATCCGGCGGTCGTTCATTGTTCATGAAAAAACCCATGTTTCGGGGATGAAAAATGATGCAATTATTTATTAAAGCGGTTCAGGCTGTTTTGGGAAATTAAATTCCAATCCGGTTTCCCGATAAATGATTGTAAATTTTTGCTGTTTGTATAAGACATGGCCGATGCCAGATAATCAATAAAATTCTCAACCCATCCTGCTATGGTATATTCTACCTGAACCATTCGGGTCACGCCCTCCGACGACCTGAGTTCATTTCCCAGATGTGCCTGCACCTCCTTGGTACTCATCCCGCGGAATTTCTTGTAAAATACTGATCCCATTTTAAAAGCTGTTGTTACTTCATCGCTGTACTGATCCACCTGATCACCCGGAACGGTATATCCTTCATACTTCTTATTGGCCGAGTAAGTGTTCCCTGCCGATTCGAGCGCCTTGTTAAATACCCCGCCACACATCACATAATCTGCTCCAAGTGCCAGTGCCTTGATAATATCAGCATATTTTTTAATCCCGCCATCAGCAATCACTTTTGCAAATTTTCCCGTTCGTCCGGTTTTTTTCTGATCGATATCATAAATAAGGGAAGCAAGCGGATACCCTATCCCTGTATGAACCGATGTGCTGCATCCCGATCCGTTTCCGATTCCAACCCTCACAAAATCAGCTCCCGCCGCAGATAATTCAAAAAATGTTCCGGGATTTGCCACATTCCCAACCATGATCAGCAATTGATTGTGATATTTTTTTTTGGTTTTTTCTACCGTGTCCATTAACCGCTTCATGTGACCGTTCGCAATGTCAATGCAAACCTGTACTTTCCCGGAATCTTTCAAATCACTTCCATTGCCAAATATGTGTTCAAACTGATCTAAACTCAATGCTACCCATCCATTCATTTTAATGCAATCTTCAAGGGTAAAATGCTTTGTCTCTGTTCGTGGTACGATTGGATAAATACAACTCTTACTGAAAATATTGCGATGTGCAATGTCGGTTACTGTATCCATTGGTGCTGTAAACAATGGAAGCATGTTATTTTCATCCTTAACCGAGACTGTTTTCCGCGAATTGATGGTGCTATGCACTGCAGGCTCCAATAAAATATCATCGAAATCGAATTTTGGTGTTATTATATTCATTTTCTATTTTTTAAGTAGTGTTCTCTTTATCATTAATTTGTTCAGTGGACAAATGGAATATTATGGTTGTCATTCACGGTTTACATGAACTTTATTCTTATGGGTATTTCATGTGGATTGAAGCCTTATCTAATTTGAATCCTACCAGCTTTATCTGGAATTCTGGCAATAACAGTTAATTTGGCGCAATTATGTTCCAAATTTAGCATTTTTCCCAATAAAAAACCACCCTCTCAGGTGGTTTCAAATCGAAATTACAGGGAAAATATATGGAGGGTTATTCAAAGTCAGCTTCAAATGGTATAACTGGGGCGAGCATACGAAAATCAATTGATATTTGATCAGCTGTTTCCGTAAAATCAGCACCCGATGGAATTACAGGAGAAAGATCCATAACCGGTTTCATTTCGACTGCAAAATCCTCGAACAGCGCAACACCTGGCGTGACAGGTGACAAACCCAAAAATGTATTTTCCATGACCATATCTTCAAGGATAGCCTCTGCAGGTGCCGTTGGAACCAATGTCATCATGTTGATGGTTGAACTTACAACGACGGCAGCGGGAGGAAAAAAGCTCTCATTACCAGCGAATAAAAAACTAAATTGAAGTGAGAGAATTGCTGCGAGGATGATTTTTTTTGCTTTCATTTTTTTGGGTTATTTGATGTTGATGAAGCAAAACTAATATGGATTTGCGAGCTGTACATTAATAATCGACCTTTCTCCCATAACTCCCGGCAAACACCTGATGGGTGCCGGTGAAAAATGTTACCGATTGTAAGAATTAATGTTCTTGGATGAAATCAGAACAGCTTTAACGACCGGTTAAAAAAAATCGCCGGGGTATCCCAGCGATTTTTGAAGGTTTTCGTGACAATTCAGTAATTGTCATAAATCAGGTTTAGGGTAAATAGAGGTAAACTGTTCCCGAATGATTATTCTTTTGCCAGTCAACCTTGTATTTTGACGGACAGTCGGTGCCGGTTATTGGCTGATTGTTGCTGTCAAACCCAAAGGTAAGGGTAGCGCTTTTTGAATCAGAAGGGATTTGATGGAACTTGATTCCGGAACAGGGATCCCAGTCGCAGGCCTGGCGCAGTACGACCGATTGGGTAATCTGGGTATAGAAATTCTCGCCCTGACGGTTGGTGCCCCATACTACAAGATTGGTATATTGTCCTTCGTTGCCAAAGCCATCAAGTGTTAAAGTAAGCTCAGCAGGCGTTCCGGTAAAGGTTTTCTGACGGGCAACGTTCCAGGTTCTGGTGGTAGTGTCGCTGAATGTAACTGTTTCGATACCCCAGGTTTTATGAACGATGGATGTTATACCGTTACCAAGTTGCCAGATTAAACCACCGCTCACATTCTGATGTGTTTTGGTGCCATTGAGGGTAATGGTTTTCTGGTTAGATACTTTGGTTATGGTGAAGTTGATGTGTTTTACCATGACGGTAGCTCCGGCCTGATACCAATGTGTTCCCACACTCTTTTTAATTTCCACCTGGCCGGTTCTGTAGCGGGTACCACTGCAATTCAAACCATTATAGGTAATGTAATACGTAATGGTATCGTTGATAGTACTTGTTGAGTCGATCGTGGCATTGCAGGGCAACATTTCAGTTGATTTAAGTGAGCCACCCGAAAGCAACCCGTTAACATCATTCATTACTTCATCTGAAGCATTCTGTACCTGGTTTTCATCATTGGCAAGTTGCTGCAACGATGCAGTATCAGCACCTGAAGTGTTCTTGTCTTTTTTACACCCTGTTACTGAAAGCCCGATGACGGCGATGAGCAGGGCAGTGAGGCGGATGAGGTTCCTTGTTTTCATAGTTCTCTTGGATTAAATGGTTATTGGTTTTCTGTTTCTGATGATTATACACCTGAAAGGCAGGTTACCCTGATGTCCTGGTAAAAATTTTTTTCTGCCTTTTACCTGATGGGATTAACAATGACCGACAGTTCATTCACTGCGCAAACCCCGAAGAAACCCAGTGCTCCATTGCTCAGGTTGGTAGTGACATTTGCTGCAGCCACATTGAACAATCCCCCTGTCCAATTTGTTTCAAGCAGCATTTCGCGGATGAATTCAGCATGCTCGGGGGTAATCGAGTAGCGTCGCTCTGTAATCATGGTACCAGCCGGGAAATTGATCGCCTCCATCTGCGGGGCAAACACTTCACTTACATCGAGCGTAGGCAATGTGTAGAACAGCATCCTGGCATGGTTGTCGATGGAATCAAGGTTTTGATAACCCGGTACCCTCGACCAGTCAAGAAGCAGCTCCCACCTTGCCACATCTTTGGTACTGAAAGCATTGGCAACCCAATCAATATAATAGAGGTTGTTCTGCTCATTTTTTAAGTATTTGAGTTCCTGGAAATACGATCCGGGAACCATGGTTGCTTTTGCCGAATAAATAATGTTGTTTTGGGATATCAACAGGGTGTAATTCTTTGCCAGCCTGGCAAAAAAAGCAGGAGGTGTAAGATAAATGCCAGAGTTGGCAGGCTGTTCAACCAGGTTCCATACTGAATCCTCATTGCTGATGATCACACTGGCGCCCATGACCGGTTGCGGCGACTGATTTAACTGAGACACCGTGTAAGTCAACGTGACCTGATGTGATTTTACCTCGTCAGTGAGAATCGCATCCACGATGATCCTGACTGGCGTGGCTTCAGTAACAGGCCATTTGGTTTGCTTCACACAACTTTGCAGTGCAAGAAATAATCCGATAATATATACGGTCTTTTGCATCAGAAATGGAATTGGTAGTTTATCGATGGGATGATGCCTGCAACAGAAATCGAAGTCGGGATGAGCTCATACGTGCCGTTCAGGTTCGACGGCACCACAAAATCGCCATTATCATTCATCATCTTGTTGAAATTCACCGAAAACGGATTCATCCGGCCATATGCATTGTACAAGGTCAAAGCCAGGTTATGCCTGTACCGGTTTCCCGGTTTGTTAAACACATAGGAAACAGATAAATCAAGACGGTGGTAATCGGGAAGTCGATCGTTGTTTTTATCGCCGTAAAAAGGAACAGAATAACCATTGGTGTAGTAAAAACCAATTGGTGTGGTAATGGTGCCTCCTGTCAGATAAATCCAATTTGCAATGAAAACCCAGTGTTTTTTTGTATCGTATGAAATGTTGATACAAACATCATTGGGCCGGTCAAAACTGGCCCGGTAAACCCGACCATTGTTAACCTCAGGGGTCTGCACAAATGCCCTCGACCAGGTATAGCCTATCCATCCGGTGAGGTTACCGATGCTTTTCCGCAGCATAACCTCAACACCATACGACCAGGCTTTCCCGAATCGCAACTCTCCTTCAATGAGCGTATTAAAAAGCAAGTTGGCATGATCTTTATAATCTAAATGATCATGGAACCATTTATAATAGGCTTCGGCAGAAAATGTGAATTTCGATTTATTCAGTTCTCTGAAGTAACCCACTGCCACCTGGTCGGCAATTTGAGAAGGAAGATTGGGACCGCAGGGAGCCCAGACTTCGAGGGAAGTGAAAGGACTGGTTGAATTGGAGAGTAACTGCAGAAACTGGGTTGTCCGGCTATAACTTGCCTTCACAGTTGATTTCTGATTGATCTGGTATTGAATATTGAGTCGGGGTTCGGGGCTGAATGTCGTGGAATAGGCAACACCATTTCCATAGCTGATGGTATCTATCACCTGGTGGTTGGCATCGAAATAGCAAACTTTCGTCGGACCTAAATCCTGCCAAACGGGGAGCCTGATCCCATACCTGATGGAAAACTTTTTTCCGATCCGTTGTTCATTTGATGCATAGATGAGATACTCCATTGCATGGTATTGCGACACCACCGGAGCCTCTTGTGTCGTACTGTTATCGGCTAGCGTGACATTCCCCGGGTTTGATTGATGAAGGGTTGCCTCCAGCCCCATCCGTATGGAATTGTGCGGGTTCAGATACCATGCGACATCGGTTTTAAGGGTAATATTTGAAATTCCGGAATTCCATAAACCACTTTGCTCCTGAGGCAAGGTTAAGGAGTAATTGTATTTACTGTAATTCAACGTTGTATTTGAGAAGATCCGGTTGCTGAAGATATGGTTCCAGCGAAAAGTCCCTGCAAGATTTTTCCAATTTATACCAATAGATTTGGTTTCAGGCGAAATGCTCCGGGAAAAATCATCCTCCCCGGTATAAAATGTGAAGAAAACACGATTATTGTCGTTCAGTCTGAAATTGATTTTGGCATTGATATCGAAAAATTGAAAGTCAAAGTTTTTTTTCAGTGCGGTAATATTGTTCATCCAGTTGAGTGTCGAAATACGTCCTGAGATGAAAAAAGATCCCCGGTCCTTTACGATTGGCCCTTCCACTGAAATATTGGAGGCATAAGGTCCGACATTGCCGGAAAACCCAAACCGTTTCATATTTCCCTCCCGGGCTTTGATATCAATCACCGATGAGAGGCGGCCGCCAAATTTTGCCGGGAAATCGCCCTTGTATATCTGAACATCGTTAATGGCATCTGGCGCAAATGCAGAGAAAAAGCCAAACAGATGTGAAGGATTGTAAACCGGTACTTCATCAATCAGCAGCAAGTTCTGGTCGCTGTTCCCCCCCCGAACATAATAGAGTGCGGAACCATCGCCATAGGTTTGGATCCCGGGAACAGCCTGAAGAGCCCGGATAATATCCAGGTCGCCACCAAACCCGGGAAGCTGTGCAAGCGTTTTCTGGGAAAACCTGATCTCACTCATCTGCGTATTCCGGATATCCGTCTCATGATTTTCGGCAACGATCTCTACCTCTTTGATCTCAAGTTTGTCCTCCTCCATCTCAACTGATATCCGGAAATTTTCATTCATCTGAATATCCCGGATCACCTCTTTATAACCCAGATAAGAAAAAACAATGGCATATTTCCCGTTGTTGAGTGTCAGGGAATAAAATCCATAGCCATTGGTCATGGCGCCCGTGGTGGTGCCCCTGATGTATACATTGGCGCCAATCAGCACCTCACCGGTCGATTTGTCTCTGAGATATCCGCTCAGTGTGAAACGGGTTGCAGGAACAGTGGCTCTTTCCGTCTTTCTGGTATCGGACGAGACAAGTTGTTTCAGTACAATGTGATTTTCGACCTGGAAATAATCGATGCCGTGCCTGAGCAACACCTCATCCAGTATCTCCCTGACCGTTTTTTCTTTTGCATCAACCGTTATAAGCTGATTCACCGGAAGCGTTTGTGGATTGTATGAGAAATCAACCGATCCGAGCCGCGATATTTCCTGAAGGAACTCCGAAATGGGCTTATTGATGATCTTCATCGTAATCCGCTGTTGCAGATCCTGTGAAAGAGCATGAAAGGAGCATGAAAGGATCAGGAATAAAAAGATGAACAGATATTTGAACCTGAACTTGATCAATGACGCGGGGTATCTGAAATTATCTGCATCCACGCCCGGAGAGTTCGATCCCCGCGCCGGTATTCCTGATCTGCAAATCAAGGGTGGCTTTGAGTACATTCAATATTGATTCCGGTGATTGTTTGTCAAAGGTAGTGGTAATCCTGCAATCACTCAACCTGTCGTCAGATAAACGGATTTTTGTATGATATACCTTTGCCAGCAGCGCAACGGCTTCATTCAGTGGTGTGTTGTTAAAAACAATGTGTTTTGTTTTCCATGATAAAAAGTTCACATCTTCATTGGTGGTTTTAGTGATGTTGAAGCCATTTGTGATCAGCTCTGCCTTTTCTCCCGGTGAAAGAATTGCCATCTTTTCCGGTTTGTTTTCATAATACACATCGACCTTTCCGGTTGCGAGGATGATCTCTTTGGTGCCATCCCAGGTTTTGGTATTCACGAAAAAAGAGGTGCCGACTACCCGGATCCTGACATTTTCGGATGCAATAACAAATGGTTTTAATTTATCGGGAGAAACCTCGAACCAGGCTTCGCCCTGTAACGTAACATTGCGGAAAGATCCTTCAAACCGTGAAGGATAGGTAAGGGTCGCTCCTGCATTGAGTGTCACAATTGTTCCATCAGGCAGGACATGCTCTGTAACTTCATTTCCGGCAGCCAATTGTGTCTCAGCCGGAGGTGATAAATAACGGTACAGCAGGAAAGTGGGTATGGCCAGCAAGAGGAAGATGGCTGCTATGCGGAGAGAAAAGTAAATGATTCGGGATTTAAGATTTCCGGTTTCCGATTCAGTTTCTTTCAATTTGTGATTGGTAGTCCCGATTGCATCTTCTTTGCTTTTCAGCTTTGAAACCAGCGTGTTCCATTCATGGTCAAGGTTGATGGAAGAATCGATTCTTGCATTTTCAATTGTTTTCCAGGTTCTCTGATATTCCGAAAACATGGCAGCATTTGCCGGATCTGCCTTTACCCATTTCTCAAGTTCACGGATGTCGTCAGGTGTCGATTCCCCAAAGAAATATTTGGTTATCAGGTCAGTATAATATGTGGAATTTGTTTCCATTGCAGTATTCTGTTGATCATACACTTCAAAGGGTTGTTACCCTGATGCAGAAGATAAAAAAAAGACGAAATTATTCTAAGGGCACAAAATTTTTTGCCTGTATTATAGCGAGTCAAAGTAAGGGCACAAGATTTTGTGCCCTTACCAACAAAATAGCGAAAAAAAAGATCATCGGGAGGTATTCGGCGAGTCGGATGCGCATGTGCTGCAACGCTTTTGACATCTGGGTTTCAACTGTTTTTACCGAGATCTGAAGTTTATCGGCAATCTGTTGGTATTTCAGGTTCCCGTAGCGGTTTAGTACAAATATCTCCCGGCATTTGTCGGGGAGTTCTGCGATGCCGGCTGCAATTTGTTGCACGATCTCCTTTTCAACAAGTTTATCGGGCTGATCAAATCCGGTATCTTCCGGCAGGTTTTCAAGGGCCAGGAGATCATTGCTAAATTTTTTATGGTCACGCAGAAAGTTCAGGCATTTATTACGCACTGTAGTTGTAAGATAGCTTTTAACAGGCTTCGAAAGATCGATGGTTTGTCGCTTTTCCCATAGACTGACAAAGGCATCCTGAACAATCTCCTTTGCCACCTCTTCTTGTTTCACATAACCCGATGCAAACTGACAAAGCCCGCTGAAATGATCCCTGAAAAGAGATTCCAGGGTATGTTCATCAAATTGCCGGTTTACCATTATCATCTTGAAATATTGAATCCAACGATCGTTTGCTGAGATGTAATAACAAAATAATGGAATATTTATTTCAGGGGGCCGTTAAAAATGACGGCAGATTTTATCTGCATTCCTGTTTCATGGAATCGTTAAATCACCAAGGATGTTCATCAGGCTGACCGGGTTACGCAGGGTGAGGAATAACAATACTTTATTGTATCCTTCAGGTATACATAAACCGTTTGATTTTCTGAGTTGCAGTTTTCTGGAATGGGCCTGGTTGGGCAATAACCAACTGCACCTGTGAGAATTTGTTTACCCGTGCGTTCACATAGTCCTGAAGCTCCATGCGCAATTCCTCGGTTTTCTGGTCGACATAATTGGAGACTTCATTTTTCAGAAAAAGATACCTCAACTCTATTTCTTCCTGGTTGAAATGAACCAGGGCAATGAGTTTACCTTTTTTCTCAATCACCAGCGATTCAACAACATGCCGGAAATTATTGATAACCGATTCGATGTCTTCGGGATAAACATTTTCGCCATTGGATCGAACGATCATACTTTTAACCCGTCCTCTGATGTACAGGTTACCACGGTCATCAAATGTGCCAAGGTCGCCGGTTTTAAGCCATCCATCGGGTGTGATCATCTCAGCGGTCAATTTAGGCTCTTTATAGTAACCTTTCATGTTATTTGGACCTTTTGTCCAAATTTCCCCTTCGCCGGTGCGCTTGTCAGCATTGATAATTTTCAGTTCAACACCGATACAGGAAGGGCCAGTCGATTGCAGTACAGGATGTTGGGGATTGAAACCGGCCAGCAGGGGTGCACATTCAGTAAGGCCGTATCCAACCGCATACGGGAAATGGCTTTCGATGAGGAAGCGTTCCACTGTTTTATTCAGTTTTGCTCCTCCAACGCCAAAAAACCGCAACTGCCCGCCAAAAGTCTGCATCAGTTTTTTTCCGGCAACACGGTGTAACAACTTCCGCATGGGCGGAAATTTGTACAACATGTTTAAAATTTTCTTTTCGGTAAATTCAGGCAGAATCTTTGACCGGAAGATTTTTTCGATGATCAACGGAACGGTCAGTATGGTGGTAGGCTTTACTTCCAGCAGCGCCGGAAGTAACAGTGCCGGTGTCGGGGGTTTTCCAAGATAATACACACAAGCTCCGCAATACATGGGAAGGACAAGTCCAAGGGTATTTTCATAGGTATGCGAAAGGGGGAGAATAGAGAGAAACCGATCAGTTTCAAACATATGTTGTATTTCGAACCCTTTAATCGCGGTGAAACAGATATTCCGGTGGGTGAGCATGACTCCCTTTGGATTGCCGGTTGTTCCTGACGTATAAATGATTGCCGCAAGGTCATCTTCCTTCACATCGTATTCCATTGATGGTTTCGCCTCAGGATCAAATGCAGGCCAGTATTCAAATGATCTGACGACAGAAAAATCTTCGATCCTTACGACCTCCAGCAGAAAATCCGTGGTGAGACCAACTAATTTTGGCAACAATCCATCCGATGCAAAAACAACCCTGGTCTCGGAATGTTCAAGAAGGGCGGAAATTTCTACCGGCAGAAATTCCGGTAAAAGGGGCACTGCAACAGCTCCCATAAAGGTGATCGCATAATAAGCAATCCCCCAGTTTGGCTGGTTTGTGCTCAAAATGGCTACCTTGTCGCCAGGCTGGATCCCCAACTTCTCTAAAAAAGCAATTACGGCCATGATTCGGTCGTTGGTTTCGAGGTAGGTGAGTGGCCTCTTCCCTACCATTGCCAAGGCATCACGTGTGCCAAACCGGCTTAATGTTGATGCAAAAAAAGCCGGAAAAGTTAACATGGTTTTGTCTTCCATGATTTGTTTTTACCCAGGAAAAAGCCCAGTAAAGCGCTTGCGGGGGCATCTTCGAGGAAATACCAATGGCAAATGTACACATAATTCCTCGGTTTTGTTTTTTGCAGGAAAGGAAAATATGATCATTCGAACCATTTTGACAATCAATTCCACTATTTGCTATTGACTTTCAATATTTTAGTTTGTATATTTGGGGCAAACAAAATACACACCATGAAAAAACTTTTGACAATATTGTCTATCGTGTTCTTCGTCGGGCAGACATGGGCACAAACCACGGAATTTCTTCAGCAGAAGGATTTTAAACTTGAAAAACAAAAAATTTTTGAAGGCATCAATGCATCCAAAAAGCAGTTGAACGAGATTAAGAAAAGTGATTTGAAAATGGAGCAATCCATTGATAGTCTGAAACAAATTATCGGTTATTACACCGGGCAATTGGTTATGACTACCGACTCCCTTTCAAAAACCAGTGTTAAACTCAATGCACTTCAGGAAAAAGTCGACAATGAAAAATCTCTCTCCAAAGGCATGCTCCTTCTGTTCATTGTGATCATTCTCCTGCTATTCATTCTTCTTTTTGTCATGATTTTCCTTTTAAAAAATAAAGCTGAGTTAAACCATACCTCGCTTGTTGAACTAGATAAAAAAACGAATGAACAAATTGAAATTGAGAAGAAAAATCTCAAAAACGAAATACAAAGTTGCAACGATCTTATCGGCAGCAATTCCAATGAAATGAATCAAAGGATTTCAACCGGGCTGAGTTCCATTGAAACCAGGAACAATCAGATGGAGCAGCAATTACAGGAAAATCTTGGCCGGCTCGGGAGCAGAATCGACATTATCGGACCGGAGGTCAGTAAACTCAAGGAAGAACTATCCAACGGTATAAAAAGCATTGAAGACAAGCTAAACGCTGTAAAACGGGAAGTGGATCAAAGTAACCAGGTTGTAGCTGCCCAAACCGCAAAACTCGAAGAAGAGCTCAGGATTCTTAAAGGAAAACATTAGGACGATTTGGCAAGGTTGATTTCCCTTTTGCAGGCAACTCCCTGATTGTGAACCCATGTTGACAACAACTCCGTTAGAGTTATTGTTTTATATGCCGGGAATTCTTACATTTGATCCATGAATATAGAAGAACTCCGGGATTTTTGTCTCAGCCTGCCGGCAGTAACTGAAGATATCAAGTGGGAAGAACACCTGGTATTTTCGGTTGCAGAAAAAATATTTTGTCTGACAGGACTTGACCCTCCTTTTCACATTGCCTTAAAGGTGCCTGAAGATCAATTTGATGAGCTTACCCAGGTGAGTCAAATAATCCAGGCTTCTCATTTTGCACGCCGGCAATGGATGACCATTCTCGACGAAAGCATTTTCAGCAGGGCAGAATGGGAGTTTTACATCACCCAATCCTATCAGCTGGTAAAGTCCAAATTGCCGAAGAAGGTCAGAGACTCCATTGACGAAAACCACTGACAAAGCCCGGTCATTTAATTAAATTGTGAGATAAGCTATCGGGGAAGTAATGGGAAAATTATCTTTTGCCGCAGTAATTCCCGCAGCCGGGAATTCAGGACGCATGGGAAGCCAAAAGGTATCGATGCCCTATGGCAACGGATCAGGTTTTGCAGAACACCTGACAAATTGTTTTAGCGTTTACGGTTGTCACCCTGTTGTGCTTATCGTAAATGAGAATTTTGACTTGGCCACACTTCAAGCTGAAAACCTGATCATCGTTGTAAACCGCCATGTGGAAAAAGGCCGGTCGCATTCAATTCATCTCGGATTGCAACATGTTCCTGAAGGATCCGCGTGTTTTATCCATAACATCGATAATCCCTTCCCTGAATCCGCTGTGCTCAATGGGTTGCTGACGGCTGTTCCTTCGGATGGTTATGCGGTTCCGGTATATCTGGGACGGGGAGGACATCCGGTTCTGCTGGGTTGCGGGATGGCTGACCTTCTTCGAAGCCAGCGTGATCTGGCCGATTTCCGACAAGCACTGCAGGGGTTCACAAAGGTTGAGGTTCCCTGCGCAGATGAACATATCCTGTGGAACATCAATACTCCTGAAGAATATCAGCGGTTTATCCGATACACACAACCCAAAACCGGGTAACGTTCCTGATCTTCATGTCAAAAAACCGCTTTTCGGGGCGTTTGAATTTGAGGCTTACCACTTTTTTTGTAATTTTACCCCAACAAACATACCTGTATCCTTATAAGTTGAAGTTATGCAGCATTTTTTTTTAAAAGCCGATGAGGTTATAAACGGGTCAAAACCTGCAGCATTATGCATTGTTGTTGATACCCGGGGATCAACCCCCAGGAAACAGGGAGCCAGAATGATTGTTTATGCCGATGGCTCTCTGTACGGAAGCATCGGCGGAGGCAGGGTTGAAAAAGAGGTGACGGAAATGGCTCTGAAGCTGATCGCCTCCGGCAAACCTTCTAAAGTGACATTTAACCTGGAAGAGGATCTTGGAATGCATTGCGGAGGACTGATGGAGATTTACATTGAACCGTTGAATCCATTGAAAAAACTCTATATTTTCGGTGCAGGACATATTGGAAAATCCCTGGCAGGCTTTGCCCGGGAACTTGATTTTTCCGTAACGCTGTTTGACCCGCGCCATGAGATTTTCCGGGATGAGGTGTTCACATCTTTTACCTGTGTCAACAATGATTATTTCAAAGCCATTGAAGAGGCTGTTTTTGACGACAACACCTTTGTTGTTATCGTTACTCCAAAACATGTTTATGATGAGGAAATTTTGGCAGCCGTAGCCCGTAAACCACATGCTTATCTTGGCATGATCGGGAGCGGAAGGAAAGTTGATATGCTTAAACAGCGGTTTCTTGAACAAAACATCCTTTCAGGGGAAGAACTTGCAAAAATTGACATGCCCATCGGAATCCGGTTCAACGCGGAAACACCCCAGGAAATCGCTATCAGCATCCTGGCTAAACTAATCGATGAAAGAAATAGTGCAATGAACAAAAATAGTTGAAACAGCAATAAATTGAACGAAATTCAGCATACCATCCGTTTCGTCTTCGACGACCGCCTTATTGAAATTGATTTTTCAGCATCTCATGGATTGACTCCGACCACGACCGTATTGAATTACCTTCGTTCGCTGCCGAACCATAAAGGGGTAAAGGAGGGCTGCGCCCAGGGCGATTGCGGAGCTTGTACGGTAGTACTTGCCGAACCTGGTGAAAATGATCAATTAGTTTACCATGCGGTTGATTCTTGTCTGATTTTTCTCCCGATGATTCACGGGAGACAATTGATAACCATTGAAAACCTCGCTGTTACTCAGAATAATCAAAAGATACTTCACCCGGTGCAGCAAATGATGGTTGAGACGAACGGCAGCCAGTGCGGATATTGCACACCGGGAGTCGTGATGTCGATTTTCGGGCTGTTTAAAAACCACCATAACCCCTCCCGCGAAATCCTCGAAGATGCACTCACCGGCAATTTATGCCGTTGTACTGGTTATCAATCCATTCTTGAAGCAGCCGGGAACGTTGGAAAAAACACACAATCCGACCATTTTTCCTGCTGCGAATCCACAACCCTGTCCATGTTAAAGTCGATCAGGGCCAATAAGGGGACAATAGAACTACGGACTGATACGCAATGTTATATTAAACCTTTTACCATCGCCGAGGTACTCCGGTTGCGGAATGAAAATCCTGGAGCCATCCTGATCAACGGATCCACCGATGTTGCCCTGCACCAAACAAAGAAAAAGGAGTTACTTCACCTGATCATTGACCTTTCGGCAGTAGGTGAACTGCGATTTTGCAGAGAAGAGGAAGATCATTACGTTATTGGCGCCGGGCTACCGCTGGAACAGGTTAAGCTTTTTGCTAAAGACAGGTTACCCGCCCTTTTCAATATTCTCAAGGTTTTCGGATCCTTGCAGATCAGGAATCTTGCCACCCTGGGCGGTAACGTCGGATCAGCTTCCCCCATCGGGGATACCCTGCCCTTGTTGATAGCCTACAGGGCAAAAATAATTTTGCGATCTGTGGAAGCTGAAAGGGTAATCGGAGTGGAAGATTTTATTACCGGTTATCGGAAAACTGATCTTCACAACAATGAACTGATCATCGGAATTATATTACCGAAATACGCTATTGATACTGCTGTTTTTTCGCATAAGATTTCCAAGCGGAAAGATATGGATATTTCCACTGTCAGTGCTGCTTTCAGAATAACCAGAAAACAAGGAATTGTATCCGAAATCATACTCGCTTTTGGAGGTTTGTCAGCAACGCCTGAACGCGCAGTTAAAACTGAGTTTTTTCTGACAGGAAAAACCTGGTCACGCACCAACTTGTCGGAAGCCATGCAGGTGTTTGACAATGAATTTGCCCCAATCTCTGATGCCCGGGCAAATGCTGAATACAGAAAGCGTGCCGGCAGGAATTTGCTGATGCGGTTTTTCATTGAATCAACAACTGATCCTATAGGGATGGCAGACGTTGTGAACTTAGCAAACCCGATCAGGGCGGTTTATAACAATCCATCGGAAAGCGCCGTGAAACATGTGACCGGCGAATCTGTATTCATTGGTGATATCCAGGTAAACAACCAATTGCTTGTCGGGAAGGTGGTAATCAGCAAACATGCCCATGCACTGATCAGCCGGATTGATCTTTTAAAAGCCTTGTCGGTTAAAGGAGTCCACTGCATCCTGACTGCAAAAGATATTCCGGGTGAAAACCAGATGGGGCCGGTGATCAAGGACGAGATATGCCTGGCCTGCAAGGAGGTCACCTTTATCGGGCAGGCCATTGCCCTCATCGCAGCCGACAGTGAAGAGGCTGCGCTTGAAGCCGAAAAATATATTGTTATTGAATACGAACCACTGCCGGCCATCCTCGACATTGAGTCGGCCATGGCTGTGAACAATCTGATCGCCCCATCCCGGAAAATTGAACGCGGTGATCCGCATGCTGCAATGCAGCGGGCTCCGCATGTTATCCGCGGTGAATTGAAAACAGGCGCACAGGAACACTGGTACCTTGAAACACAGGCAGCACTTGCCATTCCCGGTGAGGGAAAGGAAATTTTTATGCATGCCTCCACTCAGAACCCTGCTGAAACCCAGGCAATCGTGTCGGAAGTATTGGGGATCCCAAAAAACGAAGTTGAAGTGGAAGTTAAACGCATCGGCGGGGCCTTCGGTGGTAAAGAGACACAGGGAAACCACGTGGCTGCCTGGGCTGCATTGCTTGCCCATGCAACGAAACGTCCGGTAAGAATCCAATTGTTCCGCGACGATGACCAGATCATGACCGGCAAACGGCACCGCTTTCTTTCGAAATATGAAATTGGCTTTGACGACCAGGGACTGATTTTGGCTTACAAGGTGGAACTGAACTCAGATGCAGGTTCTTCAACCGACCTGTCGCTGGCTATTCTTGAGCGAGCCATGCTCCATGCCGACAATGCTTACTTTCTGCCGCACTCTTCTATAGTCGGACAAGCGTGGAAAACAAATCTCCCGTCAAACACGGCATTTCGCGGTTTTGGCGGCCCTCAGGGCATGGCAGTCATTGAAAATGCCATCGACCGAATAGCTCTGTTTCTGAAAAAAGATGCGGCCGTAATCCGGCTTCAAAACTTTTACCAGCAAAAACAGAACAACCTGACGCCATATGGCAAAAAGGTGGAAAATAGCCATCTGCACAAGATGTATGAAAAACTCATCGTTTCCTCGGAATACCAGAAAAGGAGGATTGAGATCAATACATTCAATGCCGAAAATGAATTTTTAAAAAAAGGCATGGCGCTGACCCCGGTGAAATTCGGGATTTCCTTTACAACTGCATTTCTTAATCAGGCCGGTGCCCTGGTCAATATTTACACGGATGGAACGGTGCTTATCAACCATGGCGGGACGGAAATGGGGCAGGGACTTCATACCAAAATTGTTCATATTGCTTCAACATGTCTGGGTATCTCTCCCGAACATGTAAAGGTGAATGCCACCAATACGTCGAAGGTTCCCAACACCTCTCCTACTGCGGCTTCTTCAGGAAGTGATCTCAATGGCATGGCGGTGAAAAATGCCATTGACATCATCAAAGAAAGGTTGATCAAACTGGCTGTTAAGGAACTTACAGCACATTATCCCGGCCTTAATTTTCATAGTGAGAACATTTCATTCCTGGAAAATTGCGTTTTCGACAAGGAGCATCATGCCTGTAAAATTCCTTTTAATCAACTCTGCAGCCTGGCGCATCTGAACCAGGTAAGCCTGAGTTCAACCGGGTTTTATAAAACACCGGGTATCTTCTACGATCGCGCAAAAGGCCAGGGAAATCCATTCTACTATTATGCTTACGGAATGGCAGTTTCGGAGGTGGTTGCCGACACCCTGACAGGGTGCCACACCCTGCTTCGGACCGACATCATCCACGATGTTGGCGATTCAATCAACAAATCCATTGACCTGGGGCAGATTGAGGGGGGATTTATCCAGGGCATGGGATGGTGCACTACCGAGGAGATCAAGTGGGATCGTGAAGGTAATCTGCTGACCTATTCTCCCGACACTTACAAGATCCCCACCATCAACGATATCCCGAAAATTTTCCGTGTTGAACTGCTGCAGAATGTTCCCAATCCCGGAACGATCAGCGGAAGCAAAGCCGTTGGAGAACCACCTTTTATGCTTGGGCTGTCGGTTTGGCTGGCTATCAAGGATGCCATTTCGGCCATCGGAAACCATGAAACGGAACCTGAATTTTCGCTGCCTGCCACAGTCGATGTGATCCTGATGGCTGCAGAAAAGTTGAGAAAAAGAAGGGAAGATTTGTAATTTAGCCGGTTTAAATGTATCCATTTAATACCTCTCTCAATTGGAAGATATCTTATTAAATATCAATACACTGGCGGAATCATACAAAGACTTCACTGCCGCGAACCTTTCGAAACTCGTTAAAATAAAATCCTTCAGCACGCATGAACAGTCGGTGGCGGAAGAGTTGAAACGTCAAATGCTGGAAGCCGGCTTTGATGAGGTTAGGGTTGATGGCCTGGGAAATGTAATCGGCCGGATCGGAACCGGTAAAAAGATACTGGCATTCGACGGCCATATCGACACAGTTGATGTTGGCAACCTTGTCAACTGGGACAGTGATCCCTTTTCGGGCGAAATTCGTGACGGCTTTGTTTACGGCCGCGGCACTGTTGACCAGAAAGGCGGCCCGGCCGCTTTTGTAACTGCAGGCCGCATCCTGAAGGATCTTGCTTTCGACCGCGACCTCACGATTTACTTCACAGGAACTGTTATTGAGGAGGATTGCGACGGGTTATGCTGGAAATATCTGGTGGAGGAGGAAAAGATCATCCCCGATTTTGTGGTTATTACCGAGCCTACGAACCTGAATATCTACAGGGGACAACGGGGCAGGATGGAGATTTCCGTTACCTTCAAGGGTATTTCCTCCCACGGATCAGCGCCCGAACGCGGTAAAAACGCGATTTATATGGCTTCACGTGCCTGTCTTGAAGTTGAAAAACTGAATGAAAGGCTGAAATCCGACAATTTCCTGGGAAAAGGCAGTGTGACCATTTCGGAATTTGTATCAGGAAGTCCCTCTTTGTGTGCTGTGGCCGATTATGCGCGCATTCACCTCGATCGACGGCTCACCTGGGGCGAAACCAAAGAATCGGCCGTAGCTGAAATCATGCAGATCGTGAACGATATGGATGCTGAGGTTAAGGTGCTCCAATACGAAGAGACAGCCTATACAGGTCTTCATTATGGCATGGAGAAATACTATCCTACCTGGAAAATCGAAGAAGATCATCCTCTGGTGATCAGGGCGCAGGAGGCATTCGCCGGTATTTTCGGCAAGGAGCCCCTTACCGACAAATGGACCTTCTCCACGAAT
Organism: uncultured Bacteroidales bacterium; assembly: GCA_903925275.1. GTDB lineage: Bacteria > Bacteroidota > Bacteroidia > Bacteroidales > FEN-979 > CAIVAT01. Next base: position 38,907 of record CAIYES010000181.1, read on the forward strand.
GGCGTTACCATTAACGGTTACTACAAAATTCCATGCATTGGTTTTGGTCCCGGCAATGAGGTACTGGCCCATGCACCCAACGAAAAAGTGCCGGTGAGTGATCTGGTGGCTGCTTCGGCGTTTTATGCTGCACTGGCTTATTATTTATCGGAGTAATGAAATAGATGCTCCCCGATTGAAACAATCAAACTTATGAATCAATCAATCAACAATCTGAGGACAAAAGCCGGAGCATTATCTTCCGGACTGTATGGCAAAGATTTCCTCCTCACCTGGGAAAAGAGCCTTGAAGACCTCGGTACCATATTAACCGTAGCAGAAGATCTGAAATTGCTCCGCGACCAGAATATCTCTTCGCGCTGTTTCGACTCCGGACTTGCTATCTCCCAGTTTCGGGATAATTCCACGCGTACCCGTTTTTCATTTGCCTCCGCTGCCAACCTGCTTGGTCTTGCCGTCCAGGATCTTGATGAAGGCAAATCACAGATCGCCCATGGTGAAACCGTGCGCGAAACCTCTGCCATGATATCCTTTTTGAGCGACATCATCGGCATCCGTGACGATATGTTCCTTGGAGCCGGAAATGCCTTCATGCGCGAGGTAGGCACCGCCCTCGACGAAGCCTTTGCCGATGGGGTATTGCCTCAACGCCCGGGGATTATCAATCTGCAATGCGACATTGACCATCCTACCCAGAGTATGGCTGATTTGTTACATCTGAAATCGGTTTTCGGTTCGCTGGAAAGTTTAAAAGGCAAAAAAATCGCCATGACCTGGGCCTATTCCCCGAGCTACGGCAAGCCGCTCTCGGTTCCGCAGGGCATCATCGGACTCATGACCCGGCTTGGCATGCAGGTTGATCTTGCCTTCCCCGAAGGTTACGGGCTCATCCCCGAAGTGGTTGAATTGGCAGGGAAGCAGGCAACTGAGCATGGCGGTAATTTCCGTTTGGTCAATTCCATGGAAGAGGCATTCACGGATGCCGATATTGTTTACCCGAAAAGCTGGGCCCCATTCAATGTAATGCAGCAGCGCACCAAGCTCCTCCGCAACAACGATCATCCTGGCCTGAAAGGGCTGGAGCAGGAGTGCCTGGCCAACAATGCCCGTTATAAAAACTGGGAATGCACCGAAGAAAAGATGAAACTCACCAAAAACGGGAATGCATTATACCTGCATTGCCTTCCAGCCGATATTTCAGGAGTTTCATGCAAGGAGGGAGAAGTGGCAGCAACCGTGTTTGAACGTTATCGCATACCTCTTTACAAACAGGCAGGGTTCAAGCCCTACATCATTGCTGCGATGATCCTTACGAACCGGTTTCAAAATCCGGCGGATGTACTCAGGAATCTGGAACAACGGGGGAGAAACAGGGTTTTATAAATTCTGATTAACGATTTTCCCGTTTAGGATCACGGTTTCAGGACGTCCATGGATATGAAAGCCTTCGTAGATTTCTGAATCACAGTTTTGAACATGATTATTCACTGAGATAGTGCCTGTGTATTCTGGATCCCAGATCACGATGTCACCATCGTACCCGGGAAGCAGCTTGCCTTTCCGGTGGCCGAATCCAAAGATTTCCGCCGGACGGGCAGAGATCAGGTTCACAAACTGGTTTATCGTGATCTTATTGGTCAACACGCCATAAGTGTAAAGCAAACTCATACGATGTTCAATACTGCCGGCACCATTGGGGATTTTGGTAAAATCATTTAATCCCTGGTCTTTCTGTCCGTTCAGATTAAAAGGGCAATGGTCTGTAGCCACCACATCGATCGTGGCATCCGACAGCCCCTTCCAGAGCCGCTGCTGATCAGTTTTTCGGCGTATGGGCGGGGATACGATGTAAGGCATCACCTCAAGGTTGTCACGCCGGGCATCATAAACAGAATCATCCAGCAAGAGGTAGTGCGGGCAGGTTTCGCCAAAAACCCTGATCCCATCTCTCTTTGCCGCAGCAATGGCATCGGTGCCCTGCATGGTCGACGTATGCACGATGTACACCGGGCAGTTTGTCTTAACCGATAATCCGATAACCTTTTCGATGGCACGGATTTCAGTCTCCGACGGATGCGACAATGCGTGGTAATAGGCCCGTGACTTGTGGTTGTGAAGGAACTCCTGCTGTAACCTGGTGATCATTTCCCCGTCTTCGCAGTGTACCATTACCAATCCTCCGGCCGGTCCCACGGTGTGCATGAGTTGTTGTAATTCATCCAGGCTGATGCCGATAGATTCGCGATAGGCCAGGTAGGCCTTGAACGAAGTGATCCCTTCTTTTTCAATGCATGGAATGATCTCAGCCTCAATCTCCGGATTCCATTCGCTGATACCCATGTGAAGCCCATACCCGGTAAGGCTTGAGGCAGCTTCATTCCGCCTTGAGCGTAAAGCTTCCATCAGCGACTGTCCGCGAATGGGGGTAACAAAGTCCATAAAAAAAGTCGTTCCACCGGCCAGGGCTGCCATGCTCCCCGACCGGAAATCGTCGCATGAATTCCCTGCAGGTGTTGGTAACGCAAAATGCACATGCGGGTCAAATCCTCCGGGGATGACATATTTTCCGGAAGCATCGATCACCCGGGAGCCGGGAAATAAATCAGGATCAAGGATCCCACGCACCGTTATGACGCCATCTTCAACGGATAGATCTTCCCTCCGGCTTGTTTCAGCCGTGACGAGGGTGCCATTTATTATCAGAAGGTGATTCATTTACCCATGCGTTGCCAGAGTCGTTTTGCCTGTAAAATGGATTCATCGATGATTGCTTTTTCATCCACCGTTACGATTTTTCCATCCTTCACGATTAGTCTTCCCTGTGAGATCACATGGGTTACCTGCCCGGACTCAATGCCAAAAAGAAAATGACCAAAAAAATTATCCCGGTTAAATGGGGTTGGCGTATCATAGTCAAACACAACCAGGTTATTGTCGCTATCACCTTCAAAACCATTTGAATGAAGATAGTGGTGGACATTCCTGAAACGACGGTAGGTTTCGCCATAATCAATAGTGTCGAAATCGTGACCGGCAAAAAAGGCTGATCTGGCGCTGCGCAGCATGTCGCTGTGCATGCCATCGGTACCGAACATGATCCTTTTTCCAAGATTTTTCGAGTTAAAGAGCCCGACCGAATTATTCAGGTTGCTTTCCATGTTCTGTACTACCCAGGCTGGTGAGCCTTCGATCAGCCCACGTTCGTGGCTATTGAGATGCAGGCAATGAGCCAGAATTGTTTTCGGAAATTGCAAGGCCCCGGCATCCCCCAGGCGTTCGACAACACGTTGATGGTATTGTTCAACACACTGTTCTTCGTCGGATTTATCCTCAGCAACGTGAATGTGAATCCCGGAATTTGTCCGGACGGCAAGGTCAACCGCCTGCTTCAGCGTATGTTCCCCAACTGTGAACGATGCGTGCAACCCTACAAGTCCTTGTCGTTTTGATAGATACCCGGCTGTCTCTGTAAGTCCTTTTGCCGCAATATCCAACCCATCACGATCGGAGATTTCATAGCACAAAAGGTGTCCGACCCCGACTTCATCAAAAGCTGCTGCAATAGTACGGAGGCTGTCTTCAACGGCAAAAGGCGAAGCATGATGATCGATAACGAAGGTGACTCCCCGCTTTGCGCAAGCCATCGCCGTGACCAGAGCGCAGCACCGGATTATATCAAGATCAAGCGACTTGTCAAGATTCCACCAGATATACTGAAGGATTTCCCGGAAATTTTCAGGATTTTTTTTTGGCGCCGGCATCCCGCGTGCCAGTGCCGAGTATGCATGGTGATGCCCGTTGGCAAAGGATTTGGTAATGAATTTCCCGGTACAGTCGATTATCCTTTCCATGCTTTGCTCTGGAGCCTCCCCTCTCCCTCCGGGAGAGGGGCTGGGGGTGAGGGGGTTTGAACCGGGAGAGGGGCTGGGGGTGAGGGGGTTTAATCCCGGAGAAAGGCCAGAATCGCGTGATAACCGGAAAGTACCATTAACCCCGGGTTCTACCAGGATATCCGTTTTCAGGAATTCAAGGGTTTGCCAGTCGATGAAAGTGCCATGCTTTAAAAGGATCATAGGGCATAAAATCTATTCCAAAGGTAGTGAGAATGCTTTACGCCATGAAAAAATTACTGACAGATGTAAAGATCACTTCGCCGAAAAATTATTACCGCGAACCGGCAAACTGGAAAAAACCTGATCAGGATGACATTTATCTTTTCATTGGCAACCGTTTCCGCCGGATGCCGTCAAATTGAAACAAGGCATTGGCTACAGCAGCGGCGGTTGGAACCAACCCGATCTCACCGATGCCTTTGGCTCCGTATGGGCCAACGGGGTCGGCCACCTCAACTCCTATTACTTCGATTTCCGGTGTATGTTGGGCATTCAAGACTCCGCAATCGGATAAGTTCGCGCTAACCAGCCGGCTCTTATTCATCGGCAGATCTTCGGTAAGGGCATAGCCCAGACCCATGTGCACCGCTCCCTGGATCTGTCCCTCAAACAACATAGGATTCATGATCTTACCTGCATCATGGGCAGCATAAACCTTTTCAATTTCACCTTTTTCATCGAGTACGACAAGTTGAGCTGCATATCCATACGAATAATGGGTGACAACTTTCTCAACATCTGCACCGGGTTTGGTGGTCCAATCGCAATAATATTTTCCGGGATATATCTTTCCACTCAATCCTTTCAGGACATCCCGACGAACCGGTTGTTTTTCTAAGAAGGATACTTTCAGTATGTTATCCGGATTGTGATCAGCCTGTAAAGCCCTGATTTGTTCAATATCCCTGCAAATTGCTTTGGAAGCATCAATGATCGCATTTCCAAGCAAGGCAGTAGCCCGCGAAGATGTTGTCATGCCCGTAGGTAAGCCTGCAATCGTATCAACCACAACATCGATCAATGATACATCAATACCGGTCTCCTGGTGAAGTGTCTGGATGGCCATGTTTTGCACTCCCTGTCCCATCTCTGTCCAGCCATGCTCAATGCGCACCCTGCCTGCCGGTAAAACGGTAATCCTGACATCGCAAAAATCGGTCATCCCGTTCCCGACACCCGAGTTCTTTATTCCGCAGGCCAACCCTGCATATTTTGCTGCATAAAAATGATCCTTCAGAGCAAGAAGACAGGCTTTAACACCCACACCTGCTACCAATACCTGGCCGGTTGCAGTCATTTTACCATTCTCAAGGGCATTGTCGAACCGGAATTTCCAACGGTCGAAATTACCTTTTGTGCACAGTTCGTCGATGCAGCTTTCCAAAGCAAAGGCAACCTGGTTGGCGCCAAAGCCACGCATGGCCCCCGACGGGATGTTGTTGGTGTAAACAGTCAGTGATTCAACATCCACCGAAGTAATATGATATCCGCCACAGGCATGGCCTGCCACGCGCTCCATCACCTTGGTGCCTACCGAGGCATATGCGCCGGTATCGCCGATTGCGTTCAGTTGCAATGCCGTAAGGATACCCTTGTCATCACAGGCCAGCGAAATATCCATCCATACTGGATGACGCTTGGGGTGCATCGCGATCGATTCTTCCCGCGAGAGGTGCAGCTTCACCGGTTGTTGAAGGAGAAAAGCAAAAAGGGACGCATGCCCCTGAACAGTCATATCCTCGCGCCCCCCGAAGCCTCCGCCACATGGCACCAGGGTTACACGTACCTGGTCTTCATCCAGTCCAAGCAATGAAGCCACCTGCCGCTGATCGACATAGATGCCTTGTCCCTGGCTGTAGAGATGGATTCCTTTTTCAGCCGGTAGCGCCAGTGCAGCCTCGGTTTCCAGGAAAGCGTGTTCAATGCGCTGTGTTTCATAAATCCCAGAGGTCAGATAAGTTGAATGGTTAAAAACTTCACCAACAGGATCCCCCCTGCGAACCACGCATTTTTCCAGGAGGTTTGATTTCCCGGGATGTACCTGAGCCGAACCTGGTGTAAGGGCCGATTTTGTGTCCGATACAGGCTCAAGTACTTCATATTCAACCCGGATCAACTTTGCAGCCCTGCGTGCCCGATTTTCATCAACTGCCACCACTCCCGCGATAACATCGCCGATGTACCGTGTAATTTCCCCCGGGGAGATCATCAACGGCCAATCATTGAAAATAAGTCCGGTAAAACGCTCTCCGGGAATATCGGATGCTGTGAAAATCCTGACCACCCCATCTGCTTTTAATGCCTCCGAAATGTCAATTGAAACAACCCTGGCACGTGGATGATCACTGAATCGAAGGGCACCGTGCAACATCCCATTGACCTGCATATCATTGATAAATTCACGTTTCCCTATAGCGGTTTCATACGCTTCATATTTTGCCAGCGATTCACCGATTCCTGCCGGTAACACGAAGGGATTATCTTCAATGTTGGCAGAACCATGCACAGTGGCTGCTGCTGCCGGATGTTTTTCCCCTTGTGAAGGACCTGGTCCGGTGGCTAACAATGAAATTTCCTGTATTGTTTGCGGCTGTCCGGTGTATTCGCTTTGTGAGATAAGTGTCGGTGAAGAAGGTTCGCGAAGGTTTTTCAGTGCGGTTTCGATGGCATCGACAATTTTCACATAGCCTGTACACCGGCAAAGGTTCAGGTTGATTGCTTTTTTGATCTGTTCCCGGTTAGGATTGGGATTTTCCTGAAACAACACTTTTGTGCGCATAATCAACCCCGGAGTGCAAAACCCGCACTGCACTGCACCTTTTTCAATGTATGCCATGGCAATGACGTCGCGCACTTCCCCAGGAATGCCCTCCATGGTTATGACCTGGGCACCATCCAAGAATTTCATCTTCCGGGTACAGGATAATTTTGCTTTACCATTGAGCTCAACCATGCAGGCACCACAGGCCGCCTGGCCCGAGCAACCGTCTTTGACGGATGTAATTCCTGCTGTCTCCCGCAGATAATGCAGCAACGTCAGGCTTTCGTCTCCGGTGTACTCAATTTTCCGGTGATTCAGGGTAAATGCAACCATGTATAAATTTGTTTGATAAGCATTTTTTATCTTTTCTCAAACACATAGTCCGTAATGGTGAATGCATCGCTTCCTCCACTGCTTGATGTTATCAGGGTGTATCCCTTGTTTTTTAGCTCCTTTAAGGCTGAGGCAATTTTCAGCACATTATTCTCTTGTGTTTTCGGTCTCATAACTTCAAGTTCGGTCATTTTAAGAATCTCGTTCCCGTCCGAAATAATAATTTTGGATGCATACATGGAATTTACGGACTCGAAAGTCCGGACAAGAATCAGACTTTCCTCACCGGAGCCCGATTTGAAAGACATCAGCACAAATATCAAGCTAACAATTGATGTAGCTATAAGACTGGTAATGACTGTTTTTTTCATGGTTTTCAAATTTTAATATTGGTTTTTAGTTGGTTTGCCCTTATTAATATACTATGAACGGGATAAATTTATGCATTTTGATTTAAGCATATTGATTAACGATAGACCGGCCATACTCACTATAGCTCTGAAAGAGCTAAATCTGAATAACCATGGGCATTGCCCATGATAATTATAACGATTACCAAATCAGCCCCGAAGGGGTTAAATCTCATCATTTGTATCGAAATATTCAACCCCTTCTGGGCTGTGGTTTTTCACCATGCTAAACCGAGGGTTTCTCCCACGGTTATTGATATTTAGCCACTTCGCGGCAACGCTGTTACTCATTTTGAAAGTACTAACTTATCCCGTTTTATGTATAGCATCAACAGCTGGATAATCCTTCATCATACGTTCAACCACATGAATATCCGGCTCAACCGGCTCGGGTATCTTTATGGATGTCTGAACCGCCGAAAGGTCTTTCAGCCCGCTTCCGGTAAGCAACACCACATTTATTGATCCGGGAAGAATCAACCCTCCGCGCCGGTATTTCATCATGCCGGCAAAGGCAGCAGCAGCAGCGGGTTCACAAAAAATTCCGGTGGACCGGGCAAGTTGCTGCGATGCCAGCAATATTTCCTGATCAGAAACTGAAATATATTCCCCGTCATATTCTTTGATATAATTAGCAGTCATATGGTAACAACGCGGAACATCCACAGAAATCGAATCGGCGATTGTCCTGGAGGCGGATGAGACGAATGCTTCGCGATCCAGGTTATTGATCAGGTTTTTGCTTCCCTGAGCCTGAACGGCAACTAATAATGGCATACGTTCGATAATCCCAAGTTTCAGCAGATCTTCAAACCCCTTGCAAACACCGGAAAAGATAACGCCATCTCCCACCGGGATAAAAATGCGGTCGGGAACCTTGTGACCAAGTTGCATAAAAAGTTCGAACGAAACTGTCTTTTTTCCCTCGATGGTCAGTGGATTGTAAGCAGTATTCCGGTTGTACCAGCCATATTTTCGGGTTAATTTAATACTCAGATCAAACGCATCATCATAGGTGCCTTTAACCGGGATCAGGGTAGCGCCGTACATCAGGATTTGCGTGAGTTTTGCAAGTGGTGCTGCAGCCGGAACAACAATGATTGCCCGTTGCCCCTGGGCGGCACAGATCCCTGCAAGGGAAGAGCCTGCATTGCCAGTGGAGGCAGCAATCAGCGTTCCGATATTGTTTTCGCCCGCCCATGCCGAAACAAGAGCAGAGGCGCGATCCTTGAACGAAAAGGTAGGATTTTGAGAATCATCCTTCAGGTATAGTCCGAAATCCGGGTCATCCTTTTCCAACCATAATCGATGATCAATACGGTAAAGCGGAGTATTGCCAATTCTCAGGTTTGGCCAGAACCTGTTACCTGATATTGGAAGCAACGGTACGAAATGATCTTCCATCAAAGACTGAAAAAGCTTCTCAGTAGTGTGCCTGCTAATGATCCCGGCATATTCATAGATGGTTTTTAATACCCCCTTGGGAGGCAAATCGGGTTGGTTGCTCCTGTCACATGCCGGACAAAGGTAGATGATCTTATCCCCCGGATATTCCGCCTGACAATCAATGCATTCAAAGTGAAATTTTTCAGCCATTTTCCTGAAATCTGTGAAATATTACTTTCTTTTTCAGTCAGCATATAGCAGTTGGTTAAAGCCAACTGAAAACATTTATTTTAACAGTCCTGTCTGCTCATTGAACTCATTGATCAGTTCATCCCAACGGGCAGGCTGGCTGAATATCTGCGGCCAGATATGCCGGTCGTTCCATAACCGGCGAAGATCCTCCACATCTTTGCCCTGCTGTTCTATCCAGGTAAAATATTTCAGGTTATGGATCGCCTTTCTGTCGTTATACCCAAGTTCTTTCATATATGCCGGAGATGTTCCCATCATACATTTTTCGTGATCCCGGGCTGCCTGCAGCAATGAATAGGGGCCACGCTCTGCAGCAAGCTCTTCCAGCCTCGACCCGTACATTTGCGCTGAATCAGTAGCGATGGTGATCAAAATATCCTCACAGGTGAATTCAAAATGTTTTGCTGTCTTGATGGCCGATATGATGTTCCCGATGCCGGAAATACCAATTGTGTCAAGCAGGGAAATAAGTTCCACATCGATTCCGCTTGCTGCCAGATATTCATGACCCTCCTTTTCGTTGAAAAGACGCAAAAGACGCATGCAATCTTCATCATCGATGGCTGTCACCACATCGGTATTCCTGACATTGTGTATCCAGGGAACATGTTTGTCGCCGATCCCTTCGATCCTGTGGCCGCCAAAACCGTTATGCAGCAATGTAGGACATTGCAATGCTTCCGAAGCTACTACTTTGATAAAGGGGAACCTGGTCCGCAGGTAATCACCGGCGGCAATGGTCCCCGCCGAACCGGTAGCAGAAATATAGGCTGCAAATTGCGCGCTCTTCCCGCCAGCGATCCTGAAAGCCTCTTCAATGGCATGACCAGTGACCTCATAATGCCAGCAAGAGTTGCCAAACTCCTCAAACTGGTTAAAGATCATGCAATCCTCGCGTGTACGGCGGATCTCCCAGCATTTGTCATAGATCTCCTTTACATTCGACTCGCATCCCGGGGTGGCGATCACTTCGGCTCCGATCTCTTTGAGCCATGCAAAACGTTCACGGCTCATCTCTTCCGGGAGGATGGCCACTGCTGTAACATCCATGAGGTAGGAATCGAACGCCCCGCCACGGCAATAGTTTCCGGTGGATGGCCACACAGCTTTATGGTAGGTGGGGTCGAAACCGCCGGTGATGATGGATGGGGCCAGGCATCCGTATGCTGCGCCTACCTTGTGCGCCCCGGTCGGGAACCATTTGCCGAGCATCACAAGAATGCGGGCGTCAACACCGGTGAGCGCCTTTGGAAGCTCAATGAAATTCGGAGCCCCGTATAAACCACCAAAAGCTTTTGGTTCATTTTTCCATGTCAGCCGGAACAAATTGAGGGGATGAAGGTCCCACAAACCAATGTTCTTCAATTTATCTATAATGTTTTCCGGGATCAGCTCCGGGTTTTGCATCTGTGAGAAAGTCGGCAGGATAATGCCCTTCTGACGATAACGGTCAATGGCTTTCTTTAAAATACCGGGATTGGTGATGTGGTCGATGATTGGGATCATATAGTGAGGATTTACGATTTATGATTTGCCGGATCTTTTCCGTTTCATTTGCTGTATGGAATTGATGCCGGGGAGTCTTTAATTAACAATATGAAAAAATCAAGTTTACCGACCCTACAGGGTTAGCTGCAAGGCACCTTTCATGACAATGCTCATCTCCGCTGCAAATGAAAAGCGGACCTCCCTGACACAGGGTGTAAGAAATCTGACCTCAATGAGGCTGAAATCGTCAGGGCGGATAACAGCCTGTACCTGGTTTGTTTCATAGATATACCTGTCTCCGGTTAAACTCAGGGTTCTGATGTTATCCTTCTCCTTATAGATCAATACCTGCTTTTCCGGAAGTTTACTCAGGAAAAAACCGGTGCCCTCTTCATTCAACGTTTTCACCGAAAGGCATAACCCAGGTTTATCGGCAAAAGGCCTTCCGCTGGTTGGACAAAATGTGGTACAGTTGCCACATTCATTGCACAGATCCCGGATATTCAGGATTTGAAATGGCTGATCAACCTTGAATATCACATCATTTATTAAGTTTGTTGAACCATCTTCCATTAATACTGCCTTCTGCAGATTATAACTCACCGGTTCGATCGAAAAAGCGAAATTAGCCAGGTTGGGGCAAACTGTGGCGCAAACATTGCAGATTTCATCACAAAGCAAACAACGCGAAGCCTCTGTTTGAGCATCCTTTGCAGTCAGGGAAGGGATAACCAGCTTAAAATTGCGTCGTTGATCGAATGGTATTTCGGCCGGGCTATGCCCGTATTCTCTGGTTGCTTTACGCCGCAGCAGGTCATTGAATTCGAAATCCTTGACTTTGGATCGGGACGGAAGCACTTTTCCCATGCCCTCCTCCCCTGCAGTGAGGACATGCGACGGGGGTAGGATATCCGCAATGATCTCTATGGCAGCCTTGCGTCCGTCGGCAATCGCATTGATGGCCGTGGAGGCACCCCTCAAAGCATCGCCTCCGATGAATAATCCCGGAATTTGGGTTCTGTAATGGCCGGGATCAGTTCTGAGTTTGTCCTGTTCCAGGAAATCGATGGCCAATTGCTGACCAATGGCAGGGATAATGGTGTCGCATAAGATTTCAAATTCCGAATCAGGGATGGCAACGGGAATGGCCCTGCCATCCTTTCCTTTCAACGCAAGAATATTTCGCTCGCAAACAAGGGAACTTACGTGGCCGTCGACTGTGCAAATACGTTTTGGGCTGATGAGTTCAATGATGTTGATCCCTTCATTCCTTACCGCTTCGATCTCTCCCCGGTCGGCCGGCATCTCACTGATGGTACGGCGGTAGGCAATGGTTACGCTGCCCTTTTCACCCACCAGTCTGTAAGCAGTTCGTGCCGCATCCATGGCGGTGTTCCCTCCACCGATGATCACTACCCGGTTGCCCAATACGTGTTTATTGTTTTGTTTAACACCAGATAAAAACTCCAGCGGATCGATCACCCCTGGAGATTCCACTCCTTCGATCTCCGGTTTCACCGATTGCTGAGCCCCTGCCGCCAGGAACACTGCATCATAATCGCTCATCAGGTCATTAAATCCTGCCTGGTCTATCGGATGGTTTTCATGAAGGTGAACCCCTGATGCCAGAATTCGCCGGATATCGGTTTCAATGGCTTTATCGGTAAGCCGGAACGATGGAATGGCAGCCGATACCATCCCCCCGGCAAGGTTCTTCTGTTCAAAAACATCCACCTCAAATCCTGCCTGGCGCAGGAACCATGCACAGGATAAACCGGCGGGGCCGGCGCCGATTATGGCGACTCTTACAGGGCTCCTCCCACGGCTCCCCTCCTCTGGCATATGAAACGCTGGGGGTGGGGGATTTTCCGCCACAAACCGCTTGATTTCGCGGATGTGAATTGCTTCATCATAATTGATCCTGGTACATTTCAACTGGCACAAATGGTCACAAACCATGCCGGTTACCGTGGGAAACGGGTTGGTTCTGAAGATGGTGTTATATGCAGCTGGAATATCGCCCTGTGAGGTGTGATGCATATATTCCGGGATTTCCTGATTTGTGGGGCAGGTATCGGAGCAAGGTGCATGGATGCAATCAAACCAGCCCAGGTGTCGGGTGGTTTTAATTGATTGATCCGACAGCGCCCTCTTTTGGTAGGCGGGATTTTCAGCTACACGGTGTGCATAGCTGTTCAGGTTATGCAAAGCGGCGGTTGTAACCTGGGCAGTCGAACTGACCGGCAATCCGGCAACCCCCAGAACATATTCATCAATAGTGTCTGCATTCTTCAAAGTAAATTCCTTGCGGAGGTTCCCGATGTATTGACACAACCGGCCATACCCGCCGGGTTTCAGCAGGTCGCTGCAAACCGTTACCGGTTTCATGCCTGAGGCAATGACATCGCCAATGTTGAAGCAGTCAACCCCTCCTGAAAAGGATATATCAAGCTGGCCTTTCATATCATTTTGCAGCTTTCTGGCGAGGTTGATGCTGACAGGATGCAGCGCACGTCCACTCAAATACATCATGCTTTCCGATGGACTGAAAATCGCTTTATTGTTAATGCTTTCAAGCGTATTGGTAAGTTTTACGCCAAATTGCAGTCCGTTTTCAGCAGAGACAGTCATGAGCCTTTCCACGATTTTCAGGGCATCGGGGTACTTAAGATCATGTTCAAACGCCGTGTCGGGCACCACAGTAGCAAAACCCAGTTTAGTGTTGAGTATGCTGTGCAGTTCATCGGCGCCAAGCAGGGTAGGATTCAACTTGATGGTTGTGTGCAATTTCTTATCTCTGATCAGGTAAAGTCCGATTTTTTCAATCTCATCGGGAGGACACCCGTGCATGGTGCTGAGGGTGACGTGATCCGAGATCAGCGACGGGATGTCAATCGTATCAATAGCCGGGTAGAAGGCACGGATGGAATTTTTCGCACTTTCCAGTTCTGAACTACAATCGTCCATCCGGTCGAAAAACCATTGAACATTGTCATTCATGATCCCTTCAAGGTTGTAGCCAACACTCATGTTAAACAATGTTCCGCATGTTCCGGCGAAACCAAGTTCCCTGTGCAGGATATGGATGAGAATCCAGGCATTCAGATATTCTGTAAATGACTCATGTATTTTCAACTCCTGCGACCACTCGCAATTATAGCCCTCATCCTGCATGTCGATGCAGGGCTTGGATACTTCAAGTTCGTCGAGGGTTTGGATGGTCTTCAATTCAATATACCTTGCACCGCACAGCCATGCCGCGATGATATTTATTGATAGTTGGGTATGGGGACCTGCTGCTGCTCCGATGGGTGATTCCATCAACCGGCCATACCGGTAGAAACGAAAGGGATCCTTTGGCTCCGGATAAAAGAACAAATTGCCGGGAATGCCCATAAATCTGCCATTCCTGATTTCTTCAACTGCGAATCGAACAAGTCTGGGGAGTGAAACTAGATTAAATTTTCCGGCCAAGGTTGTATTGAATATAGGATAAATCTCGAGTGTCAAATTTAGAGATAAAGCATGAGAATTGACCGTACCATCATGAAAAAATGAGTTGGATCTTCCCGAATTTGTATTTTGCGTTGTTTTACCTGTTAAATTTGTCGGTATACTCCCCACCCCGTCAGGGTATCCTACCCTGACGGGGTGTCGGATAAGTAATCTTCTATGGAAACTACTGAAACGTCTTTTAATGAAGCATTTGATCAGGCTTTTAATTCCGTTAGAAATAATATTGGAGGCCCCTTTGGCGCGGTGATACTCATGGATGGCAAGATCATCGGAAAGGGTGGAAACCAGGTAAGTTCACAGAATGATCCAACCGCACATGCCGAAATCGTAGCAATCCGTGATGCATGTAAGAACATCAGCAATTTTGATCTTTCCGGGGCTGTGCTTTATACCACCTGCGAACCCTGTCCGATGTGTCTCTCAGCGATCTATTGGGCCAATATCCAATCTGTTTATTATGTGGCCACCCGGCATCAGGCTGAAGCCATTGGGTTTAAAGATAACCACATTTACGAAGAACTTGACCTCCATCCATCAAAACGGAGAATTGCCTTCATGCAGGTCGACCATCCCAAGTCGGCTGAACTCTTCAGGGAATGGACTGAAAAAACCGATAAAATATCCTATTAACTTTATTTCACCCACGGTGGTTTGGGTGGACCTTTGTGTTTCCTGGGAGGCTTTGGTTGTTTGGGTTCCTTTGGTTTTTTAGGCTCTTTAGGTTTTGGAGCCTTCTTTGGGGCTTTCGGCTTAGGTGGGGATTTGGGTTTCTGGATCGCCGTACCTGCTGTTTCACTTCCCGACACCGTGAAAATACCCGGGCTTAAATTGATGACAATCAACGCAGCAAGAGCATAAATGAATTTTTTCATAGTTTTATTTGTAAAGATGAGTCCACTCTGAAAACTCTTTTTCAGAAGGCCGACATTATGGTTTTCCGATCAGGTTCAGCAATTACTTGAATTGGAATTGCAAAATTGCAAAATTGTCCATTGAATAAAAATATATCTTTGTAAATCAGTTGATAATTATGAAAAAAAATATCCTGTTTTTTGCATTCCTCCTTGTTTGTTTCCTGGCTGCCAATGCGCAGGAAGCGCCTCAGACAGCCATTTCGCCGGAGGATCGCACAAAGATGTTTGTCGATCACATTGCCCCGAAACTCAATCTGACCAAAGGCCAGAAAGACACCCTTGCCATCATTTTCATTCAGTTTATGGACGATATACAAAAATATCATGCAGAAAATAATGCAAAAGTCATCACATTTATGATGAAGAACCGTGATGACAAGGTTAAAAATCTTTTGCGTGATACCGTAAAATACAGCAAATATCTCCTTGTCCTGGAGGATATCAAAAAACAACGCGAATCGCAGCATGGTTCAATGCAACAAGGACAACCGGGCAGACATTGAAATAAAATGGAAGGCGACAAAAACTTTTAATGCCGAAGCATTACATTACTCCGGGAGAGGATTGTATTATCTTTCCTTACAACCACAAGGTAGTTCCCGCCGGGCAAACCTGATACATTCAATTCAATTGTTTCGTTCGCTGTAACGGCATCTATTAACTGGTGCAACATCAAATCCCCATCGAAATTCAGAATATCAATCATCAACGGGAAATCTGCTTCCCCCTGAAACTTTACATGGAGCAGGTTGTTGCCTGGATTTGGGTAGATGTTGACAACATCAAACGGAGTGATTGCGGGCGTTGGAGTGGTTCCTGTGATGGAAAAATTATTGTCGCTGAAATCGAAAAGCGGTGACCCCGCAGTATTCAAGGCTGAAATCCTGACCTTATAATCATTTCCCGATGACAAAGTATACGGAATGGCCCAGTAACAGGAACCATTGCTCGGGGCAGAGGCATTAATCAGCGCGCAATAGGCCCCGCCTTTCCATAATTCGATTCTCACATTCCAGGTAATGTTATCCTGCCATTGAATGATCCGGGTTGTTCCTTTAACCCAAAATTCTCCGCCATTGGGCGATGTGACCAATATGAAATTACCCTGAGAAATTGAAAAATTATTGTCACTGAAGTCATAAACCTGGCTAACAGTGGCAGAATTGGCGATGATACTTATGATCTTGATTTTATAATCACTTCCCGGGATAAGCGTATTCGTAGCCGGAATTGCCCATGAAAATATGCCATTCGAAGGTACTGAAGGAGCGATAACAGAATTAAACACGCCACTTTTCCAAAGTTCAATGCGAACATTGTCACAAATATTGTCTGACCATAAAATCTGGTGGGTGGATCCCTTTTGCCAGGTTTCTCCGCCATTGGGCGACACAACGATAATGGTTCCCTGGCTTATTAAAAAATTGCCATCACTGAAATCAAAACCGGACGCACTTGTAAGGCTTGTGATCTTTACTTTGTATGTACTGGCCGGTACCAGGCTGATGGGCGGGATCCAGGTATAGGTAGTCATACCAGCAGGCACCTGGCTACAGATGGTCAGACAAAATGCATTGTTTTTGTACAACTCGATTTTAACCGGGCCGGTAGTGTTGGCTGTTACCCACTGGATTGCATAAGGGCACCCGATCGTCAGATTTTCACCCCCGTTGGGATATATCACTGTGACTGGATTTACGCTGAAAGCGGAAAGGGAAATCGTGGTCACCAACAAGAAAAATATCAACCTTTTCATCTTGTTTTTTTACAAAGATACGACAGCGATAAACCTTTGTCAAGGATATTCTCTGGCAGTGTGGCAGCGAAGCAGCGGAGAGTGAGGCGCATAAAATTTATGCACTCCGGAAAAAAACGGGGTTGTTTGAAAATAGTGAAATGTGCACTACTCATTGGAAATAATTCATTAATTTTGAATAAAAAATAATCACAATGGCAATCTCTTCTGTTTTATTGTTAGCGGCCATAATTTTGGTTGCAACATTTATTTTTATCTTTATTTACAGTTCAATCCTGATTGTTGGCGGGAAAGAGATCAATGTGCTGGAACGCCGTTGGTTCGGCAAGGAGATGCCGAAGGACCGCGTTTTTGCCATGAGCAATGAAATAGGCATACAGGCCAGGGCCAAGGGGCCGGGTTTGTATTTGCTGATCCCTTTCATTTACAAAACCAAGAAGCAGGAGTTTACAGTAATTGGCAAAGATGAAATCGGTGTGGTGATCTCTGTTGACGGTAATCCCGTGCCATCAGGGAAAATTTTTGCAAAATCGGTTGACTGCAATTTATTCCAGGATGGTGAACTATTCCTTAAAAACGGGGGTGAAAAAGGCACCCAGATACAATTCCTGCCTCCCGGGATATATCGTATAAATCCCCTGCTTTTTTCGGTAAGAATTGAGCCGGTGACCATCATCGGTGAAAACCAGGTTGGCATCATTGAATCCATCGATGGAGCTCCCATTCCTCCGGGACGCATCTTCGGAAAAGTTGTGAATTGTGATCTTTACCAGGATGGAGACGCATTTCTGAAAAATGGCGGCGAAAAGGGTCCCCAGATAAAAACATTGCCTCCGGGAAACTACCGTATTAACCCGCTTTTATTCAAAGTGAAAAGTGTAAATGTCACCGTTATCGATAAGGGACAAATCGGTATTGTAACCTCACAGGATGGTAAACAGATCAGCGGAGGGCGTTTGCTGGCCAGAACAGTTGACGGACACAGCAACTATGAAGATGGCGAAGCATTTTTAAACAACAATGGTGAAAAAGGACCCCAGGTTTCAATTTTATTACCCGGAAAATACCGCGTAAATACTGATCTTTTCAGGGTTGAAATTAAGGAAACTATCATCATCCCTGATCAGAAGGTAGGAATTGTTGTCGCAAGAGACGGGCAACCATTGCCGGAAACCGAATTTGTCGCCAAACCCATCAGCGGTCATAACAATTATCAGGATGTTACTAAATTTCTTGAAAATGGCGGACAGCGCGGCCCACAGTTCGACGTGCTCAAACCCGGCACATATTATATTAATTCGCTGATGTTCAGTGTCGAACTTGACAGCGTTGCGGTTATTGAACGGGGACAGGTTGCTGTGGTTGTGTCGAATGTCGGAATGGAACCACCCCACATCCATGAAATTGCAAAAAAAGTTGCCGAAGCTGAAAAAGCCGATGTCCCGCCTGATGTGAATGTCATTGAAACTCAAAATGCTGAAACCCGTATTGATGTCGGGATTGAAAGATATGTCGTTCCAAAAGGCTACCGGGGGATTCAGCAGGAGGTGGCCGGTCCGGGGATTTATTATCTGAACCGCCGCGCCTATATTGCCTATATTGTTGATACCACCAACATCACCATCGATTGGGATGAAGCACAGGAAACCCGCTTTGATCCGTTGAAGGTTGTATCACATGATGGTTTTGAAATCAGCGTGTCGGTAAAAGTAGTCATCAGGGTTCGTCCCGACCAGGCGCCCTATATGGTTGCCAAGATCGGCTCTATCCAGAACCTTATCGAACATGTGATCCACCCCATGATCGATTCGAGTTTCCGCAACCAGGCCTCGGCAACTTCAGCCATGAACTTTATGCAAAATCGCCATGAAGAACAACAAAAAGCTGAAGACAGGGCACGCAGGGAACTGGAAAAATACCATGTTGAACTGGTATCTGTCCTGATCTGCCAGATCCAGTTACCCGAAAACCTGATGAAAACGCAAACGGAACGTATTATTGCCCAGCAGGAACAGGCGATGTATGTTGAACAGCAGAAAGCACAGCAAACCCGCATCGCGATGGCCAAAACCACGGCAGAAGCCGACAAGCAGGTGGATCTCGTCCAATCGGAGATAGAGGTGAAAATTGCAGAAAACCGCAAACAGAAAGCCATCAAAGAGGCCGAAGGCAAGGGAGAGTCAACCCGGCTGGAAAAAGCGGGCGAAGCATCGGGTATTGAATCGATCGGGAAGGCAAAAGGTGTTGCGATTCTTGCCGAAGGAACAGCAACGGCTGAAGCATATGAAAAACAACGGCAGGCTATCGGACAAGAGGGCGTTATCGCTGTTCAGATTGCCGAAAAACTCGCTTCGGGAAATGTAAAGGTTGTACCGGATACACTTGTTACAAGCGGAGATGGAGGCACCGGTGGCCTGGGGCAATTGCTTGGCGCTTTTCTGACCAAAAAAATTGTTGAACCTGTTGAAACAAAAAGCGAAGCTTCAAAATTGTAAAATGGCCGAACATCAAAAAAAGAGACATTTTCTCAATATGCCTAAATACCCGGGTGGAACTGAGGCTTTCAAAAATTTTATCGCCGAGAACGTACGCTATCCGCAGGCTGCCCTTGAAGCCAATGTGGAAGGTGTCGTTGTGGTTGAATATGACATTCACGACACCGGAGTTGTTCAACATCCTCGAGTGCTGAAAGGATTGGGTTATGGATGCGATGAAGAGGCCATGCGGGTTGTGGGATTGCTCCGGTTCGAAAAGGTAAAAAACAGAGGGGTAAGGGTTAAATTGACAACCAAAACAGCCATCAACTTCAAGCTCCCTCCCGGGGTAAGGATCACATATACCTCAGCCGAAAAGAAGGAACCAGAGAAGCAGGAGGAGGAGAAACCGGTTGCCTATACATACACCATAGAATTGTAGGGACGCGACCCGCATTTGTCTTTGCCAACCAGATTTTTTAATGACGAGGCAGCGGGATACCGGCATGCCGAAACAGTGAAATGAACTTCAAAATTAGTACTTTTGCCGCAGTGTAATCTATCTACGAACGATGAAGCATATCCGGTCAATTTCAATTTTATTCGCGCTGACGCTATGTATGTATGCCCTGCCTTCTTCCGCCCAGGAAAAGGGGCCCGGCTCCAATGTGAAGGAAAAGATGAAGAACGGGAAAGAGGATCCATGGGCAGACTATCAGGAGGAGAAGGACTCGGTGAGCAGGTGGACCTGTGGCATCAACTTCGGTGGCTATTTCGCAAATAAATATTCGGCAAACTTTTACAACGGCACCCCGGAAAACATCAACAGTGTTGAGTTTGTGATGTCAAATATATATTGGTATCGTGAGATAAAATTAGCCCTGGATGCTGCAGATACAGTGGTTGTTCTGGGCTATCCCACCAACATGCATTATCAGGTCGCCATTACGGCGGGGGTATATCTCCGGTTCAACTTTAACCGTAAAAACGGGATCTTCCTGCAAGCCAATTACGCCCAGTTAAAAGCCGAAGATGTAGTGACCATGCAGGTGGATCCGACAGATTATCTTACGCTTCCTGATATCCGCCAGATACCGGTCGCAGGCAGAGAAGATAGAGCCATGCTTGACATTGGATTTCAGCGGTCGTTCCTTACCAAATCGAAGATATATTTCTTTGTGAATGGCGGGATAATCATGTGCTATTCCCATGTGAGGAAATCAGTAATGGTCGTGGAAGGCCAGGAATATAACCTTATCAACGTCTATGGAAGCAATGGATACATTCCTAATTCCAACAGCCAGGTGTTCAACACAAGCCAATATGCAATAGGTTATGGGTTGGCCATCGGAGGCGGCGTCGGCCTTCCGCTTTCAGATATTTTTGCGCTGGAACCCGGGGTCACCATGCAATACTATCCGGTAAATCTTCAGGGTTACCCTGCTTACAAACCCTGTTTCAGCGTTTATTTACGGATCCTGCTTGGATTCAGCCGCGGAAAAGTGACCTGACATGAGATGCATGATGCTGCCATGCATTTGATTCCAGGCAGCATCGCGCTAACGATGATGCTTATTGTTTCCTCAACGTGATCTTTGAAGTCGCCCCAATCGCATATTTGCCTGAAAAATTTCCATAATTGACAGCCAGTTCCAGTCGTTTTGAACTGTTGATAAAACATACATTATCGCCTACCGGAACCGAGGAATAGGATTCTCCCATGGTGATAACCAAAAGGGTAGTATCACATGTGAGCTTCAGCACCGTACCGATTGGGGTATTTGTCATCAGGTCGGCCGGAATGTTGGTACTGCAGTTGCCAAAGTTATCCGTAAATAAAACCTCCCCTTTTATTGTATCTCCCAAGATTTCAGGATCCTGCACCTCAAATTTTTGAGGATTGGCGCAATCCGGTCCGAAACCTGAGACTGGTGTTCCTGAAAGCATGGAAAGAATAGCCCGCTTATAGAATTCTTCAAATGACAGATCGCCGGGAAGTGCGCCTCCCAGCACCTGCGGATTTTCGATGAAGTAACATTGTACCGAAGGATAGTTGTTCAGAATACGGGTAGAGAGCATGTTGTCGGGAGCCAGGATAAATTTATTATCCGCCTGGTATATGATGCGTTTGCTCGATGCACCGGGTTCAACAATACCGGCAACATAGGTTCCTTTCGGATAATTCATCATCGCCACCGACAGCAGATATGATCCTTCAAAAACATCAAATGCTTTAGCCTTAAAATATTGTATCTGCACATCGGGATATGCAGCCCTTACTGCCCCTAAAATACCGATGATAATGTCGCTGCCGGGATCATTATCGGAAATGATCAAAAGCGTTTTTGCCGTTTCATGATAATATACCGTTTCTGTTTTTTTGCAGGCTGTGACCAGCAGGATTGGTATAAGAAAGAGGCAAAGGAAAATACGGATATTCATGGGATGAGTTTAGGTTTGTTCAACTATAGATTGTTTGGCAACCAGCAAATCAACGGAATTAACTTTATCGTATCCGGCGTATATGCTGAGGGATTATTTGCCCTGCGGGTTAATGGGGATTATTCAGTCCTTCTGCCTTATGAAATCGCTGTGTTCGTTGTTCGAATTGCAAATTAACAATAATTATCTGAAAATTGGGATTATTATAAATGACCGTAACCAACAGGCAGCTTAGGATCAAGAGGAAAATCTGGGGGATTACATTTGAAATTGAAATCGACTTGGTGAAATGAAAATGAAAAATCACTGCAATCTTAGAACCCCATAGGGGTGATATCTTTGTAGCAGGAGAAAAATGAACCATTTCCAGAGCCCCATCGGGGCGACATAGTTGTTGAATCTGTAGAAGA
>CAIYES010000182.1 GCA_903925275.1 uncultured Bacteroidales bacterium
AATACCATAACGGCCAACCAGTCGGAGATCAACCGGAACAATATCAGCCAACAGATCATGAACACCGAGACCCTGCTTGAACAATGCAAGGTTTCTCTGAAAATTTTATGCGGATTGAATATAACCAGTGGGTTGCAATTAAGCGAAATAGCTTTGAGCGAACAGAACGACATTCCGGCAACCATGCAGAACCTGATGCAGGATAAAAACATCGCTGTTACTGAAAATCAATTGAAGGGGTATGATTATAAAATCACAGAGCAGAGAGCAGCATTTTTACCAAAACTTGCTTTCAATTCCTATATAGGCGCACAGCAATACCGGAACAATTTCGGAATGACGTTTGGTAACAATGATTGGCTTGAGAATAGCTATATGGGAATAAATATTCAAGTCCCTATATTTAATGGTTTTTCCAGCAGGAGCAAGGTAAAGACTGCAAAGATCGAATACGAGAAGGCACAATACGAACTTGAAGAAAATAAAAGGAAAACTGCAATTAATGACAATCTGTTGCTCTACCAATTCAAACAAAGCTGGATGATTGCCCAAACCAGCAAGGAAAATTTCAGGCTGTATTCCGAAAACCAGCAATCAGCAGATCAAAAACTGAAAGAGGGTGTGATGAGTCTGGATGATTTTTTTAAAATATCGCAGGATTATTTAAATGCTGAAAATGCCTGGCTGAATGCACTTTCTGTTATGTATTCGAACTATTCAACCATTATTTCAAGGCAATAAAACAATAATTATGAAGCCAAACATATTCCTATGGACAATCCTATTAATTCTTGGAGTCGCCTGTTCGCATAAAGAAAAAACCTATCCGGTAAAAAAAAATATTATTGATGCTGTTTTTGCCAGCGGATATATCATCGATTCGAATGAATACCTTCTAACAGCCGGTACGGATGCATATCTGAACAAGTCAATGGTAAAGGAAGGGAACCATGTTCACCAGGGAATGCCGTTGTATGAATTATCAAACGAAGTACAATCGGCTCAGTACGAAACAGCCCTCTCAAATTATACGGATGCAAGGGACAGAAATGATGCCAATTCACCCCAGGTAACGCAACTGAAACTCCAGATCGAACAGGCAAAACTTACACTCTCAACCGATGAAGCAAATTATCAGCGGTACGCAAACCTGGTAAAAACCCGGGCCGTTTCACAGTCCGAATATGAAAAGGCATCTCTTCAGTTTGAAAGTTCAAAGAGAAATTTATCCATACTGGAACAATCCCTTTCCGATCTGCAAAACAATTTGGCCCTGAACGAAAAAAATGCCTCCAATCAACTATCTATCCAGAAGAGGAATAATAAAGACTTTATTCTGACTTCCAATTTCAACGGTATTATCATGTTTGTGTATAAAAACCAGGGGGAATATGTGCGAAGAGGTGAAACCATTGCCAAAATAGGCGGAGGTAACCCGATTATTAAACTATTTGTTGCTGAAGAAGACATCAAACAGATCAGGGTAAATAACAAAGTAATCGTATCTCTGAATACAGACAAGCTGAAAACATTCAATGCCCGTATCAGCAAGATTTATCCCGCCTTCGATGATAAGGAACAGTCGTTTATCCTCGAAGCAGTCTTTGACCAGGTGCCTGGGAACCTTTTCTATAACACCCAGCTTCAGGCCAACATCATTGTCAACGAAAAAAAGAATGTACTGGTGATCCCTGCAAAGTACATGGCGGATGGAGATACCGTTCAACTGGCAAACGGGAGTAGAATTAAAATCACAAAAGGGATTAGTAATAATGATTGG
>CAIYES010000183.1 GCA_903925275.1 uncultured Bacteroidales bacterium
CATTGGGAATATGGCTGGTTACCATAAGATTGTTATGAAGAGCCGTATGATGGGAGACTATCAAGTACGGTTCTGTGAGAGGCTGGGGCTGAAATGCCCCGGCCTACTCGACAATTCATTTTATTTATTTGACTAATTAGGGTAGTCAACTTAGGTTTCTCAAGCGTAATCTGAGTTCGATTGAAAAACTTCTGGATAATCATCCGACAATGCCCCTGACACCAAAGTATCTCAAATACCTGATGGTGATCAACACTTTGTATGATCAGTAAAAGCAAATGTATAACTCTTGTTCCCATAGTGTTGAGGATCGTATTGTGAGCATTCATCAGCCACATGTCCGGCCAATTATTCGCGGGAAAACCCAGGCAAAGGTGGAATTTGGAACGAAGATCCATGTTTCTGTGATTGATGGCATATCGTTTCTTGACGAACTGAGTTGGGATGCATTTAACGATGGCTACCAGGGCTACGCCTGTAAGTGCGATGAAGGAGAGCATGTACGTCCTATCCGGGCTTTTTGATTAGCTATTCAGCTATTTTAGGTCTGTCCAAGAGAGGATAACGTGGTATCAAGTTTACCGGATTAAGATCATTTTCTTCGGTTCCGAGCTGTTCTTCCCTGTGCTGATCTGGTATAAATAGGTTCCGGAAGGCAGGTCTGAATTATCAACTTCAAGATAGCCTGATTGGCCCTCCGCCTTAAATGATCTAACCAGCTTACCCTGTAAATTATAGAATGAAATCCATCCCTGTGATTCTCCCTGCAGCAATTGGTAATCAATTCTCATTCGTCCGGTATTTGGATTGGGAAATATGTCTGATATAATCCGTTCAAAGTTCGATTGATGTGATTTAGCCTGAGCGCTAAGAAGGTTTCCCGGCAGGTCGTAGATTTTACTGATATTTATTCCGGTAGCAAGCGATTATACGCCAATTACCATCTTAGTCCCGCCGGTAGTGTTAATTATAGGTTCACCATAGGCAACTTTTGCCGGATTTGCAGAATCTCCTTCTGCAAATAATATCGATCCATCCTCTTTATAAACCATCACTCTTGTCTGGTAAAAATCTACTACCATAAATTCCAAGGCATCATCCAGGTCAAAAAGCTTATCAGAAATAAACATAACTCCATAATATTGATTTGGCTGGGTAGGGATATTGATTGTTTTATATAGTGTATAGTCAAGGTTATATAAGTCAATTCGATGATTATCCACATCGGGAATAAACCATTTTTCTCCTCCTTTTTCCAAACGGCAAATACCTGGAAATGTCTGATCAGGTGGTACAGGATAGGTGTGTTCCAGTACGATTTGAGCGCTCAATATCAGATTGCTGATAAGAATTGTGATGGTTAATGAGATTAATCGTTTCATTTTGAGGATTTTTTGTTGATATTTGGTTCTGGAGTCTGAAGTCATTGATAATAGTGGCCGCAGGGTTGCACAACGTCAAATATGTTTTTAGTTTATTAGCAATACACATCTTGGATCTACTAAAAGTTTTTCCTGCAATGATGCTTTGTTTTCTTGAAATGTACCCTTTACATCAGATTTACGTTTATCTGTTACTTTGATAAGGTGATACCCATATTGTGTCCGAACAATAGGCGAAATTTTACCAACTTCAGTATTATATGCAGCATTTTCAAAAGCATATACTTTATTAAAAACAGTAAAATATCCCATGTCACCCAGATTACCATTTATTAC
>CAIYES010000184.1 GCA_903925275.1 uncultured Bacteroidales bacterium
CCAATTTTTATCATAGGACATTACAGAAGTGGTACCACACTTTTGCAGAAGTTAATGGTGAGCGACAAACGGTTTGGTTATCTAAACTATTACGATGCCCTGTTCCCAAATACAAACCTGCTTTTTGGTAAGAAGATGCAACCTGTATTTCAAAGTTTGTTGACTATTTTTAAAGTCAAAAACCCATTTTTCCACGATAACCTCCTGTTGCTTACCGACCCCGATGAAGAAGATGATTATCTGATGAATAAAGGTTCGGCCTATAGTGCCTACTGGGGTTTAATATTTCCCAGGTGCTGGCGTGAATGGTTAAACGGTTCGCGCCAGTTTACGGAACCACAGTATTTCAAAGGCTGGAAAAAGGAATACCTCTACACGCTTAAATATCTTACTTACAGGAACAACGGGAAGCAACTGATTTTAAAGAACCCACCGAACACTGAAAGGGTCAAAGTATTGCTGGAGATGTTCCCACAGGCGAAATTCATATATATCTTTCGTAATCCATACCACCTCTATTATTCCGCCAGGAACATGTGGAAGAGGGCCATCCTGAAATATTACAGTGTTCAGAAAATTTCGAATAAGGAGTTGGATGACATTGTTTTTGAACACTTTAACTATCTTATCGGACAGTATATGAAAGATAAGGAGCTTATTCCGGAAGGGAACCTGGTCGAAATCTCGTATGAAGCATTAAAAGCAGATCCGTTCGGTACGATACAAAAAATTTATTCCAAAATTAACCTTCCCAATTTTGAATCAACCGGAGATGATTTGTTGAATCAATTGGAAGCAGAAAAAGGTTACCAGAATTTTCAGTATCATTTTAGCGACGAAACGATTAAAAAAATTGAGGGAAAATGGGGCGAATACATCCGGCATTGGAAGTATGAGGAGAATGGTTTGAAATGATTATGATAATATTTGAACAACTTTAAATTGATATTCACATGAAAAACACAACCTTGGTTTATTTTATTTTCCTTCCAGTGTTACTTTTGACGCTGTTGAACAATTGCAAAAAGGAGGCAGTTGCTCCAACTGTTACCCTTGCCCCAGTATCGAATATTACCTCTAACTCGGCCACCAGTGGCGGGGAGGTTACCTCAGACGGTGGTGCAACTGTCACTGATAGAGGCGTTTGCTTGAGTATCAATCAAAATCCAACGACCTCACTCGGGGCAAACCATACTGGGGCAGGAACAGGTAGCTTTATTACTCCGCTGCTTTGGTTACATCCCGGTACAACCTATTATATCAGGGCATTTGCTACCAATTCAGTGGAGACTGCCTATAGTAATCAGGCAACATTTACAACTGCTGCTTTGGCGCTACCCGTACTGACTACAACCGACATATCCGCGATCACTGCTACAACTGCAGCAAGTGGAGGTAATATTACGACTGATAGTGGTTCTGAGGTTACCGCTCGGGGTGTGTGCTGGGCAACCACACAAAGTCCGACAATAAGCAACTCCAAGACAAATGACGGATCAGGAACCGGGACATTTTCCAGCTCACTGACAGGATTATCTCTCGCAACAACTTATTATGTAAAGGCTTATGCAACAAACAGTATCGGAACTTCATACGGCGGAGAGTTAATTTTTACCACGCATTCCGAAGCCGAAGCACCTGTTATAACTACAAAAACGGTATTAACATTAACCAATACTACAGCAACCAGTGGCGGCAACATTGCAACCAATGGTGGTTCTGCAATTACATCTAAAGGGGTATGCTGGGCAACAACTAAAAACCCTACAATTTACAACAGTAAAACCACGGATGGAACAGGTTCCGGTTCTTTTACCAGTAGCATTACAGGACTTACTACCGGAACCATCTATTTTCTAAGGGCTTATGCCACCAATGGTATAGCTACCTCTTATGGCAGTGAGTTTTCATTTACTGCAGGTAGTACTACGGTTTCTGATATTGACGGTAATGTTTATCATTACATCGTAATTGGCACCCAAGCCTGGATGGTCGAAAATCTCAAAACCATCCACTACCGCA
>CAIYES010000185.1 GCA_903925275.1 uncultured Bacteroidales bacterium
GGGTCATCCAGAATATAAGACCTAATCCGGGGGTAATCAGTTCCATAGGTTGTTCGTTTTGTTGTTTGAATGAAGATTTTTACGGCATGACCAACCGTCATGCCGTAAAAATCCTGACGTTGCTGCTAGATAAACAGGATCAGCAGACAAACGACGATAGCAAAAAATGCTACTCCTTCGACGAGAGCAGCGGCGATGATCATGTTTGAACGGATATCGCCTACAGCTTCCGGCTGACGGGCAATCGATTCGAGAGCGCTACTACCGATGTTGCCGATACCAATACCGGCACCGATTACAGCGATCCCTGCACCCAAACCGGCTCCCATCTTTGCAATCGCGGCAAAATTGCCTGCGATCTGAAGAATAATTGCTAAAAGAGTCATGATGTTTGTATTAAAGGTTACTACTAGATTTACGAATTACGATTTACAATTTACAATTTTTTTGTGTTTCACTATTTCACCATTTCACCATTTTCTAATGGTGCTCCGGTTCTATCGTGGCCAATCCGAAATACAAGGCCGATAAAAGTGTAAAAACATACGCCTGGATGAAAGCAACCAGGAGCTCAAGCAGGTTCATGAAGATCATGAATGCTACCGCTCCAACTGAAACACCATAGCCCAAAGCCACGTTCATCGCTCCGAAAATAAAAATCAGGCTTATAAAGCCCAGAGTAATGATATGACCCGCAGCCATATTGGCAAAGAGTCGGACCATCAGTACAAAGGGTTTTGTGATGACACCTATTATTTCAACCACGGGCATCAAAGGTATAGGAAGTTTCAGCCACCAGGGAACGCCCGGGGTATTCACAATATCAATCCAGTAATGCTTGTTCCCGCTTACCGTGGTGAGGATAAAAGTGAAAACAGCCATGACCATGGTCACAGCAATATTTCCTGTAACATTTGCCCCTCCCGGAAAAATTGGTATAAGCCCAAGAATGTTATTCAGGAAAATAAAGAAAAAAATGGTAAGCAGATACGGCATATATTTTTCATACTTCTTCTCTCCTATCGAACTTTTTGCAATATCGTCGCGGATGAAAAGTATCAAAGGTTCAAGCAGGGACTGCATTCCCTTTGGCGCCTTGTTCCTGTTGCGGGAATAGGATCTGGCTATCGAAATAAATATCACCAGCAAAAGAAAGGCACTGATAAAAATAGCGAGCACGGTCTTGGTAATTGAAAAATCATAAACTCCGGGTCCTCCGGGAATAGCGCCCAATCTCACAATCTTTCCTTTCTCAGGACCCTCTTCAGGAAGACTGAAGCCCTGGTAAGAACGTTCTTCGTTATGAAACCTGGATGAACAAAAGGTATAAAGCTGTCCGTCGTAAAAAAGAATAATTGGTAGTGGGATCAGCAGTTTGAAATGACCCATCTCTAAAATATGCCATTCGTGACTGTCAGTGACATGTTCCATGATCATGTCCCCCGCGTTGAACCCTTCAGCTTTCTTCTCAATCTTCTCCTTAGTGAAAACACTGTCATTCGCTGCGTTCAGGTTCACACCTTCCTGGGTTGATGCAAAAGAATTTACCCCGGGAGAGAATAAAAATAAAGGAATTACTAAAAGAGTCCTGTAAAATAATTTCAGTATAGCCTGGAAATGTCTTCTCATCGTTTGGTCAGGAATCAATGCTGCAATGTTAAGAAATTTTCTGTCGCACTTATGCTATTTTTTCACAAACGGCGTATTAACATATAGGATTGTGGTCTGATCTATACCCGCGTAAACCTGTATGGCTCCGTAGTTTTCCCAATGTTCCGTATCATAATACATCACAAAAGGTGTGAGGTCGCGAAAAAAAGCTTTACCATTGGCATCAGTATAGAGAGAATTAACCCATATGTGGTTTTGCAGGTTCTGATAACTAGTGGCAATATAAACCAGTTCGTTGGGGATAGGAACATTCGTCAGATAATCTACCACCATAACTGTCAATGTGCCAGTTGTTGCATTTTTAGAAGTACATCCGGAAAAAAGGACCAGGCACGAAAACGTTACAACGCTGAAAACTGCAAAGATTTTTTTACGCATATCCTTTATTTAAGATAATGAAAATCAATATGTATAAATCCTATAACAAGAAAATCGTAAATAACTATAGAGATTTTCTCTGTCTCCGCAAAGTTAGAATTTTTTTTTACAATGAAAAAGCCTTTTCTGTAACCTTTGACTCAAATTCTCGTCTTAATTTTCCATTGATGGGAAATTGATTAATTTTGACGATCCCGAAATTTGCGAAACAAATAAAACCAAACTCGATGCGGGTAAAAAAGATTTTTACATCAGGCATTATTGTACTTGCCTTCTTGTTATTGATATCATTTCAGGCCAGGTCGCAGAAGATCTGGACACTGGAAGACTGTATAAACTATGCCCTTGAGAATAACCTGGATATACAGAAGCAGATCCAGTCAGTTGAATCCAATAAAGCTTACTTGATGCAAAGCGCACTCGGGATGCTGCCGAACCTGAACGCGAGCGCATCAAATTACTGGAACTTCGGTCAGACCATTGACCAGTATACCAATACTTTTGCTACAACATCGGTAAGGTCAAACAATTTTTACGTATCCAGCTCTATGGTATTGTTTAACGGTTTACAGAAACTGAATACTGTAAAACAAAATCAGATTCTGGTTCTTGCAAGCAAATATGACCTGGATGTAATTAAAAACAGCATTTCATTGTCAGTGGCCGGGTACTACCTTGATATTCTGTTCAATTCTGAACTACTTGACGTGGCAACTGAGCAGCTGCGCATTACAAAATTACAGGTTGAGCGTATGCAAAAAATGGTGGATGCAGGTTCATCAGCTAAGGGTGATCTGCTAAATATTCAGGCACAGAAATCCGCTGAGGAACTTACCCAGGTGCAGACCTCAAACCAGCTGAATATCTCCTACCTCTCGCTGGAGCAGCTGATCGATCTGCCTGTGACCAAAGATTTTCATATAGAAAAACCCAAACTTAAGGCAGTGGAAGCCCCCAAACAGCCTGTAACACCAGAGATTATCTTTGAACATGCAATAAAAACACGGCCCGAGATCAAGGGTGCGGAAATGAGAGTGGAGGCCGCACAAAAACGCCTTGCTATTGCAAGAGGTATAATAAGTCCTACTCTTTCGGTGAGCGGATCCTGGGGAACCGGCTATTCAGGTGCGGCCAGGGAAATCGACCCCAATGTTACACCTACTATTACATCTTATAAAATGGGTATTACCGAGGTTTCCCGCGATACGGTACTGGGATATCAGGTAAATTATGCCACCCGCCTGAAATCCTTCGGCGACCAGCTTAAAACCAATAATAACCAGAGTGTTGGATTTAACCTGAACATCCCTATCTTTAACGGGTGGCAGGGCCGTTCAAATATCACCCAGGCCAAGATACAGAAAAACCAGGCCGAACTGGATCTTGATATCGAGAAAAGAACTTTACGAAAGATCATTGAGCAAGCCTATGCTGATGCCGTTGCCTCGCTTCAGAAATATAACTCAGCTCTAGGAAGGCTTAATGCCCAGTCGGAATCTTTTAAATATACACAGCAGAAATTTGATGTTGGAATGATGACATCCTTCGATTATAACAATAGCAAAAAAGACCTCACGAAAGCTGAATCGGATCTGCTTCAGGCCAAATATGATTTTATTTTCAAGACTACTATTCTTGATTTCTACATGGGCAATCCTATTCAGATACAGCAGTAAAAGCCTTATCCTTAAATAAAATAAATACTCTTTACATGAGCTCAGCAAAATCCAGGAAAAAAATATGGATCATCATTGCAGCGGTTGCTGTTGTTGCAGTTATCGCAGTCTTTGCGGTAATCAAAGGAAAAGGCAGCGACAGCCAGAAAGTTTCTACCGAGAAAGTCA
>CAIYES010000186.1 GCA_903925275.1 uncultured Bacteroidales bacterium
GTTTGAGATAAATTAAAAAAATCATTTAATGAAACAGCATCCATTATAGCTGACTTATGACATTTAGTTAATGTCATTGTTGCTAATGCTTTTTGCTCTGTCACAATATCTTTTTCAGAAACTTCAACATTTCCTATTGCATCAATGCTTAAAAATTGGTTTGAACCCCATGGCGCATAAGTGCCGGAGATTACTTCGATTCTTGTTATTTCCCATTTCGGCTGAACTGTAACGTGAACATATCCTGCCCATAAACTTCCCTGGGGCGGAAAATAATTCACATCCAGGTAGAAATAGCCGGTTTTGTATCCTTTGATATCAGTACTCGGGATTGAAGGATCTTTTTGTGATGATGTCCAATCAAAATCATTCTGCCAAAGAAATATAGCATTCTGATTATTACAAACTTCAGGGAAATCGCAAAACAGGTTAATTGGATCTCCGTCACACACAGGGTTAGGAATTGCTACCTGTGATGTGGCATTATTTGACATTGCCAAACAAAACATGATGATTATCAGAAACAAACTCAATTGTTTCATTGATGCAGCCTTACTAATTGCTTTCATACATTATTGATTTAAATAGGAAGTCTTACCTGATCGATCAGGTTATCATTCATTTACAGAATTATAATTATCGTGTTGACCTTTTCGCTAATGCTATATACATAGAACCAGCACAATACAAAGGCCATCCAAGATTAAGAAAAATGTCAGGACCATACCATGCAAATGAGCCAACGGTATATTCTTTTGATTGAACGGTTGTTTTAATGAGTTATAGGAAACTGGCGGCGGTCAATTCGCCAGGTGCTCCGGGATATTTCTGCCGGTTACAGGCTGCAGGCTAATTCCGGGGATTGCTAAAGGATATCGGCACTACCATGATGACCCTGGTGCCCGGGTTTGCATGGCCGGGGAGGGCTTCTGAGATTTCAACCCGGGTATCTACACCGTATTTTCTGCCAAGCAGTTCAATCCGTTTCAGGGTCATCTCCATGCCGAGTTTCAGATGTTTTTCATCTTTTGTCTGGTAGGTCTGTGCCCTCTTTATCCCGATCCCGTTATCTTCCACAATAACTGACAGGGATTTTTCATCGTGCATTCTGAATGTAATTATGATCATGCCCGGCTCTTCCAGCAAGGCGATGCCATGCCAGATCGAATTTTCCACAAAAGGCTGGATGATCATCGAGGGGATCAGCACCTCATCTGTGTCAGAACCTTCATCAATCTCAATCCGGTAGTCGAATTTATTTCCCATCCGCATCCGTTCGAGATCAAGATAATTCTTTAACCGGTCAACCTCCTCCTCGAGATTGATCATAGCCTCATTGAGGGCGTTCATGTTTTGCCTGATCAGCCTGGCAAATTGCGAAAGGTAGATACCTGCCTCGCCGGTCTTGTTCTGCAGCAAAAAATTTTGAATTGATCCGAGCGCATTGAAGATAAAATGCGGGTTCATCATCGATTGAAGGGCTTTCAATTCAAGGGTTACCAGGTGGTGATCCAGTTCCCGGTGATTCATCTGAATATTCTTTCTCCGGATAATGATCATCGTAATTCCCAACAGGGCGATTATTGCCAGGAATGCAAAAAACATCGGATGGCGCCAGAACGAGGCCTTGATCTGTATGGAGCATCCGATTACTTCACTCCATTCAGAGTTAAGTTTCCTCACTTTGAGTTTAAATTGATAATTCCCGCTGAGCACATGCTGATATACTACATTTTCTGAAGTGCTCAATGTCCATGCGGTATCCAACCCTTCCAGTTTATAAGCATACACCACAGGGGTTGAGGAATAGTTGATGCACCCAAATGAAAAAGCGATCTTCGTGCGACCTCTGATAATTACACCCTGGTCTCCCTGGTCTTTTTCCTGATCGTTCGCGAATACTGATCGAATGTAGGGGATCGGAAGGATGGTTGTTTTTAGTTCAATCAACACCTCCGGGATGACCGTCAACCCATCGTCGGTTGCAATATAGAGCGAATCGTTGTTTACCAGTATACTATGGATATTTCTGAAATTGATGTCGAGAAGGCGAAGATGTACATTTCTGCCCGAAATCACATCCAGGGGATTATCACACCGGTAAACATTCCCTGATGTTGACAAATACAGGACAGGTTCGTGATATACGATACTCCTTACCTGCAGGTCGATCGGAGCACCAAAAGCATCTGACAGATTATAAAACGATTTCTTGTTTAAAAGATAAATACTGTCACCTTCAACATTGAATAATTCAGTTGTTTTACCAATAACCAGGTGGTTTACGATGATCTTATTGTCGAAGCAGGATAATGAACTGAGTGGCACAAGGTGGTTTTCGCGGTATAAAAACATCCTTCGGCCATTCAGAATAAGGTTATCGTTCACATCATAAAAGATTGAATAGACCCGTTGTCCAAGATTGATCACTGTTTTCGCGCTGAACATTTTATCCTGATCAGAAAGGAATAACGAAGCCACTGACAATGCACTGATCTCCGTGCCATTTCTTTTGAATGCAATGTCTTTAAACCCTTCAATGATTTTGCCTGATTTCAGGTATTTCACCCGTTTTGTTGTGTAATCCAATGTGACACCTTCCAGGGTATAAAATGCAGCTCCCCGTTCTCCTAGGAGCAGGGAACCGTTTTTTACCTGGGAAATAAAATTTATAAACTCGTTATTCTTTCCAACTTCAAAATCATAAAACTCGTTGTTCTTCAATAAACTGACTTGGCTTCCACTGGTAAGCCAAATCCCTCCCGACCCTTCCGGACACATTCCGATGATTCCTTTATGCCGGAAAAAACTGGCTGGATAGTGGCGGTGGGTGAGAAGATACGGGCTGATCTTAAAGACTCCATCGGTCATTGAACCTATCCAGATGTTGTTCTCATGATCACGAAGGATTATCTGGGGTTTTTGTATGTCAAAACGATAAAGAACGGTATCCCTCCTCAGGCAATATGCCCCTTTAAAATAGTCTGCTACCCATAAAAGACCATCCTTGTCTGCAAGAATTGATTTTAAAAATTTCCTGGAATAAAGTGGTAGCATGATGGAATCAATCAGCAGATCATCCCTGAATTTGTAAAGTTTATTCGTATACGAATCAATTAAAAGGGTGTTTTTATCCACTGGATAGACCCTATAACTGCCGTATTTTTTTGATAGCAACACGGGCCGGTCCGAAAAGGTTTTTTGCTTGAACAGCCCGCAACTCGTCCACAAAAGATAATCTCCCGCGGCCGACTTTGTTATCCGGCGTAAATATACTATTGACGGATTTCTAAAACCGTCTGTTACATCACGTAACAATTGGTTTTGAAAATCATATCGCCGGATTGTGCTCTGCTTGCCAAGGGCGATGATTTCGCAAAACCTGTTGAATAAATAGATGGTTGAATCATTGTCCTGTAAGAAATCGAAATAGAATTCTTTGCCCTCCATTGATTTCAAAAGCGGGGTATTTAATTCGTTGTAAATTTTATTCCGGAAAAAAAAGCTGAGTGAACCATTGAAATGAAAAAACCAGATCCGTCCCGACGAATCCTGTTTTATACAAATCACATCATTGCTGGCAAGTCCGTCTTTTTTCCTGAAATTCGTGAAAGTAGTTCCATCATACCGTGAAACACCCGCATCGGTTGCAAACCAAAGGAATTTTTTACTATCCTGATAAATATAATTAACAACATTGGAGGGAAGACCATCCTGCGTGGTGTAGTGGTGTATATAAGGATTCTGAGCTGAAAGCATGACGCCGTTCAGCAATAGGATCAGACAGATAAAACACACCCGGTTCCTCACATCATTCCAATGATTTTGAGAATTGTTTCACAATCTCCCTGAAGTCGTTCAGCTTTCGCCTTGAAATACTTAACCGAGTACCGTCAGTCAGTTCAGCAAAGCTCCCTTCGAAACTTGAGTATCCCTGCAGGTAGTTCATGTTGATAATCGTCGATTTGTGGATCCTGAAAAATGCAGGATGCTCCAGGATTTTTTCAAATTCCCCAAGCGACCGGGTCGAGACAATCTTATTCAGTCCCGACAAGTGCAGGATTGTATAGTTGCTGTCGGCCTGAAGATACATAAGGTCGCTGACGGTTACCATCCTGAAGCCAAATTGTTCGGTTACCGTAATTTTTGAAATCTGTTTATCTTCCGAACGGATATGTTCATGTAGGTTATCCAGCGATTCTTCATAGATCTTGCTAATTTCAACACTGTTGTGCCTCAATTCATAATACCGGACCGCTTTGGTCACTGCATCCCTCAGTTCAAGCGCATTGACCGGTTTTAACAAATAATCGATGGCACTCGCTTTTAATGCTTTCAGCGCATATTCCTGATAAGCCGTGATAAAAATGATCCCGAAATTCTCCCTGGGAATGGACTTCAGAAATGTAAAACCATCTTCTCCCGGCATAGAAATATCAAGAAATATAATATCAACAGCTCTTGTATTCAACACATCACGCCCTTCACGAGCCGATGCAGCTGTTCCGCATACGTTAATTTCAGGGCAATACTCTCCTAGCAGAAGCGTCAGCCCTTCACGGATATTCTTCTCATCATCAATAATTACCGCATTGTAGAATTTCATAGGTTAATAATTTCTATTTCAATGGTCATATGGAATACCCATAATTATCATTCACGGTTTGCATTTACGTTGTAATTATGGCAATTTCATATTTGTCAAATCTGGTTCTCTAGATAAATCAGAAACAAATTTATATTGATAAAATTACTCTTTTTTAAGGAATGTTTGAAATGTCATTTATTTTTATTGAATGGTATGAATTGTCGATTAAAAGGTGATAATCGCCATGATCCAAGGTGCCGGCAAGATAAAATATTGTTGTATCTTTGCAAAAAATTACCCGTGAACGAACAAATGGAATACAACACCACGCGAGAGCTGATGTTCATACCGGAATATGGCCGGAATATTCAACACATGATCCAGTATTGTTGCACAATTGAAGACCGTGAGAAACGTAACAATGCTGCAAAATTTATCGTGAATGTAATGGCACAGTTGCACCCGACTGTAAAAGAATCGGGCGATTACAAACATAAACTGTGGGATCACTTATTCATCATTGCCGACTTTAAACTGGATGTGGATGCACCCTACCCTCCTCCCCCTCCGCTGTCGCTCAGTACAAAACCAGAGCATCTCTCCTACCATGATAAAGAAATAGAATTCAAACATTATGGCAAAAACATCGCCCTGATGATTGAAAAGGCAACCGAATATGAAGACGGTGTAGAAAAGGATGCATTGGTCAATGCGATTGCCAATCATATGAAAAAATCATATCTGAACTGGAACCGGGAATCTGTTAATGATGAACTCATTGAAAAACATTTGAATGTATTATCCAGGGACAAACTTAAACTAAACCAGAATTTTCGTTTTACCCACACCAACGATATTCTTGCCCAGAATCAGAAAAGGAAACCATTCCGCCAGGGAACTGACAGGAATTTCAACAAGCAACAGGCATTTCCCAAGCAGAATTTCAACAATCAACGCGGGCGGAATAAACCTCAATGAGTTCCTTTGAAATCATCGGAGGAAAGAAATTAACTGGTGAAATCACACCACAAGGCGCTAAAAATGAAGCGTTACAGGTTATTTGTGCCTGCCTCCTCACCTCAGAAAAAGTTACCATCCACAATATCCCGAACATTAGGGATGTAATGAAACTTATTGAACTGCTGGCTGCCCTTGGGGTGAAGGTAAAAAAAACGGCAAAAGCCTCTTATACCTTTGAAGCCAGTGAGATAAACTTCGAATACCTTCGCACCATTGATTTTCATGAAAAAGCCGGAAGCCTGAGAGGTTCAATTATGATCCTCGGCCCAATGCTGGCCCGGTTTGGCAAAGGGTTTGTTTATATCCCCGGGGGAGATAAAATCGGCCGTCGGCGCCTTGACACCCATTTCATTGGATTACAGAAACTGGGGGCATCTTTTAAATACCATCCGCAGGAACAGGTTTTCAGTTTTACAGCACCTGAATTAAAAGGTTCTTACATGTTGTTGGATGAAGCCTCCGTTACAGGCACAGCCAATATCCTGATGGCAGCAGTCATGGCCCGGGGAACCACAACTATTTTCAATGCAGCATGTGAACCATATATCTCTCAACTTTGTTTCATGCTGGTGTCGATGGGAGCAAAGATTCTGGGTATCGGATCCAACCTTCTGACAATTACCGGGGTTGAAGCGCTGCATGGCTGTGATCATACGCTGTTGTCGGATATGATCGAAGTAGGAAGCTTCATCGGCCTTGCCGCCATGACAGCATCAGAGATCACCATTAAAAATGTGAATTACCAGCAACTTGGCCTGATTCCGGATGTTTTCAAACGCATGGGTATCCGCATTGAAAAAAGAAATGATGATCTGTACATTCCAGCCCAGAAACACTACGAAGTAGAAACATTCATGGATGGTTCCATCATGACAATTTCCGATGCGCCATGGCCTGGTTTTACACCTGACCTCATCAGCATTGTCCTCGTTATTGCCACACAGGCAAAGGGAAGTGTACTCATACATCAGAAGATGTTTGAAAGCAGGCTCTTTTTTGTTGATAAACTCATTGACATGGGAGCCAAAATAATTCTTTGCGATCCGCACAGGGCGACGGTGATCGGGCTTAACCGGCAATATCAACTCAGGGGAATTCGCATGTCATCACCCGATATCCGGGCAGGCGTCGCACTGCTGATTGCGGCGTTATCTGCCGAAGGAAAAAGCATCATCGACAACATTGAGCAGATTGATCGGGGTTACGAGGAAATTGACATCCGGCTTCAAAAACTGGGGGCAGAAATTCATCGTACCGATGGCTGACAATTTGTCGCTAATCATCAACTGGCAAGTTTTTTGATATCAAACTAGCGAATTTATTCCTACGCTGTTATATTATAAATTATGATAGGGAAAAGAAAAAAGGAAGAGAAAGAAAAAATGGATAATACCAATAAAACAGACCTGGCTCAGGATACGATCGCAGAGCAGGAATCATCAGGAAATACTAACGTTCCTGAGAACCCAGTTGCCGACCCGGTAAAGAATTCTGATCCTGATCGAAGTGAGCAGTATTCAGAACTTAATGAGAAATACCTCCGGTTATATTCGGATTTTGACAACTTCCGCAAGCGTACGCTGAAAGAAAAAATCGAACTCAGTAAATATGCTTCAGCGGAAATTATTATAAAACTTTTACCCGTTTTGGATGACTTTGAACGTGCAATCAAAGCCTATGATGCTTCCTCTGATGCAGGACAAGCGCTGAAGGACGGTGTGAGCCTGATATATAATAAATTCCTTGCTACGTTGAATCAGCAAGGGTTGGAGCCAATGAGGACATCGGGTGAGAAATTTGACACCGATTTTCACGAAGCGATAACCCATACCCCTGCCGCTATACCTGATCAGAAAGGTAAAATCATCGATGAGATTGAAAAAGGTTATCTCCTCAACGGCAAGGTAATCAGATATGCAAAAGTGGTCGTTGGAAGCTAAAGAAAGAATATGACGAAAAAAGATTTTTATGAAATCCTGGAGGTCAGCAAAGATGCAACGCCCGAAGAATTGAAAAAGGCATACCGGAAGCAAGCCATTAAATTTCACCCGGATAAGAACCCTGGCAAAAAAGAGGCCGAAGAAAAATTCAAAGAGGCAGCCGAAGCTTACGAGGTTCTCAGCGATCAGAACAAAAGACAGCGGTACGACCAGTATGGTCATGCAGGACTGGCTAATGGCGGCGGTTATTCAGGATTTGGCGGAGGCGGCATGAGCATGGATGATATTTTCAGCCACTTCGGGGATATTTTCGGCGGAGGTGGAAATGATCCATTCAACTCGTTTTTTGGTGGCGGCGGCAAAAGAGGTAAAACTGTAAACCGGGGATCAAACCTGCGTGTTAAGGTAAAACTGACTTTAGAAGAAATTGCCCACGGGGTTGAGAAGAAAATCAAGGTAAATAAGTACATTTCCTGCAATACCTGCAAAGGCTCGGGTGCCAAAGGAGGAAGTTCTTTTTCCACATGTTCAACCTGCCGCGGCAGTGGGCATGTTTCAAGGGTTACTTCAACCTTTCTGGGTCAGATGCAAACCACATCAGTTTGCCCCAATTGTGGCGGAGAAGGACAGATCATCACCGATAAATGCATTGATTGTGCCGGCAATGGTGTTGTAAAAGGAGAAGAGGTTATTTCGATCAGGATCCCGGCCGGTGTGTCGGAAGGAATGCAACTTTCCATGAGTGGCAAAGGAAATTCAGCAGCACGCAGTGGCATTGCAGGCGATCTCCTGATTCAGATCGAAGAAATAAAACACGAGATGTTTGAGCGTGATGGCAACAACTTGTCGTACGACCATTACATCACATTTTCAGAAGCAGCCTTAGGCAGCAGCGCTGAAATTCCTACAATTGACGGTAAGGTAAAAATCAAAATAGAACCAGGCACCCAGAGTGGAAAGGTACTGCGTTTACGCAGCAAAGGCCTTCCCAGTGTGAATGGTTACGAAGGCAAAGGGGACCTTATGATCAATATTATCATCTGGACGCCAAAAATCCTGACAAAAGAGGAAAAAACCATTCTTGAAAAATTGGGTAAATCTGAAAATTTCAAACCTGGTCCGGGAGTTTATGATAAAAATATTTTTTCCCGGATGAAGGATTTATTTGAACAATAACACCAACATTCATGGATCTCTTTTCTGCACATGCTGTTTCAAAACAGTATGCAAATCACAAAGCTTTAGACAAAGTAAGTATCAATGTCCCGGAAAGCAGTATTTTCGGATTATTAGGACCAAACGGCGCCGGTAAAACGACCCTTATCCGGATCATCAACCAGATCATTGCCCCCGACGAAGGAGAATTAATTTTCATGGGGCGACAATTACAGCCAAATGATACCGCCTACATCGGATACCTGCCGGAGGAACGTGGTTTATATAAAAAAATGTCAGTCGGGGAGCAGGCCATGTATCTTGCCCAACTTAAAGGGTTAACGAATCATGAGGCACACAAGCGATTGAAATACTGGTTTGAAAAATTCGAAATCAATACCTGGTGGAACCGGAAAGTAGAAGAACTTTCAAAAGGGATGCAGCAAAAAATACAATTTCTGGTTACCATCATCCACGAGCCGAAGCTGCTGATCTTCGATGAACCGTTCAGCGGTTTTGACCCGATCAACACAAACCTGCTTAAAGAAGAGATCATTGGGTTAAAAGAAAAAGGAGCCACCATTATCTTTTCAACACACAACATGGCTTCTGTCGAGGAGCTTTGCGACGACATTGCCCTCATCGACCGGTCGAAGGTGATCCTGAGCGGAACAATGCGGAATATCAAACAGACATATAAAACCAATACGTTTGAGGTAAGTTATAACACCTTTGAGGGTGAACTGCAAGGTATCCTTCCTTCGGCTTTTCTGGTTCTTGCGCAAAGTCACGACGCCGACCACCGCCATGCACATATTAAACTGCCTGCTGATGCAACGCCGAACGACCTGATCCGGGCAATGCTGGATTATGTTACAATCTATTCTATCAATGAATTGATTCCCCATATGAATGACATTTTTATCCAGGCAGTTACGCAACAAACTTCACAACCAGTAACGCAAAGCTGACATGAAAAAGATTTTCCTTATTATTCAGCGTGAGTACCTTACCCGCGTCAGGAAACGTTCCTTTATAATCATGACCATCCTCGGACCGCTTCTGATGGCAGCTACCATCGTGGTGCCGGTGTACCTGGCAACACGCACCAACGAAACCAAATCGGTTGCCGTGCTTGATGACTCCGGTATTTTTTATCAGAAATTTAAGGATTCGGATGATATCAAGTTCCATTATCTTGAAAGTGATATCGGGAGCGCCAAGGCTAATTTCATAAAAAGCGGAGATCATGCTTTGCTGTATATTCCTAAAACTGAAATGGCTCTCCCGACAAATGCACTCCTTTATTCTGAGAAAAGTGTGAGCATCAATGTCACATCCTATATAAGAAATGTGATGACCAAGCAGGTCGAGGACATGAAACTACAGGCCCGGCTCAGTGAACTGCAAACTGATAAAAAAGATCCCGTCTCAGTGGAAGAAATCCTGCGTTCCATTAAAACCTCTGTGGATATTAACACGATGAAAATCGGAGAGAACGGGCAGGAATCAAAAAGTTATACCGAAATTAACATGGTACTCGGGATGTTTGCAGGAATCCTGATATACTTCTTTATTTTCATGTTTGGATCACAGGTGATGCGCGGTGTAATCGAAGAAAAGACCAGCAGGATTGTGGAGGTTATTATTTCATCGGTCAAGCCATTTCAACTGATGATGGGCAAAATCATTGGGGTTGGACTAGTGGGACTTACTCAGTTCCTGCTTTGGGTTGTTCTTACCTTTGGGATCGTAACTGTTGTAACCACCATCATGACAACGAAGGGTGAAAAAAAATCAACCACAGAACAAATTATACAGCAGCAAAAGGCTATCAATCCGGCTGCTTCAAAGGCATTGACTGAACAAATGGGCTCCTCATCCGAAGAAATGGGAGGTGTTATGGAGGCAATTAATTCCGTAAATTTTCCTGTAATGATCGGGGCATTTCTATTCTTCTTTCTGGTTGGCTACCTGATGTATGCGGCACTTTTTGCCGCCATTGGCGGAGCAGTAGACAGTGAGGCCGACACCCAGCAATTCATGTTACCAATTACGATCCCATTGATTTTGTCCATTATCATGGCCCAATACATCATCCGTGATCCTGATGGACCTATATCATTTTGGTTTTCAATCTTTCCGCTTACCTCACCGGTGGTAATGATGATTCGTATTCCGTTTGGAGTGCCCTATTTACAGGTTATTTTATCAATGGTACTGCTCCTGTTGGGGTTCCTTGGCACTACCTGGCTTGCCGGAAAAATATACCGTACCGGGATTCTTATGTATGGCAAAAAGGTAAGCTACAAGGAATTGTGGAAATGGATCCGTTATAAATAACCAATTGTACCCATATGTAGAGACGCATCGCGATGCGTCTCTACATATGGATACAAATGGTTGCAAATGGTTTTTATTTATCCAACATTTTCGTCCATTCGTATTTTTTTCGTTTCTTCCAATCACCCTTATGATACACGTAACTGGCAATCAAAGGAAGAACGCTGGTGGCTTCTGCATAAACCATCTTTTCATATGTCGTTTCTACCTTGCCCCAGCTGGCGGCCTCTTTCAGGGTAGAACTGGAGCAGGCGCCATCGCGTGAATCAGCAACAGTAATCTGAACAGCATACTTGTGCATTGGAACTTCTTTGCCCAGAACTTCTGCACAAATAACAGTATCCTGTACAAAGTTCTTCGGAACACCACCCCCAATCATAAAAAGTCCGGAAGTCTTGGCGGCCATCTTGATTTTTGTCAATTCAAGAAAATCTTTCACCGAATCAATGGAAACATGCTTCTTTGGGTTGTCCCACTGATGCTTAACCAACCCGAACCCTGCGCTGCTGTCGCTAAATGCAGGGCAAAAAATAGGTACATTGTGCTCATAACACACCTGAACGAGTGAATCTTTCTTTTTTGAATTTTTAACCAGCCATTTTCCCATTTCGCGGATGAATTCGCGCGAGGAATATGGCCTGGGCTCAAGGGAATTGGCGATTTTGTTTATCGTGGCATCACATTGCTGCAATTCCTCCTCATCGATATAGGTATCATAGATCCGGTCGATATAATTCCTGCGAAGTTCCGTATCGTCGGCATAAGGTGTGCCCTTGTAATGTTTGAATCCCAATGCTTCAAAAAAATCCATATCAACAATGGAAGCTCCTGTAGCTACAACGGCATCGATCATGTTGTTTTTCACCATGTCGACGTAAACCTGCATGCACCCCCCGGCGCTTGTACTACCTGCAAGCGTAAGAAAAATCGTGCATCCTTTATCGCCAACCATCATGTTCAGAATATCAGCGGCAATGGCGGTGTCCCTTGAGGTGAATGACATATCGCGCATTGCGTTGATGATCTCGGTCGAGTTGATTGCTTTGATATCAATGTGTTTTACCTGCTCTTTCAGGAGGGATTTCTTATTCTTTTTCATGATTATTTTTTTTGTAAAATTAACAATATCATTTGCATGTATCTATATGGACGTGCTTACAGATAAAATATTTTCAAAACCCAAAGACGGTAAATTCATCAATTCAATTTTATATATTTTCGTCTTTCTGGTTATTCTATTTTGGATGAAATCAATACCCCAGAATTTTCAACATGGATTTAAAACTTTGTTCTTTTGACCAGAGTTTTGTTGTGATTTCTTCAGTTTCTTCATCAATATCTATCAATACATGTTTAGGGGCAGGGATGAGGCAATGCTGGATACCTCCGTAACCTCCGATGGCTTCCTGGTAAGCTCCCGTATGAAACATACCTATAAATTGTGCTTCGCCCTGCGTGAATTTTGGCAGGAATACTGCGTTACTATGCTCTTCTGCATTGTAAAAATCTTCACTGTCGCATGTCAGTCCGCCGAGAAAGATACGTTCATATTCAACATCCCATTTATTGACAGCCAACAGAATGAATTTCTGGTTGATCGCCCAGGTATCAGGAAGAGTACTCATGAACGAACTGTCGATCATGTTCCAGATTTCACGGTCATTTTGTCTTTTCTGGTCAATAAT
Source organism: uncultured Bacteroidales bacterium (assembly GCA_903925275.1). GTDB lineage: Bacteria > Bacteroidota > Bacteroidia > Bacteroidales > FEN-979 > CAIVAT01. The sequence goes on from CAIYES010000186.1 coordinate 12,732, forward strand.
CGAAAAAAGAACAGCGCCACTTTCCCCAACAGTAAAGGATCCAAACTCAGTAAATATGTCAGGTTCGGCAATTCCATTACGTTCGCATATGTTTTGGATCTGTGCGATGATCTCTTCGGCCATATACTCATAATCATATACAAAATCGAGTGAGTTCTTAATAGGAAGTCCGCCGCCGATATTTAAAATAGTCAGTTCAGGACATATTTTTTTAAGGTCACAGTATACCTGGACGCTCTTGGTCAACTCATTCCAGTAATATGCTTTATCCTTGATTCCAGTGTTTATGAAAAAATGAAGCATTTTCAATTCAAATTTCGGATTGCTTTTGATCTTCTCGAGGTAATATGGAAGAATATCATTGTATCTGATACCAAGCCGCGAAGTGTAAAAATCAAATTTGGGCTCCTCCTCTGATGCAATACGAATCCCGATAGTCATCTTGTGATTTATATCTGCTTCGTACTTTTCCAGTTCAAACAAATTATCCAATACGGGAATCACATTGGAAAATCCATTGTTTACCAGATTCACAATATTTTCAATATACATTGGGCGCTTAAAGCCATTGCAGATGATATAGCGGTCCTTTGAAAACAACCCACGTTCCGCAAGATCTTCAATGATATTGATATCAAAGGCAGAGGATGTCTCAAGATGAACATCATTTTTAAGCACCTCTTCGAGCACAAAACTGAATTGTGAACTTTTGGTGCAGTAACAATAGTGGTAATCTCCCTGATAATCCACCTTGGCCATCGCGACATTGAACAAGATTTTAGCTCGTTGAATTTGCGAGGTTATTTTTGGCAGATAACTGATTTTAAGCGGAGTGCCGTATTGTTTGATGATGTCCATCAGCGGAACTTTATGAAAATAAAGTTCATTGTCGATCACTTCAAACTCTGCCTGAGGGAAGTCGAAGGTTTGTTCAATAAGATCAATATATTTATTTTTCATCAGAATAAATTAGAATCTGCATTACCCGGATTACATATAACAAGTCAATCTAAATCACTTGGTTTTAAATATTAATGCAAATTTATATCATTTGATTTAATAATAAATGACCTAGATGAAAAAAAGTTATCGGAAGGGTTATTTGTAAGTTTTGTACATGATGCACGCCCTGGAAAAATATAATCCACATCGTACCATTGAATATGTACAAATATCCCCACAGGATAAATTCATGAATTCAGAAGAGTTTATATTTTTGCAGTATGTATCAAACTTCTATTCACCTGTCCACACATATACCCATTTACCCGTTCACCCGTTCACCCGTTCACCCGTTCACCTAATCCCCACATCCCCTGTAATTCCAACCCATAACCCCCATGACCGAACCAGCAACCCTTGATGATTTTTTGATGATTGAGATGTCGCGGCGTAACACTGACCTCGTGGCTGACCTTATTTTTCAGAAGCCGGAGTTGTTTGAAGAACTTTTCCGGGTTTTCACCCGCAACGAAGAACCTGTAAGTCGCAGGGCAGCATGGGTGGTCGATACCGTTTCCGAAAAACATCCCGGATTAATCCTTCCTCATCTTAATGAAATAGTTGATTTGCTGTCAAAGTTCAACCATGATGGTCTGAAGCGGCATGCCATGCGGATGCTTGCACGCTCTCCGCTTCCTTCGGACGATCAACTGGGAGAATTAATCAAAATCAGTTTCGATTGGTTGTTATCGCCTGGCGAGGCAGTGGCAGCCAAGATACATTGCATGGAGATTCTTTACAGAATATCACAGGTTGAACCGGATCTGAAAAAAGAGCTGGCCGATTCGATCGAATGGCGATTGAATGAAGAAACCGCCGGGTTTAAAAACAAAGGGCAAAAATTACTAAAAAAATTGTATGCTGAAATGAATAACCCCGTAAAACCCTGAATGAGTATTTGTTTCGATTCATTTATATCTTGATTTATAATTCTGTTGGTTTTTTCCATGGAATTTTATAAATTTGCACCCTCAAAAAAAGGCTTAAGAAATACAATCCATTTAAATTCAAAACTCATGCAGCACAAAGGCGTTGTTAAATTTTTCGCGGTCCTATTCGTTTTGGTTTGTTTATTCCAGTTGTCGTTCACTTTCATCAGCTACTATTATTCAGGCAAATCCGATAAGTACGCCAACTCACCACAGGTGAAAGCGATGGCTATAAAAATGGCCCAGGGAAACCCCCTGAAAGAAGAATACTTTTATGACTCAATTTCGAAGTCACGCCTGGAATATTTCAATGATTCCATGGCCTCTGTTAACGTATTTAACATTCTTCTGAAAAAATATACTTTGAAAGACGTGCGGGAAAGGGAGATCAACCTTGGTCTCGACCTCAAAGGTGGTATGAACGTTACCATGGCCGTCTCGGTACCTGATGTTATCCGCGCACTTTCAGGTTACAATCAGGATCCCACCTTTATGAAGGCGCTTCAAAAAGCAATTGACAAAGAAAAAACCAGCACACGCGATTTTGTCGATCTTTTTGCTGAATCATTCAAGGAAACCGATCCGAAAGCCAAGCTGGCTGCAATTTTCAACACAGTCGAACTGAAAGACAAGATCAATTACAACTCCACCAATGATGATGTTATTAAGGTAATCCGTGAAGAGAGCAATGGCGCCATTGACCGGACATACAATATCCTCACAACCCGTATTGACCGTTTTGGTGTGGTACAGCCGAACATTCAACGGTTGCAGACTGCCGGCCGTATCCTGATTGAATTGCCGGGGATCAAAGATCCTGAACGTGTCCGCAAACTCTTGCAGGGAACTGCACAGCTCGAATTCTGGGAAACATACCAATTTCCAGAACTACAGCCATTTTTTGCTGAAGCAAATAAAAAACTCTCCGCTATTCTCGAGGTTAACCAGGATTCAACCAGAAAAGACAGCACCATCAAATCCGATACTGCGGCAGCTTCAAAAGCCATCGCATCAAAACAGGTATTGTCAGCAAAGAATGAACCGGCAAAAAAAGAAATTGCAAATGCTAAAACAGGGTCGAAAGATGCCGCTAAACCTGATACTTCCAAAGGAAATGCACTGCTGAAACAACTTGGAAAGGATACATCAAAAACTTCAGCCGCCAATAAACAGAAAGAAACATTTGAAGATTATGCTAAAAAGAATCCCCTTTTTGCTTATCTGAACCCGGCGATTTACCAGAACAAAGATGGACAATATGTTGCCGGCCAGACAGCTCTCGTCGGACGTGCATTTATTAAAGACACAGCACGTATCAACAGCCTGCTGCGTCTGACAAAAAACATGTTCCCCCGTGACATGAAATTAGCCTGGACTGTAAAACCCCGTGAAGAAGCAGCCAAGGATGTTCTGGAACTTGTTGCCCTCAAAGTTACTTCCCGCGACGGTTCTCCGGCGCTTAGCGGCGATGTGATTACCAGCGCCAAGCAGGACTATAGTCAAACCGGCCAGGTGGAAGTCTCCATGTCGATGAATGGTGAAGGTGCAAGAATTTGGAAACGTCTTACCGGCGACAACATCGGCAAGCAGATTGCAATCGTTCTCGACGGATATATCTATAGCTATCCCAATGTCCAGGGTGAAATCCCCAACGGAACTTCACAGATCACCGGGGGCAGTATGACAGTTGAAGAGGCACAGGACCTTGCAAACATTCTCAAAGCAGGGAAATTACCGGCCCCCGCACGCATTGTTGCCGAAGAAGTTGTTGGCCCATCACTAGGCCAGGAATCGATCAATGCGGGGATGATCTCATTCATCATCGCTTTTATCGGGGTATTGCTCTATATGTCGTTATATTATAATGGGGCAGGCCATGTTGCTGATATTGCATTGTTCGCCAACGTCTTCTTTCTATTTGGCGTGCTTGCCTCCATCGGAGCAGTGCTTACACTCCCCGGCATCGCCGGTATTGTTCTGACCCTGGCTATGGCGGTCGACTCGAACGTTATCATCTATGAGCGAATGCGGGAAGAAATGCGAGCGGGAAAAGGCATGCGGCTTGTGGTCAAGGACGGGTTCCATCATGCTTTATCTGCCATCATCGACGGTCACGTTACAACCATCCTGACAGGTATTGTGTTGTACATCTTCGGATCAGGTCCGGTACAGGGTTTTGCCACTACATTGGTCATCGGCTTACTCCTGTCACTGTTCTCCTCTATCTTTATTGCACGACTGGTGTTCGAATTCATGCTCGACCGGAACATGACCATTACACTCGGAAATAAATATACGATGAACCTGTTCCAGCACATGAACATCGATTTCATCGGGTTGCGTAAAAAAATGTATATCCTATCCATTGCAATCATCATCCCTGGAGTCATCAGTATTTTCGTACGCGGACTTGATCCGGGACTTGATTTCACAGGTGGTCACAGCTTTATCGTACGGTTCGACCAGAATGTATCAACCAACGAAGTGCGTGAATCCCTGCGCAAAACATTTGGTGAATCTCCGGAAGTAAAAACCTTCGGTCCCCAAAACCAGGTGAAGATCACAACGAAATTTATGATCAACGAACGCAATGAAAAGGCAGATTCAATAGTTAATATCCGGCTTTATGAAGGAGTGAAAGGATTATATAAGGTCCCCCTTACCTACAACGACTTTAAAGCAAACACCCCGGGAAAGATTGTTGGCGAACTCAGTTCTCAACGTGTCGATCCAACTATCTCATACTCACTGATCTGGAAAGCTGTAATGGCCGTGTTCTTCTCTCTCGTTATTATCTTTGTTTATATTGCCATCCGGTTCAAAAACTGGCAGTTTGGGGTTGGTGGTGTGGTATCACTCTTCCATGACTCACTCATCATCATAACAATATTCACCTTGTTCCACGGGATTTTCCCGTTCGGTATGGAGATCGACCAGTCATTTATTGCAGCAATCCTTACTATTATCGGATACTCCATCATGGATACGGTTATCATCTTTGACAGGATCCGTGAATACAGGGTACTTTACCCAAAACGTGAACTGGGCAGCAACATTAATGCAGCTATCAACAGTACCCTTGGCCGAACCGTCAATACATCCGGTGTAACCTTGGTGGTATTGATCACCATTTTCATCTTTGGTGGTGAGGTATTGCGTGGTTTTACATTTGCACTTATCATCGGGGTGATATCGGGTACCTATTCATCGGTGTTTAATGCAACACCAATCGCTTATGACATTATAATGTGGCAGAAGCGGCGCAAAGAATTGAAGAACCCTGAAATCAAAGTGAAAAAGAGATAATTTTTAAAATTCACATCTGAAGAAGGCTGTCTCATCCGATTGGGACAGCCTTTTTTTTAAAGCCTGCATCAGACTTTTATCTATATTTGTGCGTTCATTAAGCAATCCAAATTGCAAAGACATGCGTTATACCATTCTCTCCCTTTTGATCTTGCTTTTCCTGGCCGCTCCGCAAAGTTCCATTGCCCAAAATAAACTTTCAAAAGCAGCCGATGAAGCTTATGCCGACCAGATGTTTCTATTGGCTTTACAAAAATATCAGAAAGCTTATTCCAAAATAAAAAATAACAAAACTGAACGCGACCGGATATCCCTGCGCATTGCTGAATGTTACCGGATGATGAACAATACAAAAAAAGCAGAAGCATCGTACAAGCGATTGATTGGCAATGCCAAATATATTAAAGATAATCCCAAGATTCTGCTTTTATATGCAGATATGCTCAAGGTGAACGGGAACTATGACGGAGCCATAAAACAATATACGGCATATAAAGTAAATGTTCCCAATGATCCCAAAGCAGACATTGGAATTGAGACCTGTAAACTGGCAAAAGAATGGATTGCAAACCCGTCGAAATATGGCGTGAAACCGGAAAAACTTCTCAATTCAAAAGAGGATGATTTTGCAGCTGCCTATGCCGATAAAAAATTCATCTCCATTCTCTTTACCTCCGACCGGAACGGTGCCAAAGGAAAAGATGTCGACAATTGGACAGGACTGGGATTTTCAGACTTATTCCTTTCTCGGGTTGACCGCAAAGGAGACTGGAGTAAACCTGTGTTGGCCGATGCAGAAAATATGATCAATTCGAAAGCCAACGATGGTGTCGGGCAATTTAATCCGCGTTTTTCGTCGTATTATTTTACCCGTTGCTATAACAGTCCAAAACAAAAAAACGGCTGTGGCATCTTTAAGTCAAGCCGCACAGGGGCCACTTCATGGTCAGAACCTGAAAAAGTTGAATTGGGAGGAGATTCCTCCACCGTAATGGGACACCCATCGGTGAGTTCAGATGAAATAATCTATTTTTCAGCCGACCTGATCGGAGGTTTTGGCGGAAAAGATATCTGGATGGCACGAAAGGATAAAAAAGGCGGAAAATATATGAAAACTAACCTTGGGCCTGAAATCAATACGGCAGGCGATGAGCTTTTCCCTTTCATCCGCAATGACTCTATATTATATTATGCTTCGAATGGTCTGCCCGGTATGGGTGGTCTTGATATATTCAAAACAACGGTTTCCAACGGTAAGTGGAGTAAACCCGAAAACCTCAAATCCCCTATTAATTCGGCTGCAGATGATTTTGCGATCGTATTTAACGGTGAAGAAGCGGAACAAGGACTTTTTACGTCAAACCGTCCGGGAGGTAAAGGTCTTGATGATATTTACTCCTTTGTGATTCCGCCTGTTTATTTCACCCTTGAAGGAACAGTGACCGACGACCGTACCCTGCAACCAATATCCGGAGCAAAAATCAGAATTGACGGGACAAATGGACGAACGCTCGAAACCAAGACTGACGAGAAAGGGCATTACGGATTCAACAAAATGCAGATTGCAATCAATACAACATATGATATCTTTGTTTCCCGCAAGGACTATTTCAATGAAAAAGGCCGTGAAACCACTGTTGGATTAGAAAAAAGTAAAGATCTGATCCGCAATTTTATCATGAGACCTATCCCGAAAAAACCGGTGGTACTGCCCGATATTCTCTATGATCTTGCCAAATGGGATCTTAAACCTCAATACAGGGATTCGCTTCAGGGCCTTATTGAAACGCTCGACGCCAATGAGACAATCGTGGTCGAGCTTGCCTCACATACCGACTCACGCGACAGTGACGAACGTAACGACATCCTGTCGCAGAAAAGGGCACAAAGTGTGGTCGATTACCTCATTTCACGAGGTATTGACCCCGACCGTCTTTCTGCAAAAGGTTATGGTGAACGTAGTCCGAGAATCCTGACAAAAGATGTCACAAAAGAGGGCTTTACCTTCAAGGCAGGAACAATATTGAACGATTCAGTGATCAATTTACTGCCGGGAAATACTGTGAAAGAGGCTGCCCATCAGCTAAACAGACGAACAGAATTTTCTATTCTCAGAAATGATTATGTGCCTAAAACAAAAATCAACAAGAATGGACCAGCCCCGAAAATAGAGGTGGTTATCAATCCTGAAGAAAATAATGTTCCGGTCACAAAAACCAAGGATGGATTGCTGCATGGCTCCTGTTTTATCAATGGAATGACCACAGCCTTCACCTTTGATCCCAAAGAAAAAGAACTCTATATATCCCCCGATGTTACCCTGAAATTGCTGCAGGATGGAGTGATCGATAAAACCAGTTTTGACGGTGATCCCACCAAAATCCTGGGAGAAGGTAAAATTGCAGATAAAGCAGTGCTTACTCTTAAGGAAATGAGGATCGGAAAGAATACTGTCAACACACTTAAGGCCACAGTGAATAAGAAAATCGCATCCTTACATTTCGGTGAAAACACCCTGAAAAAATTCGGGAAATTCAGTATCGATGCTGTAAATGGCGAGATCATCTTCGAATGAACGATCAAACCCGATATGAGCAACGTGGCGTTTCTCCGTCAAAGGAAGATGTTCATAATGCCATTCAAAAACATGATAAGGGGTTGTTTCCAAAAGCATTCTGTAAAATTATTCCCGATATCCTGGGAGGCGACGACTCCTGGTGTAACATCATGCATGCCGACGGAGCTGGAACAAAGTCTTCACTGGCCTACATGTATTGGAAAGAAACAGGCGATCTTTCGGTTTGGCGTGGCATTGCGCAGGATGCCATCGTGATGAACCTCGATGATTTGCTCTGTGTTGGCGCTACAGAGAATATTCTCATTTCATCGACCATCGGCCGGAATAAAAATCTGATCCCGGGTGTGGTGATATCAGAGATTATCAGTGGAACAGAAGAATTTCTTACTGAAATGAGAAAATGGGGTATAGGAATCTGGTCGACAGGAGGTGAAACCGCTGATGTTGGCGACCTAGTGCGAACCATCATCGTTGATTCCACGGTTACATGCCGGATGGCCCGTAACCAGGTTATTGATAATGGTAATATAAGGGCAGGCGATGTTATTGTGGGTTTGTCTTCCTGCGGCCAGGCCAGTTATGAAACCTGTTATAATAGTGGTATGGGAAGCAACGGGCTTACCTCGGCACGTCATGATGTATTGAATAACCATTATGCAGTAAACTTACCAGAAAGTTTCGACAATCATATCCCTTTATCCCTGGTTTATTCGGGAACGAAGAATCTGACCGACCCTTCTACCATTCCAGGGGTTGACATCGGAAAACTCATCCTCTCTCCTACCCGGACATACGCTCCACTAGTCCGGAAAATTTTAACTTCTTTTCGCAGCCAGATCAATGGGATGGTGCATTGCAGCGGCGGCGGTCAAACCAAGGCGCTTCACTTTGTGGACAATCTGCATATCATCAAAAACAACCTTTTCAAGGCGCCTCCGCTCTTCAGGATGATTGAAGAAGAATCCGGCGCCTCCTGGCATGAGATGTACAAAGTTTTTAACATGGGACACCGGCTGGAATTTTTTATCCCTGAAAAAATTGCACAGTCTATCATTAACATGGCTGCTGAATTCCACATCGATGCCCAAATTGTTGGTTATTGCGAACCTGCTGCTATAAAAAAACTTACCATTCAGTCTGAATATGGGAACTTTACCTATTAACCGGTAATCCGCATCTGATTTGCTAACTTCAGTTTTATATCGCATTCCAGACTAAAAAAAACATCTACCGCTCAGCTTGGATCACGTTGAAATTTTTACACAAGTTGGTATCTTGTTAGTAAATATTATTACATAATATAAATTTGGCAAAAAAAAATTTGGTTTATAATTATGCTTATTATATCTTTGTCCCAATCAACGGCATCAAAAAATCGTTTTAAAGGTGTCCATTAATCAATTGATTATTGAGCATAAACCTAAAAATCAACTAATTATGAAAAAATCATTCCTTTTTCTAGTCCTGCTGTTTTTTGCAACCTTATTCTCTCAGGGTGCCAACTGGTATGTTGATCCTTCAGGTACGGATAATGGATCGCATGGTACCACATCCGGTACCGGAGCTTTTAAAACCATTGGATATGCCCTTGGCTTTGGAACGCTGGCTAACGGAGATGTCATTAAGGTTGGTGCCGGAACTTATATAGAATCAAATCTTATTGTAAGTAAAAGCGTTACTATACAAGGTATGGGTGCCACCAGAAATGATGTTATCATCGTACCTGCAGCTGAAGACGGAAATGTTGACTTTGCATTTGCCAGCACAGCGCAGAACGGTTTCATCATCAGGGCTAATGGCGTCTACATTAAGAAATTAACCATTAACGGCAGAGGCAATCCGGCACTTACGGCTGGTAAAAATAACTTTCGTGCAGGTATTGTCACGGATGATCTTAGCGGCACATGGAACAATCTCCATGTTGACGATGTTTACATCAAGTATACTTATCGCCGCGGTATTTCGGTATTCCCTACTGACGTGATTGGGACGCTTATTGAAAATTCAAAGGTGGAATACGTCGCCTTCAATCAGGGTATGTATCTTGCCGGTCAAAGCCAGGCAATCAATAATAACATCAGCTATTGCTTTCAGGGGATTGTACAGGCTCTCGATGCCTCAACACCACCACTGTCGGGATTGATCAAGGCATCAGGCAACACATTAAGTCATATCGGGAACTTCGCAGGGTGCTATGGTTATCCTAGTGGCCAGCCACGTGCAATTCAGTTCGACCCCATGGATCCTGTTTTCAGAACAGTTGAGATCAAAGACAACATCATCGACGACCTGGGATCGGTTGGCAATGCCGGCACCATCGGTATCTATACCCGCCGGGCCAATTCCTCATCCATCATCGAGAATAATATAATCACCCTCGCTTCAGGAGCATCGCATTCCGGAAGCGGAGGCTCGCAATCCGTTGGTTTACTCTTAGGATGGTCCTACACAAATGGATTCAATGTCAGGCTCAATCAGGTTTACACATCCGGTTATGGCCTGGGTATGCTCATATTCGCCGCAGGCTCGAGCGCTACACCGATGATTCTGGAAAACAATACGCTTACAAGCAGTTCCTCCCTTCATGCAGAAGCCGGCGACGGAACAGGCATCTACGTTGCCAACCAGTATCTTTTTGGTTCAACAAACAAGAACGAGTCTTATGTCATCATTCAGAACCACAACGCTATCAGCGGGTTCCAACATGGGATTGACGTGGAAAAAGTAGGAGCAGTTGTTCAACCGATCACTGTGATTGCGCATAATAATGCCATTACAAGTAACCCAACAGGAATCGATGCATCCACCCTTCCCACATCCATCGATGTTATCAACAACTGGTGGGGCAGTGCTGCCGGTCCTTTTCATCCGGTTTTAAACCCCTTGGGTGACCCGGGTACAGCAGTAACTAATAATGAATCTTTTATCCCCTGGTGGTGCGATGCAGCCATGACATCTAAATGTTCACCACTTACTTCTGGTAATTCAATTATGAATTTAAATACAGGCGTGCAATATACAGCCGCTGCTCTTCTTACTGCCTTAACCAATGCTTTAGACGGAGAAACACTTTATGTGATGGGTCCGGTAGCCGGAGCAGTTTATAATTTTGGCAGTCCTGCTAAAACCGTTTATATCGTTGGTAACGGCATTCCCGGCCAGTCCGTTATTGCCGGGGCCTCCCCTGCCATAACCGTAACTGCGGGTAGTTTAATCATCTCGGGAATTGACTTTACCAATACATCCAACACCCCTACCATCTTAGTTAACGGAGGCAATTTAAAACTCAGGAATTGCATTATCCATGGAACGACTTTTAGTGGTGCTTCCCAGGCCTGTCTTAAGGTTACCTCAGGCACTGTGGACGCTGGAACATTGGCAGATCATGGGCTTAACAAATTTCTCAAAAGCGGAACAGGCTCAGCAATAGAAAATACATTAAGTCTTCCGACATGGTATGCAATCGGCAACGATTGGGGCAGTCCGACAGGCCCTACAGTTTCTACCAATCCTACTGGAACTGGTGGTGCAATTCTTTATTCTGTCGTTGGAATTACAGACAAGGTTATTTACAGGCCCTGGGGCGGTTACACCATGAGCGGTAACTACAAATACTATAACTCTGCCAATACTCCGCTTACCACGGGTGTTACAGTAAAACTTTACAAGAATGGGATTCAGTTTGGCTCGGATTATGCGGTCACCGCCGGAACCTATGCATTTACCGATCTCGTTTTCGGAACCTATGAATTAAGGGCTACATCAACCACCTCTACCATCGGAAGTGTAAATGCCACCGATGCTGCACAGGTAGTTAAATGGGCTGTTCTTCCTACATCCATTGAAAAAGTCAGGTTTTATGCCGGTGATGCAACGGGAGAAAATTATCTCAATGCCACAGATGCACTGCGTATTCAGCGGTATTTTGTTTATGGAACTCCTTTCGACAGACCAAACTGGACCTTCTGGGAAACGGGTAAAACCATCAGCAGCAATCCATCCCCGGTATATTCAATAGTGTATCCAAATGTGACATTTACTGAAGGTAGCAATAAAGTTGCAAACATGTACGGGCTTTGTACCGGCGACTTCAACCGCAGCTTTACTCCTGCAAAAAAATCAGGCAATTCAAGCCTGGATATCAACTATAACGGGACAATACAGATATGCAATAACCAGGAGTTGGATTTGCCGGTTCGTCTGGTTAATGCTTCCAGTATAGGCGCAATTTCCCTGATACTGAATTTTCCTGCCGAGTTTGTTGAGGTCAAGGACGTGACCATGAACTGCCCCGGTGGCCAGCTCGATTGGACTGTAAACGGCAACGAGTTGCGGATCGGTTGGATATCTACCGTACCGGCCGACCTTGCTGCATTTGGCGAAATGCTGACCCTTCGTTTGAAAACAACAGCTGCATTCGCAAAAGGAAATTCAATCAGACTTACTCTTGCTTCCAGCCCATTGAATGAACTGGCTGACAATAATTACGATGTCATTGGCGATGCGATTATCAGTGTCGATGTTGTTGAAGCAGCACCAAACGGGATTGATGTACAATCTGGTGGAGTAGGAATAAATATTCATAATTATCCGAATCCTTTTGCCAATTCCACAACCATTACCTATACACTTCCGTTTAATGGCAATGTTATTCTTGAAATTCGCAATACATTGGGCAATACTGTCAGAATCCTGACACCTGAATTCCAGGCGAAAGGTGATCATTCGTTAAGCTTTGATGCAATGAATCTGGCTGCAGGCGTTTATACCGCAACCATTAAACTCAGCAGCAAAACCAATGTCTTGAGCAGTACCATCAAGCTTGTTATAAGTAAGTAATTTATCAATGGTTAAAGGGGGGAGTGCGCAGGCGCTCCCCCTTTTTATTAAATATAGAGCATGTACAACAATGCAGGCAATGCAAGCAATGCAAGCAATGCAAGCAATGCAAGCAATGCAAGCAATGCAAGCAATGCAAGCAATGCAAGCAATGCAAGCAATGCAGGAAATGCTGGAAATGCTGGAAATGCAGGGATGAGCGGATGAGGAAATGTGAACTTTTGTACCTGTTGTGGTTTAATGTACAAGATGCAAAAAATGAATCAATTTATTTAATCCTGTGAATTAAAATCATATCCTTGAAAAAAATTGCACTTATTATATTTTTGTTTAGTTTTGTTTTAACTTCTAAGCTGGTTGCTTCGGTTGCCCCTGTTACTTTTGCACCTGTCATTAAAATGTCTGCGTCAGGGCCGGTTTCCATACCAATCACGGTGAACGGATTCACTGACATCGGAGCAATCACGCTTTCCCTGGAATATGATCCGGCTATCATCACCTATCAGAATACCTACACAAAAAACGCTGCTTTTGGCTCTTCGTTCGAAGTAGGCGATCTACCAATACAAGGAGAGAGCAACAAGAGGATTTTCATCTTCTGGTATGGCACCGGGGTAAGTCTTGCAAACGGATCAACATTATGCACGTTGAATTTCACGTATTCAACAGTCAATGGTACAACTACCGGCCTGACCTGGTACGACAACGGACCTTCCTGTGAATATGCTGATGTTTATGGCTATCCACTTTTAGATACACCTACAGCCGATTACTACAAAAACGGTGCTGTTACACCACCCCTGAGTGTAAATTTCAGTGCAAGTAACCTGACCCCTCCGAAAAATACAACAGTAACTTTTACTGACCTGACCACTGGAGGTGCCACTAGCTGGGATTGGAGTTTCGACCGGACAACGGTGAGTTACGTTAACCCCACCAATTCCCATTCAAAAAATCCTCAGGTTCAATTTACGGATGGTGGTCTTTACACGGTAAAACTTGTCGCCCACACCAGCTATATAGCTGATTCAGTGACTAAAACCGGATATATCAGGGCAGGCATTGCCGGCACATGGACAGGCAAAACTTCAGCGGATTGGAATACGTTGTCGAATTGGGATGATTACCTTTTACCCATTAGCAGTACCGATGTGATTATTCCTGCTTCTGCCCTTAACTGGCCTGTGTTTAACGGAAACCTGATCCTGGGAACCAATTGCCGGAATCTTTCCCTGATTGGCCAGTCCAGTAAAATGACGATCACTGGCAATTTATCGATTCCATAAAACGTGAACCTTGAAGACTAAAATAATCCGGTCGTTGCCTTGTATGCTTTTACTACTGGTTTGCTGTATGATGATGTTCCCTTCATCCGGCTTAATTGCTCAAAATGCACCCATTACAACCCTTGCAACCGTTGGAAATGCAGTACCCGGACAGGTTGACGTTCCGATCACCGTTACAGGATTTAACAATATCGGGGCAGTTTCATTAAACTTTGTATATCAGTATGCTGGTTTGCATTTTGTTCAGGGAGTTCCAAATCCGGCACTTGCCAATTTTGCTATCGGAGATCAGGATCTGGGCAATGGAACACACCGTGTTAACCTCGGTTGGTTTGGCGGCGGGGTCTCCTTAGCCAACGGATCGGTTATCATGACCGTTTCCTTCACCTATATCAGTGGTGTTACCGCACTCGAGTTTTATGACAACGGTACCTCCTGCGAATATGCTGATGCTAATTATAACGTACTCAACGATGTGCCGCAAAGTACGTATTATATCAACGGAATAGTTTGCGGCAGCCTTGCAAACCCGGGGCCCATCACCGGCAATACAGCGGTTTGTCAGGGGCAGACAGGTGTCGGCTACAGTGTGGCCCCTATCTTGAATGCCACGAGTTACAACTGGACCTTGCCTCCTGGGGCGACCATTATGAGCGGGAATAATACCAACGCAATATCTGTTGATTTTTCTCCTTCAGCGACCTCGGGCAACATCACCGTTAGTGGGATGAACGTATGCGGAAGCGGGCCATCATCGCAACTTTCAATAAGTGTAAATTCTTTGCCTGTTGCAAATGCCGGCCCAGATATGACTATTGCTTACGGCACCAGTACCATCCTCAATGCCGCTTCAGGTGGCAGCGGTTCCTACAATTACCATTGGTCGCCCGAAAACCTGCTGGTAAATCCCAATCTGCAGAATTCACAAACCATTAATCTTACATCTTCATCAGTGTTCACCTTGCAAGTCACCAATCAGGCCTCTCTTTGCCAGAATTCCGATGAAGTTTTGATTGCCATTTCAGGCGGTCCGCTCAATACCAATCCTGTTTCGATACCCGATTCGATCTGTCATGGATCAACCGCACAACTTTTTGCCAATGCGGGTGGCGGCTCCGGTACCTATACCTACGCCTGGAGCTGCATTCCTCCGGGCAGCCCGGCATGGTCGTCGACCCTTGCAAATCCTGTGGTTTCTCCCGATTTATCCACGGTATATCATCTTATCCTTTCTGATGGGTTTAACACAACATCAGGCAATGTTCCTTTGGTTGTATTTCCTTTGCCAACGGCCACAATTTCCGGCGGCGACACGTTGTGCGGCGAAGGAAGTTCGACTCTCCTGACTGTTAATCTTACGGGGACACCTCCATGGTCGTTTTATTATTCCAATGGCACAACCACCTGGCTTATTCCGGCGCAATATACCACCCCGTTTACAATTGTTGCCTCCGAACCCGGAATTTACACACTTCTGACAATTTCCGATAAATACTGCAGCGGCACACCATCTGGTTCTGCCGTAGTCGTTGTATCCCCCATTCCGCCTACCCCGGTAATTTCAGTTACCGGCACGGAATTATTATCCTCCGGATGCTGCGGCAACCAATGGTACAAGGAGGGAATCCTTATCCCGGGCGAAACAGGGCAGGTCTTTGTACCTCAGGCATCTGCACACTATTACAATATTGTAACATTGAATGGCTGCTCGTCCGATACTTCCAATGTCATTTATTATTTTATGACCGGTATCAGGCAATTTTCCAGCAACAATTTTTCATTGGAACCAAACCCTGCCAAAAATTTTGTCACGGTTAAATCAAAAACAGGAGCACCTGCTGTTCAGGAAATTAACATCTACACTGTTTCAGGAAAAAAAGAGGCAACATATCTGTGGAATCCTCTGATAGATAAAAATGATATGTTACTTGATATTCAATGCCTTTCGCCCGGTTTGTACTTTCTCTCAATTGGTTCAAAATCGGATAAAACCGTCTTGAAATTAATTGTTCAATGAACAGTCCAGAAATAAAAGCATTTATTCAAGAACACAGAAGTCTTTTCTGGTACACCCCTGAAGATAAAAAAGAAGACATAAGCGAGGAGTTCCTGGTGGAAACCATTTTGAATTACGGGGATATCAATACTATTAAAACCCTCATCCGTATCATCGGGGTCAAGGAAATATCACAGATTTTCTTCAATACAGCAGGACGAAAAAAATTAAACTACTATCCTGAAATATATAACTTTTTTTTCCTATTATTTTCCAGATATGCATAAAGAAATTTTATCTGAAAAACAACTTGAACTTATTCCTTTGGTTAAGCGATTTATCCGGGAGTATTATCTTGCAGGAGGAACCGCAATCGCACTGCATATAGGACATCGTAGGTCAATAGATTTTGATCTTTTTAAATACAATATGCTAAAACCTAAAAATATTGTAACTGAAATTTCATCATCCCCCTATTCATATCAAATAACCAGGAGGGTTACCGAACAAATGAATGTTACGATTCATGATGTGAAGTTCACATTTTTTCAGTACCCATTTAAGATTGATGCAACATGCAAATTTGAGGAATATCTCAGATTGCCCGAACTAATTGATTTAGCTGCAATGAAAGCTTATGCACTTGGTCGAAGATCCAAATGGAAAGATTATGTAGATCTCTTTTTTATTTTGAAAAATTATTTTTCAATTGAACAAATCTCTGAAAGAGCCACTTTGATTTACGATCAATTATTTTCGGAAAAACTTTTCAGAGCGCAACTTTCATATTTTGCCGATATCGATCATTCCGAGCCCATCGACTATCTTATCCCTGCGGTGCCCGAAAACGACATAAAAAAATTCCTGATTGATAAAGCCACTGATATAGA
>CAIYES010000187.1 GCA_903925275.1 uncultured Bacteroidales bacterium
AATTTCCAGTCTTATGCTTCATTTTGCAAACATAGGGTCTCCCCTTCAAGGGGAGGGGATGGGGGGGGCATTTGGGTTAATTCCCCTTGCTTGCAGCGGATTATAAAATAGAATTCAATTAATACCTCGCAGCTCTGCGGCGAGGAGATTCATTTGACAACGAATGGAACAGGAAGACTATATTAAAAGACAGATTGACCAACTCGGAAGAGCACTTGGGAAGATACTCGCCGATCTGATCGGGCTCAAAACCCGGGGAGAGATGAGTGAAGGCATTGAGGAAGCCGATCAGGCATTAAAAAACGCATTGAACTTGAAAATTGACGACCTGATCTCAATTCCGGCAGAAAAGTTTGTTCAAACACTACAGGAAGCCGGGAAATTGAACAACGACAACCTGACCATACTTGCCGACCTGCTTGTGCTGATTGCGGAAGAACTCGACCAGAACGAACCGGAAAACGAAAAAATCAAAAATTTGTATATGCGGTCATTGACCATTTATGAGCATATTGACAAGACCAGCTTGACTTATTCAGTTGACAGACACAATAAAATAATGCAAGCAATGCAGGCAATGCAGGCAATGCAAACAATTGAGAAAATTAGCAAGACGCTGTAACGGGGTGAACAGGAAGGAGCCTGCCCAGGTCTTTAGATAGGATTTTATTTGAATTCAGAAGCTGAACCCGGCTTTGAACAGGATGAAACTGGCGAATGAATTTTCATATTCAGGGAAGTAATCATAAGGCCAAATATTGCTCCGCCTTAAATAATCAAGTTTAATCTGTTGAATTTTATATCCGATGGAAAAGTACACGGAAGCAGATCCTTTGATATGACATGCAGCTCCTGCACCGGCGCTTACCATCAATCCGGCCCAATCAGAGCCTGACATTCCCCGGTTCCATCGCCAGGTATATCCCATTTGGGTGTAAAAAAAAGGGGTCACCATTTTCTTAAGAACAAAAAACCTGGTTTCCAGATACAGAGGCATACAATAATCTGCGGATAATTTTTCAACACCGATCCCTATTCCGACAGAGACATAGGGATTGATCAGCCAGCCATTTACCGTGGAAAATGAAAAACCCGTAACATCGTTCATATAACTCCTGCCGATGGATGAATAGGAAAGTACATTGCCAATACCCGTCAATATTCCTAATTCCGTATGGTTTACAAAGCCATGGTCTCTGAATCTGTAACCGGATTCCAACGGCTTTTTTACAGCTTCTTCCTTTGTGAATTTTTCAATATCAACCAGGTTAATGGTAAAAATGCTTTTATCAGGCGTTTTAATCTGCACCGATGTATTGGGTATCTGTTCAATGATGGTTCCCCTGATAATGCTGCCGTTCTTAAGATATATTGCATCAATGAGGTTGTTCTGCGCGACGACCGTAAATGCTGAAATGAAGAAAAAAAACAGAAATAAAAGCTTTTTCATACGATAGTTGTTTCGGTTATTGCACTGGGTGGGTTGTTTAACGAAACTGCCTGATAGTAAAATTAAACATATTTGCGAGTAGACCATAACATAAAATAAATTGTTATTTTTGGGGACAGAAAGTACACATCTCCAATGGGTGGAGGAGTGTATATGAAGAAATTCCTGAAACATCAGATCACCATTAACTGTTATAAATAATGAAAAAACTCCTGAATTTGATCATTCTGGTATGCCTGGTACATGCGAACCTGATTTCCCAGGAAATTGCCCAGTGGCGCGGGCCGGGCCGAGATGGTATATATAATGAAACCGGTTTGCTGAAAGTCTGGCCGGAAAATGGTCCCACACTGCTCTGGCATTTTGAGGGGTTGGGTGAAGGACATGCTTCGGCATCTGTTACCAACGACCGGATATATACCGCCGGGACCCTCCAGGGAATCGGATACCTATTCTGTTTTGATCTTGCCGGGAAACCTGTATGGAAGATTCCATACGGAGAGGAATGGACAGAAAACTGGCCAGGCGTGCGGAGTACACCCCTTGTTTACAATGGAAAAATATATCAGTTAAGCGGGATGGGGAAATTGCTCTGCAGGAGATCGGATAACGGGGATTTTGTGTGGAGTGTTGATGTACTGAAAGATTACCAGGGGCCAAATATCAAATGGGGGGTGACCGAAAACCTTTTGATCGACGGGAATAAATTATTCTGTACGGTTGGCGGAACCGATGCAAATGTAATTGCGCTTGATCCGGAAACGGGGAAACTGATCTGGAAATGCAGCGGGAAAGGAGAACAAAGCGCATACTGCTCCCCGGCATTGATAAAATTACCAGACCGACATATTTTGGTGACGCAAACAGCCAATTCGATCCTTGGCATTGATGCCGAAAATGGCAAACTGCTCTGGAGTGTTGATCAACCCAATAAATGGTCGGTTCATGCCAATACCCCCTTGTATCATGATGGTTATATCTACTGCGTTTCCGGTTATGGAAAGGGAGGGGTCATGCTAAAGCTTGCAGATGACGGGAACTCCGTGCAGGAGGTATGGCGAAATACGAATCTGGATAACCGGATGGGCGGGTTTGTACTTGTGAACGGTAAGATTTTCGGATCAGATGATGCCGGAAAAGCATGGTACTGTCTTGACTGGAAGACCGGCACACCCATGTATTCTGAAAAAATTACTGGCAGGGGAAACATCATATTTTCCGACGGGCTACTTTATTTATATGGCGATAACGGCGAGGTGGTTCTTGCGGAACCCTTGCCGGATTCATTTAAAAAGGCAGGCGTTTTCAAAGTTCCGTTTGGAACTGACCAGCACTGGGCACACCTGGTAATCAAGAATGGCCGTCTCTACGTGAGGCATGGAAATTCATTGATGGTGTACGATATCCGGAAAAAATAAGTCAACACAATGAATCACCTTGCCGCAGAGCAGCGAGGGATTAACCCAAATGACCCCACCCCATCCCCTTTCAAGAAGGGGGCAGGGGGAGAGGTCATAAAAAATTAAAATGCTGATCCTACAGAACACACTTTTAAATATTATAACGAAGTTACACTAACTACAATGAATATAAGACATACGCTCATCGCACTGCTATTCCTCCTGCCAGCTTCAGGATATGTCCAAACCAACGCACAATGGCGCGGCATGGCGCGTGACGGGATGTACCACGAAACGAACCTTTTAAAAACCTGGCCTTTAAATGGCCCTGAGATGCTGTGGAAAAATGAAACTGTCGGGAACGGATACGGATCGCCAACGATAACTGCCGACAGGATCTATATTTGCGGGGAAGTTGATACAGTCGGATATCTTTTTGCTCTTGACCTTGCTGGCAAACTGATCTGGAAAACCGATTATCGAAATGAATGGGTTTTAAATTATCAGGGATCACGCTGTGCACCTACCGTGGTGGGCGATCTGATCTATGTTTGCTCCGGACTTGGCAATCTTGCATGCATTGATGCAAAGACGGGTGCGAAAAAATGGTTTGTCGATATGTGTAAGGATCTGCATGGCAGATTTACACTGTTTGGCCATGCAGAATCATCTCTTGTGGAGGGCGACAAGGTCTTCCTGGTTCCGGGAGGCGCCGATACAAACGTGGTGGCCATGAACAGGTTTACCGGAAAAATCATATGGGTTTGTAAAGGAAACAGTGAAATTCCCGGGTACAATTCACCCTATATGATCAGGTTGCCCGGACGAAATGTACTGGTAACTTTTTCGGCATACTCGATGATGGGCATCGATGCAGGCACGGGAGAGTTGCTATGGACACATGAACAGGATAATATCCCTGTCGGAGAACGTAAGCTTGGCAATGGCGATACCCACAGCAATACGGTATTCTACGAAAACGGGTTTATTTATTACATTGCAGGCGACGGGAACGGTGCAGTAAAACTCGAATTGTCGGAAGATGGACGTCAAATAAAGCAGGTATGGAGAAATAAGACCATCGATAATTACATGGGCGGTTTTGTGAAACAGGGCAATTACCTGTTTTCGTGCACATCGGAAAAGAAACAGTTGAAATGCCTGAACGCCGCAACAGGCCTGGTCACCGATTCACTGAAATGCGGCACAGGCGCGATTATTTGGGCCGACAGCCTGCTCTGCTATTATAATCAGCAGGGAGTTGTCTACCTCATAAAACCAAATCCAATGAAAATGGAGAAACTGGGTTCGTTCAAAGTCATGGCCGGAACAAAGGAGCATTTCTCACACCCTGTCATTCACAACGGTGTTCTCTATATCCGTCACGGGAAAGCATTGATGGCTTACGATATCCGGAAGAAATAGCTTTTAAGACAGCCCTGTGCATGAGAAGAGTTTACCAGGTTTATCCTGCTTATTCTGATTTAGGTTGAGTTTCAGTGGAACTGTCCACCCTTTAAGTTTTTCAAGTATCTTAGCAGTTCATTTACAGTGTACAAACCCCAATGTTCAAAAAGTATCCGGCCAGGTATGTGCTGCTTGTTTTCGTCGTTTCGGCGCTTGCCATTTTCATTTGGTGGTTTATTTATGATCCTGTAAAAACCTTCACTGTTTCGGTTCCCGGGATGGATAACCGGAAAAAGGGAGATATTTCCACCAGGGAAGCCGTGAAGATAGGCGCTGAATTTAAATTTTTTAAATCGATGGAAGATCTGCCCGGGACAAGCTGGACACGGTTCAGGGGGGCGGATTTTGACAACATCAGCAAGGAGAAGATCCGGTTAATTGACCGTTGGGGTGAGAAGGGGCCGCATATCCTGTGGAAAGTACCCCTTGGCGAAGGACATGCTGCACCTGCTGTATACAATGGCAAGGTTTATCTGTTGGATTATGATGAAAGCAGCAAAACAGATCAGTTACGCTGTTTTTCACTCATCACCGGTGCTGAACTCTGGCGGCGGGGCTATTACATTCACCTCAAACGAAATCACGGGCTTTCCAGAACAATTCCCGCAGTAAATGAAAAATTTGTGCTGACGATCGGTCCCCGTTGTCAGGTCATGTGTGTAAACCGCACGAATGGTGATTTTTTGTGGGGAATGGATCTCGAGAAGGAATACAAAACAGAAATTCCCTTCTGGTATACCGGGCAATGCCCGATGTTAGACCGCGATACGGCGATTATTGCCACAGGAGGCAAGGCACTCCTTGTTGCGGTCGACTGCAATTCCGGAAAAAAATTGTGGGAAACGCCTAATCCAAAGGGCTGGAAAATGTCGCATTCTTCTGTCATGCCGATGACCCTCAACGGAAAAAAAATGTACATCTACATTGCCATTGGCGGCGTGTGTGGTATCTCGGCAGCGGGAGCCGACAGGGGAAAGGTACTATGGGAAACAGGCGAATTTGCACCATCCGTGGTGGCGCCATCTCCGGTTATACTTGATAATGGAAAAATATTTGTTTCCGCAGGTTATGGCGCCGGATCTGCCTTGTTGCAGATAACCTCAAATGCCGGCAACTATCGTGTTGAGGTATTACAAATGTTCAAACCACAGGAAGGGTTGGCTTCTGAGCAACAAACGCCCATTTTTTCAGATGGTTACATTTATGGAATTTTACCAAAAGATGCCGGTGGACTGCGAAACCAGCTTGTATGCTGCAAAGCCGGAGATTGTAAAAAAATTGTTATGAACAGCGGCAAAACCGACCGGTTCGGACTGGGTCCCTACATCATGGCCGATGGAAAGTTTTTTATCCTGAATGACGATGGGGAGATGACCATTGCCAGGGTAACAAATTCACGGTTTACGGTGCTTGACAAAGCGAGGATCATTGAAGGACAGGATTCGTGGGGTCCCATCGCCATCACCGGCGGATATTTGCTGATGCGTGATTCAAAACAAATGGTTTGTCTGGATATTAAAGCACAATAACATGAAGCAAAAGCGTGTTTTGATTTTCGCCCTGGTATGTTTACTGGCAGGGATATTGTTCATGGCCTGGGATATGTTTTTCAGTCAACCGGAAACCAGCGTGAATCCATATGCCTATGAGATTAAAGCTCTCAGGGCAAGCGATACGTTGCTTACACGGTATACAGAAGTGCAACAGATCAAACCCGTTTTGAGTGAAATCCATGCCATTGCCACCGGCAGAGCCGACCGGATTTATGTTGCCGGTGAAAAGGGGGTTGAAATATATGACCGGGATGGCAAACTTGAAGCTGAATTTCCCATTGATGAATCAGCCCGTTGCATCCAGGTTGATCGGAATGGACTGATATATCTTGGCATGCAGGATCATCTCGAAATATACAACAAGGAGGGAAGGAGGTTGAAGCAATGGAAAACCTGCGGGGAAGAATCCATCATCACTTCGGTTGCGGTTACCGATGAAGATATTTTCATAGCCGATGCCGGTAGCAAGATCGTTTACCGGTACGACCATTCCGGAAATCTGCTGAACAGGATTGGAGAAAAAGATCCCCGGAAAAAGATTCCCGGATTTGTAATCCCAAGTCCCTGGTTTGACATCGGGATTGGCCATGACGGATCACTCTGGGTTGTGAACCCCGGCCGTCATTCTTTTGAAAAGTATACCAGCGACGGGGAACTGATCTCCTCCTGGGGGAAGGCAACCATGTCGATGGAGGGGTTTTGCGGTTGCTGCAATCCGTCGCATTTTACAATTCTTTCGGATGGTTCTTTTGTGACCAGTGAAAAAGGGATTGAACGCATTAAAGTATATTCACCAACCGGCGTTTTCAAATGCGTTGTTGCAACTCCTGATTCGTTCAATGAAGGAACAAAAGGACTTGATCTGGCGGTGGATTCGACAGACAGGATACTCGTGCTTGATCCGCAACGCAAGCAGGTAAGGGTTTTTGTGGTGAAGTAAAGGCACCTCAACCCCCTGACCCCTTCTCCTGAAGGAGAAGGGGAGACAATTCCTCCATTTTTGGCGGGAAATAGGATAAAGTACTTGATAAACAGGGAGAAGGAGTAGTAAGTCCCTCCCCTTCAGGGGAGGGATTTAGGGTGAGGTGCAAAATAGTAGATGAACCCGATGATAATTTGATATGCAGAACAGACGACAATTTATTAAGAACCTGGTTCGGGGGGGAATTCTCGCTTCATTGGCATTGCTTAGCGGAATATTTATCCGCCGGTGGTATGAAGCAGAAAGCTGTCAACGCAGTTTAGCCTGTGAAATGTGCAACCTGGCCGATCGGTGCACCTTGCCTGAAGCAGAGAAATACCGAATTGAAAAACCAGGATCGGAAAAAACACTAACTGAAAATGGAACCAACTGAAGATGATCCAAAACTGAACCGGAGGGAATTTTTGGGTAAAGCTATCCGGGCATCTGTTTTTCTGGGAATAGGAGGGTTGGCAGTGCTGGTGGCTGAAAAAACAATTTCCGGCCAAACGGTCTGGCAACTTGATCCCGCCAAGTGCATCCAGTGCGGTCGCTGTGCCACCAGTTGTGTGCTGACCCCCTCGGCTGTGAAGTGCACCCATGTATATGCGATGTGCGGCTATTGCGACTTGTGCGGCGGTTATTTCAAGCCCGGAACAAAAATTCTGAATACGGCTGCAGAAAATCAACTGTGTCCGACCAATGCCATCAAACGGAAATTTGTAGAAGATCCTTTTTTTGAATACTCCATTGCAGAACCCCTGTGCATCGGCTGCGGGAAATGTGTGAAAGGATGCAGCGCGTTTGGCAACGGATCGCTGCAGCTGCAGGTGAGGCAGAACATCTGTGAAAACTGCAACCAATGTTCGATTGCCAGGAATTGTCCTTCAGGTGCTTTCAGTCGCGTACCTGCCGGCAAACCCTATCTGCTGAAACAAATCGTTCAGGAAACCAAAAGTAAAAAATGAGCATGTTAAACAGGATGCTATGGTGCATTAAAAACATGAAAGGACGTATACTCTTTCTGATGATGATGGTTTTTACCATTTCGTTTATGAATGTGTATGGCGTTCAACGGTTCCCGAAACCGGAATTCGAATCGGGGTACGTGCAGCCCGAAACACTTCAGCCATCAGCCCGTTCAGCGGTGCTTGCCACCATGGATGTAGTTGTTCTAGCATTTGCCCTGGCGTTGGTTTCCTGGCTTGTGCTGAAGAAAAGGTCCCGGAAAGGAGTTTTTCTGACATCGGTTTTTTCCCTGGCCTATTTCGGTTTTTATCGTCAGGGCTGTGTCTGTTCCATTGGCGCCATTCAGAATGTTACCCTGGCGCTTTTTGATAGTTCGTATGTCATTCCGCTGGCTGCCATCACCTTTTTTATACTCCCCCTTATATTCACCCTTTTTTTTGGCCGTACTTTTTGTGCCGGAGTTTGTCCGTTCGGGGCAATACAGGATTTGGTCTCTTTCAGGCCGCAAAAAATCGACCCCCGGCTGAATGCCATTTTGGGTGTAATCCCTTACATTTACCTGGGGCTGGCAATCCTTTATGCTGCAACCGGAACTGACTTTATCATCTGCCGGTACGATCCGTTTGTAGGAATATTCAGGTTCAGTGCCACATTTGGGATGTATATCTTTGCAGGCACCCTGCTTGTTTCGGGTATTTTCATCGCCCGGCCTTATTGCCGGTACCTTTGTCCCTATGGTGTTTTACTCAATTGGATCAGCCGGTTTTCATGGCTTCATATCACCATCACGCCTTCCAACTGTATTCAATGCCGGCTGTGTGAAGATTCATGTCCCTACGATGCGATCGATATGCCTTTAATTGGCAGGAACCCGGAAAACAGAGCTGTTACCATACGGAAATTGATTCTGATATGTTTGCTGGTGCCGTTCTTTGTCGTTCTTGGTGGTTGGACCGGATCGCGTTTGCACGAAACCCTGGCGGGAGTGAATGGCAAAGTGCGTCTTGCAAAGGAATTGCTTGAGCCTCTGAAGTTTGCGGATCAGCCGGAGACATTTGAAATTGCAGCATACAAATCGTCGGGAAAACCACTGTCGCTGGTTTATGCTGAAGCCTCACAGGTGCTCAGGCAATTTTATACCGGCAGTTGGATTCTTGGTTGTTTTATAGGGCTGGTATTCGGCATCATCCTTGCAAGCCGCCTGCTGACCCGTTACAGGACTGACTATTCTCCCAATAAAGGAGCATGTTTCAGTTGCACCCGGTGTGTTGACTATTGCCCGGTTGAAAAAAACGGTTTAAAGGAAATTCAACCATGATTTATTATCAACAATCCCACAAAATGGGATGAGGATAGATTTTTTTACACATGAATAAAAACGAAGAAAACAGAAACGTTGATTATGTAGTGCCCCCGCACCTACCATCATCGGTTAAATCCGGTAAAATATTAATGCCCATCGCGATTACCAGCGCAATTTTCGCCATGATCCTTTGCGTGCTGATCATCGTCAATTATATCCAGATAAAACGGACCGATCCGTTGAATTCCCTCGTCGTGAAGGCATTGAACGAACGTCTTCAAACCAGTCCGGGAGATGAACAGCTCCGTCAGGAAATCCGGGAACTCGACCTTCTTGCGCGAAAAGCCTTCTTCACCAGTCAATGGCAGATCCGGATGGGGGGATACCTCCTGTTTTTCAGCCTCCTCATCATCGTCATATGCCTGAAAGGAATTGAACTCCAGACAAAGACATTGCCAAATCCACCATCAGCGGAAAAAGTCGATTTATGGCGTATGCTGAAAATCAACCGGATCTGGGTTGCATATACCGGCATCACACTTGTGGTAATCTCACTGCTGCTTGTTTTCTTAACGCATGGTGAACTTGGAAAAACCCTTGACCTGGCAATGGAACACAGGGGAGATTCTGAAAACAATGCAGGCAATGCAAGCAATGCAGGCAATGCAAACAATGCAAACAATGCAAACAATGCAAACAATGCGAACAATGCAAACAATGCAAACAATGCAGGCAATGCAAACAATGCAGATTCAAGTGGGCAGCCGGGTGCAGCGGTGATTATGGATAGTTATCCATCGGAACAGGAGATTGAGGCTAATTTTACTTCATTCAGGGGAGCCGGCGGTAACGGGATTGCATACCAGATTAACATTCCCACCAGCTGGGATGGGAAAAGCGGGAAAAACATCAAGTGGAAAACGGAAATCCCGCTGCCTGGCTATAATTCACCGATCATATGGAACGACCGGATATTTATCACCGGGGCAAACGAGACCCGGCGTGAGGTTTATTGCATTGACCTTAATTCCGGAAAGATTCAATGGAACACCACCGTTGAACAGATTCCGGGCAGCCCGGCACAATCACCCGTTGTAAACCGGGAAACAGGCCAGAGTGCTCCAACCATGACAACCGACGGCCACCGTGTTTTCGCTGTCTTTGCAAATGGAGATCTCATAGCCCTAGACTTTACGGGAAAAAAAATCTGGTCAAAGAACCTGGGGGTTCCTGCAAATCACTATGGACATTCCTCCTCGCTGTTAATGTATCACGACCTGCTCATCATCCAGTACGATCAGCGCGGTTCGGGTAGCATCATGGCGCTGGCGGGAAAAACAGGGGAGGAGGTTTGGAAAACCAGTCGCAGTGTAAAAGTTTCATGGGCCTCACCGGTAATTGTCAATACGGGGAAGAGAATGGAATTGATCCTGGCGGCAGATCCCCTGGTGGTTTCATACAATCCTGCTGATGGCAAAGAGTTGTGGAGGATGGATTGTATTTCAGGTGAAGTCGGCCCTTCGGTAGCCTATGCCGATGGTGTGGTTTTTTCGGTGAATGACTTCTCAAAACTTGCCGCCGTGGAGATCGGGAATCCCCCAAAGTTGCTATGGGAGGAAAATGAATATCTTTCCGACATTCCCAGTCCGCTGGCAACCGGAAAACTCCTGTTCCTGGCTACAAGTTATGGCACTGTGGTGTGTTATAATGCCCGGGACGGAGCCCAATACTGGGTGCATGAATTTGACAATCCAATATATGCCTCACCCATGCTGGCAGAGGGAAAAATTTACCTGCTTGATAAAAAGGGGATCATGCATATTTTTAGACCTGAGAAGGATTATACTGTCGTTGGTGAATCCCAGCTTGGTGAAGGATCGGTATGCACTCCTGCCTTTGCCACAGGGAAGATTATTATCAGGGGAGATAAGAATTTGTATTGCATCGGGAAGTGACATATCAATGCAGACAATGCAAACAATGCAAATAATGCAGACAATGCAGACAATGCAAATAATGCAGACAATGCAGACAATGCAGACAATGTGTATATGTTGAGTTAATTTTTTTTCTTTAAAATTTCCGGATGGGAATTAGTAACACAAATATCACCGAAAAGATTGATTTGATCATTGCCCGTCATGGTACAACCGTTGATGCGGTAATTCCCATTTTGCAGGATATCCAGGCAGAGTTCAATTACCTTCCCGAACCTGCACTTAAACGTGTTTGTGATATTACTGACATTTCACCTGCCCGGATCTCCGGAATTTCTACCTTCTATAACCAATTCAGGCAAAGACCTGCCGGAAGACACCGGATCAGGGTTTGTACAGGTACTGCCTGTCATGTAAAAGGAGCCTTATTTGTATATGAAGCCTTCAGGCGTGAAATGAAACTGGAAGAGGGTGAAGATACAGATGCTTCTTTGATCTTCACCATCGAAAAGGCAGCATGTCTTGGATGTTGCACCCTTGCGCCGGTGGTCAGGATCGACGAAGTGACCTATGGACATGTAAAACCGGACAGTGTCGGAGATCTGTTACACGATTTCCTGTCAAAAATGAAAGAAGCTCCTTCTGATATCTACCAGGATAATTCACCCCAATCGGCCTTCCAGGGCGAAATACGTATTGGCCTTGGCTCATGCTGCGTTGCCAGCGGCAGTTATGAGGTTAAGGCTGAACTGGAGAGAACCCTGGCACAGGCGAAGATCCGGGTTGATGTTCAGCAGGTCGGATGCGTGGGCATCTGCAACCTGGTACCGATCATGGAAATCCTCAAACCGGGCGAACTTCCGGCCTATTATGCCAAAATAAAACCGGAGGAGGTAAAGGAGGTGCTGCTTAGTCATTTTAAACCCGAAGGAAAGTACAACCGGCTAAGGAACGGATTTTACAACCTCTTTGAAAAGTTGCTGGCCAACGGCGCGCCGAAATCATTCCGGAAATACATGGGAGAGCAACGCGACACGCCGCTATCGAAGTTCCTCGGACCACAGGTAAACATCGCCACGGAAAACAGGGGCGTAATCAACCCCATTGACATCCAGGGATACAGACAGGCAGGCGGATTTGGATCTTTGAAAAAATGCCTGAGTGAGATGACCCCTCAACAGGTGGTCGACGAAATCAGGGAGAGCGGATTGCGTGGCCGGGGTGGGGCTGGATTCCCGACAGGCCTGAAATGGCAGTTGGTGAAAGACCAGGATGTTCCTGAAAAATTTGTGATCTGCAACGGCGACGAAGGCGATCCCGGTGCCTTCATGGACCGCATGCTGCTTGAATCCTATCCCTTCCGCATCATCGAGGGGATGTTGATTGCCGGGTATGCCACCGGTGCCGCGCACGGTATTTTTTACATCCGTGCAGAATACCCGCTGGCCGTGATGCGGATCAGTGAAGCCATAAGGATATGCAGGGAAAACGGGATTTTGGGCACTTCTATCCTCAACAGCGGTTTTTCTTTTGATGTAAGTGTTTTTAAAGGCGCCGGCGCCTTTGTATGCGGAGAAGAGACAGCCCTCATTGCTTCCATGGAAGGAAACCGTGGACTTCCCCGCATGAGGCCTCCCTATCCGGCCTTCAGGGGATTCCGTGGACAACCCACCCTGATCAACAATACCGAGACCTTGTCGCTTGTTCCCTGGATTCTGCATCATGGGGCAATAGCATTTTCAAAGATCGGAACCTCCGGCAGCAAAGGCACAAAGGTGTTCGCACTGGCAGGAAAAGTCAAACGGGGCGGATTGATAGAGGTCCCGATGGGGATAACCATCAGGCAGATTGTAGAGGAAATTGGCGGCGGAATAGCTGGTGACAGGCAATTTAAGGCCGTGCAGATCGGAGGGCCCTCGGGCGGTTGTTTGCCTGCCTCTGCTGCAGATATGCAAATAGATTTTGAAGCGCTCAAAGCAGCCGGCACCATGATGGGCTCCGGCGGATTGATCGTATTGGACGAATCGGACTGCATGGTCGATATAGCCTGCTATTTTCTTTCATTCACCCAAAATCAATCTTGCGGACGATGTACTTTTTGCCGGATAGGTACCCGGAGAATGCTTGAAATCCTTACGAAAATCCGAAGTGGCAAAGGAACAGATGAAGATTTGAACACACTTGAATCACTGGCAGTAAGTACTACCCGAGGCAGTCTTTGCGGACTTGGTAAAACAGCTCCAAATCCCGTTCTTACCACCCTGCATTATTTCCGTGCGGAATATGAGTCCCATTTGCGGGGACAATGCCCTGCCGGGAAATGCCTTCCGCTGATTCATTATGAGGTTACGGAAGAATGCATTGGTTGCACCAAATGTGCCCAGCGATGCCCTTCTGATGCCATCACCTTCAAACCTTATGAAGTTCATTCGATAGATCTGGAAAAATGTATAAAATGCGATATCTGCAGGCAAATATGCCCGGTAAATGCCATTACGGTTCGTTAACATGATAAAACTGACGATCGATCATATTCCTGTCGAGGTGCAGGAAGGAATTACAGTCATGGAGGCTGCTGCCACCCTTGGCATCTCCATTCCTTCGATGTGCTTCCACCCGGGATTTTCAAACCATCCGTCATGCATGGTATGCATTGTGAAGGATACAGCCCGGGACAACTTTGTTCCCTCCTGTGCATTGCCGGTTTCGGAAGGGATGAACATACTTACGGGTACTGAAGAAGTGAGAAAAGCACGCAAAGAGGCGCTCGAATTGCTGCTCAGTGACCATATCGGGGATTGTGAAGCCCCATGCCGGTTATCCTGTCCTGCCTTCATGGATATTCCGCTGATGAACAGGTTAATTGCAACGGGTGATTTTCACCAGGCGCTGCACATCGTCAGGGAGGAAATAGCATTGCCTTTAATCTTAGGATATATCTGCCCGGCACCCTGCGAAAAGGCCTGCAAAAGAAAACCCATTGATGCAGCAGTCTCCATTTGCTTATTGAAGAGGGCAACAGCACAGTATCAAGACCGGGCTGATTCCATCGTCCCTGATCTTATCAAAGGCAACGGAAAAAGAGTTGCCATCGTGGGAACGGGACCTGCCGGACTTTCAGCCGCTTTCTGGTTGCTGCGTACGGGCCATGCCTGTGTTCTGTTTGATCAGCACGAAAAAGCCGGCGGAGCCTTGCGGTATAGTATTTCGGAGGAACGACTGCCAAAGGAAATGTTAGACGCTGAAATCAATACGATCAGGGATATGGGCGCTGAATTTCACCTTAACATTCCCATCAACAAAGATTTCTTTCAACATGAAATTCTTTCCGGGTTTGATGCGGTTATACTTGCAACAGGGAACCTGACATCGACCCTTGCCGATGCTTTCGGAATTCAACCGGATTCAACCGGATCGTTCATCAATAAAAGAGACTTTACTACCAGCCTTGCAGGCGTTTTTGCTTGCGGGAATATCATCCGGGAACAAAAAATGGCGGTACACTCGGTTGCCCAGGGAAAAATGGCAGCAATGCAGGTCGGAGTCTATCTTGGAACATCAGTGGGCAAAATGGAACAGGATGAATCAGACAATGCCGCTAATATGCAGGCTGACAGAGAAGCAAGGAACAGGAATCCTGTCTCGATGACTGGTCATTTGTTTGAACAGGAATGGGCTGAATACATGAAGGACAGCATTCCCGATCCTCGTCTTGAACCGATGGGTGGTATCCTTGAAGGTTTTACCCGTGAAGAGGCCATGCATGAAGCAAAACGATGCCTCCATTGCGATTGCAGGAAACCGGTCAGCTGCAAGCTCAGATTGTATGCCGGCGAATATGGCGCCAACAGGAAACGATATGCCGGCTCTGAACGGAAACGGCTTACCCGGTCGATAAACCATGAACAGGTGGTGTATGAAACGGAAAAATGTATCCGCTGCGGGCTATGTGTGGAAATTACAGAAAAACATGGAGAAATGATCGGGCTCACCTTTGCTGGCAGGGGATTTGACGTACATATAGCTGTTCCCTTCAACGAAACGGTCAGGGAAGCCCTGACCGTGACAGCCTGGGAGTGTGTTGAAGCTTGCCCGACAGGAGCATTGGCATACAAAACCAAAGAAGAACGCGACAAATGAAAACAAACAGATTTCTCCGGATTTGTATTTCAATGGCCACCTGCCTGTTAGCGGCGATCGTTGTTCCTGCCCAGGTACAAAACGCGGATTGCTGGCCTTCATTCCGCGGAAATGCCCAATTGACAGGGAATGCGCTTGTGATGTTGGAGCCTCCCTTTAAACTTCTGTGGACCTTTAAAACCGGAGATGCCATTAAATCTTCCCCGGTTATATATAACGGAATTGTATATATCGGTTCCAACGACGGATATATTTATGCAATCACCTCAGCCGGAAAGCTGAAATGGAAATTCAATGCCGGAAACTCAGTGGAATCCCCACCGCTGATTGCTCAAAACACGATCTATGCCGGATCGTTGGAAGGAATCCTTTTTGCCATCGATGCGAAAACGGGAAACCTGAAATGGAAATACAAAACCGATGGGCAAATCTCGGGTTCGGCAAATTGGGTAACCAGAACAGCAAAAAAACAAACCTGCATCCTCGTCGGAAGCTATGATAACAACCTGCACAGTGTGGATGCATCCAGCGGGAAAGGGATATGGAAATACGAAACAGGGAATTATATCAACGGCGCTCCGGCCATCAGCGGGAAACTTGCTGTTTTCGGAGGTTGTGACGGATTGTTGCACCTTGTCAATACGGATAGCGGGTTGCAACTTGACCAGATCGACGTGGGTACCTACATTCCTGCATCGGCAGCCATCGTTGGCGACAAAGCCTTTTTCGGCAACTATGACGGGGTGTTTTTCTGTGTGGATATCAAGCAGAAAACGATTCTCTGGAAAACCGAAGGTGGCGGGCCATTCCTCGCATCACCAGCGGTTGCATCCGGCAAGGTTATCACTGGTTCACAGAACCGTTATCTGTATTGTTTCAATGCCGTAACCGGAACAGTGTTATGGAAATTCAAAACCTCCGGGAAAGTCGACGCATCTCCGGTTATTGCCGGAAACCATGTGGTTGCTGCATCCGGTGACGGAAGAATTTATATGCTTGACATCAGTACCGGCAGTGAAATATGGAGCTGGGAAATCGGAAGTCCGGTCTACAGCACGCCCGCGGTTACCTCTAAAATAATTGCAGTAGGCGCCGGTGACGGAAAAATTTATGTTTTTGGAAAATAGCACCTCCCCCCCTCTCCTTCAGGAGAGGGGGACGGGGGGAGAGGTGGATTAAACGTGAAACCATGAAAATTGTCAATATTGTTCCGGGTTTTGGAGGTACTTTTTATTGTGGCAACTGCCTGCGCGATAGCGCCTATGTGATTGCGCTACGGGAAGCGGGACACGAAGCCACGGTGCTGCCGATGTATTTGCCGCTGACTGCCAATGCATATAAACCTGATGAAGGCTTACCCGTGTTTTACGGGGCAGTGAACATCTATCTGAGGCAGCAATTCCCATGGATGCGGCACATGCCGGGCTGGATGGAAAGCCTCTTCGATTCGGGGCCGGTATTGAAATTTGCTGCCGGGAAATCGGGTTCCACCCGGGCACATGGTTTGGAAAAGCTTACCGAATCGATGCTTCTGGGCGAAAAAGGATATCAGCATCAGGAACTTGATCACCTGGTCGATTTTCTGGTAAACCATCAGAAACCCGATATCGTACATTTCTCCAATGCCCTGTTGCTTGGGTTGGCAGAACGGATCAGAAAAGAGGTGGGGGCGAGTGTTGTTTGTTCGTTGCAGGATGAAGATGTTTGGGTTGATGCGATGGAGGAATCCTGGCGCGAAAGGATCTGGCAACTGATGGCAGAAAAGGGCAGGGATGCCGATGCCTTTGTGGCAGTCAGTTCTTATTTTGCAGGCGTTATGCAGGAAAAGATGCACATTCCGCACGAAAAAATGCATGTGGTTCATATCGGTGTAAAACCTGAGCAATACGTTTATTCTTCTCCGGCCGCTGCACCTCAGGCGATCGGCTATTTGTCACGGATATGTGAAGAAAACGGATTCGAAATCCTGGTCGATGCATTTATCAGGATGAAGGCTGAACCACGGTTCAGCAACCTGCTTTTGAACGTTACAGGTGGGATGACCGGTGATGACAAGCCTTTCCTCAATCGTCAGTTAAAAAAGTTAGAAGATAAAAACCTACGTCAAAGCATCCGGATATTTGATGACTTCAGCACCGATAGTCTGACCGGTTTCTTCAGATCATTGTCGGTTCTGTCGGTACCTGTTTTAAGAGGAGAGGCATTCGGTTTATACCAGATTGAAGCGCTGGCATCGGGTGTACCCTTGGTTCAGCCTGACCTTGGCGCTTTTCCTGAAATTATCCGGGCAACAGGAGGGGGTGTGCTGTATCATCCGAATACGGCAGAGGCTTTGGCAGAAAAACTAAGCGCTGTGCTGTCAGATCCTGCCCGATTGACGCAACTGAGCCAAACCGGAAGAAAGTCGGTTGAAGATACATTTAATTGCAAAAATCTCACAAAGCAGATGTTAGAAATTTACAAACAGATTACAAGATAAACCATGCGAACTAAGTACATGACAAAATTTTAATACAATTCGCAAGATCGTTTATTGACAAGGGGTTCAGCAGTGCATGGGCCAAGAAGATCAACCCAAACTTAAACAAACTAAAGGCCTTGCGACCATGTTTCTTGATTTCGATAGGAT
>CAIYES010000188.1 GCA_903925275.1 uncultured Bacteroidales bacterium
CGGAGCTGAGGAGGATTTTTCAGGCATCATTGACCTGATCGCAAATAAAGCTTACGGATGGGATGATTCAACGCTTGGAAGGGAATATTTTGAAATCCCGATTCCAAGTGATATGAAGGAGATGGCGCATGAATATCGTATGCGAATTATTGAAGGAGCTGCGGAAGAAAGCGATTTTCTGCTTCATAAATTCATGGAAGATCCCAATTCAATTACGCAGGAAGAAATTATTTCAGAACTCCGCAATGCCACAATCCAGGGGAAAATAACCCCGGTTATCTGTGGCGCATCATTCAAAAACAAAGGTGTTCAATTACTTATTGATTCGGTTGTAAATTTCCTTCCTTCACCTTACGATATGCCTGCAATAACCGGCATCAATCCATTTACAGGAAAGGATGAAGTTCGTCACCCTGATCCCAATGATCCGTTTACGGCCATTGCGTTTAAAATTGCAATTGATCCGTTTGTTGGCAGGATTGCGTTTTTTCGTGTTTATTCCGGGCAACTTGAATCAGGTGATGTGGTTTTAAATACCAGGACTGATAAAAAGGAACGTTTGCTGCGGATCATGCTTATGCATGCCAACAAACAGAATCCGCTCAAACATATTGAAGCAGGTGAAATTGCAGCTGCAGTCGGCTTTAAAGATATTCGTACAGGTGATACCCTCTGTGATATCAAACATCCTGTTGTCCTAATGCCAATGGTTTTCCCTGAGCCTGTGATCAATATGGCTGTGGAACCTAAAACCCAGGATGATGTCGAAAAATTATCGATTGCTCTGCACAAGCTGACAGAAGAAGATCCGACTTTTCAGGTTAGAGTTGACAATGAAACCGGCCAGACGCTTATAAGCGGTATGGGAGAACTTCATTTAGATATTATTGCCGACCGCATGCGTCGCGAATTTAATATTGATGTGAACCGTGGAAATCCGCAGGTAGCCTACAAGGAAGCAATCGTCAATACTGTTTTACATCACGAAGTTTATAAAAAACAAACCGGAGGCAAAGGTCGTTTTGCAGATCTGGTTATTGAAGTCGGTCCTGCCGATTCAGGAATCAAAGGATTACAGTTTATCAATGATATCAAAGGTGGCAATATTCCCAGAGAATTTATTCCTGCCATTGAAAAAGGGTTGAAAGCTGCCATGACCAATGGCCCGATCATAGGATTCCCAATGGAAAGTGTGAAAGTCCGACTCATTGATGGTTCATACCATAGTGTTGATTCTGATGCCCTTTCATTCCAGGTTGCTGCCGGTATTGCATTCAGGGAGGCTAGTAGAAAAGCCAAGGTGGTGATCATGGAGCCGATTATGAAATTTGAAATCGTTACTCCCAGCGAATATATGGGAGAAGTAACAGGCGATATAACAAAACGCCGCGGTCAGGTGGAAGAGGTGGAATCACGGATCGGAAATCAGGTCATTCGTGGTCGTGTACCCCTGGCTGAAATGTTTGGCTATGTGACTACTTTACGCAGTCTTTCTTCCGGCAGAGCAACGGAAATGCTGGAATTTTTGAAATATGATATTACACCAAAGGAGATTCAGGACGAAGTATTATATAAAATCCGGGGATACGTTCCCGCATATTAAATATTTATATGGACCAACGAATAAGGATTAAATTGAAATCTTACGATTACAACCTGGTTGATAAATCAGCTGAAAAAATCGTAAAAACCGTAAAGGCTACGGGCGCAGTTGTGAGCGGTCCGATTCCTTTGCCAACGGATAAAAAGATTTTTACCGTGCTGCGTTCGACCTTCGTGAACAAAAAGTCACGGGAACAATTTCAACTTTGCACATATAAACGGTTGCTCGACATATACAGTACTACGTCGAAAACCATTGATGCGCTTATGAAGCTTGAACTTCCAAGTGGTGTGGAAGTTGAAATCAAGGTTTGATGGTAAGGTGATGTAGAGACGAGGCATGCCTCGTCTCTACAATATTTCGGCAAGCAGATTTAAAAACACAAGAAAATTAAAAAATGTCTGGATTAATAGGTAAAAAAATCGGGATGACCAGTATCTACGATGCAAATGGGAGGAACATCCCTTGCACGGTGATCGAAGCTGGTCCTTGTGTGGTAACACAGGTCCGGTTGAAGGAAAAAGACGGGTACGAAGCCATTCAGCTTGCTTTCGATGAAAAGAAAGTGAAGCATACAACCAAAGCTGAACAAGGTCATTTTGCCAAGGCTGGCATTACCCCAAAGAAAGTGGTTGCAGAATTTACCCGCTTTGAGGTTGACCACCAGAAGGTGTTTGGCGATATTCTTCAGGTTGATATCTTCGTCGAGGGTGAATATATTGATGTTGTTGGTGTATCCAAAGGAAAAGGTTTCCAGGGTGTTGTAAAACGTCATCACTTTGCAGGTGTTGGTGAAGCGACCCATGGTCAGCATAACCGACTGAGGGCACCTGGTTCAGTAGGAGCTTCGTCATGGCCTTCAAGGGTTATGAAAGGCCTTCGGATGGCCGGCCGTATGGGTGGCGACCGCGTCAAAGTTGTCAACCTTCAGGTGTTAAAGATAATCCTTGAGAAGAATCTGATCTTAGTAAAGGGTGCAGTACCGGGACACAATGGTTCATATGTAAAGATCGAGCGATGGAAGTAGCAGTATATAATATTAATGGAACAGCGACCGCCAATATGGCTGTGCTGGATGATCTGATCTTCGGGATCGAGCCCAACGACCATGCTATCTATTTGGATGTGAAGCAATATATGGCAAATCAGCGTCAGGGAACGCATGATTCACTGGAGAAATCTACAATTTCGGGAAGTACCCGGAAACTGCATAAACAAAAAGGTACCGGTGGTTCCCGCAAGGGCAGTATCAAAAGCCCGCTGTTTCGTGGTGGTGCCCGCATATTTGGTCCCCATCCCCGTGATTACAGCTTTAAGCTGAATAAAAAACTGAAACGTTTGGCAAGAAAGTCTGCTTTGAGTTATAAGGTACAAGATAATCAGCTGACCATACTTGAAGATTTTACTTTCGAAACACCGAAGACCAAAAATTTCACGGAACTATTAAAGAATTTCCAACTTACGGGAAAAAAGACACTGCTTGTGGTAGCCAAAACGGAAGAGAATGTTTTATTGTCTTCACGCAATCTTAAACGTGTAAAGGTGGTTCATGCTGCCGATCTGAACACATACGAGATCCTTGATGCCACCCAGCTTCTGATCACCGCAGGTTCAATCAAAGAAATTGAAAAAATCCATCAGAATTAAACCGATTAATTCGATACGACAATGACAGTTATTTTAAAACCGATCATAACCGAGAAGATGACGCATTTGGGCGAGAAGCTCAACCGTTATGGGTTCATGGTTGACCGGAAGGCAAACAAACTTCAGATCATGCAGGCCATCAAAGATCTGTATGGAGTTGATGTTACTTCGGTCAACACCATGGTATTCTCCGGTAAAAACAAGTCCCGTTTTACCAAGAGCGGCGTTATTTCGGGAAGAACGAGTACATATAAAAAGGCCATTGTAACATTGGCCAAAGGTGAAACTATTGATTTTTACAGCAATATTTAAATAAATGGCGCTAAAGAAATACAAACCGACAACACCCGGTCAGCGGTTTAAAGTCATCAGTGCTTTTGATGAAATTACCGCAGACGTGCCCGAAAAGAGCCTGTTGGCTCCGTCGAAGAGATCCGGTGGCAGAAACAACGAAGGGAAAATGACCATGCGTTATCTTGGCGGTGGTCATAAACAGATGTACCGAATCATTGACTTCAAGAGAGATAAGGAAGATATTCCTGCTGTTGTGAAGACTGTTGAATACGATCCGAACCGGACTTCGCGTATTGCACTTGTTGTTTACAAAGACGGCGAAAAACGATACATTGTCGCTCCTCACGGACTGAAGGTAGGGCAGACGATTCTGTCAGGCAAAGGGGTTCCCCCGGAAATCGGAAACACGTTATATTTAAGCGAAATTCCATTCGGAACAGTGATTCACAATGTTGAATTGCGTCCCGGTCAGGGAGCTAAACTTGTACGCAGTGCTGGTTCGCATGCGCAACTCATGTCCAGAGACGGTAAGTTTGCCATTCTGAAGATGCCATCCGGAGAAACCCGAATGATACTTCAAACATGCAAAGCCACTGTCGGAATGGTTTCAAACATTGATCACAATCTTGAATCATATGGCAAAGCCGGCCGTACACGTTGGTTGGGTCGTCGTCCAAGAAACCGTGGTGTGTCAATGAATCCGGTTGATCACCCCATGGGTGGTGGAGAAGGTCGTGCATCAGGCGGACATCCACGCTCACGAAAAGGTACGCCTGCAAAGGGATATAAGACCCGTGCGCGCAAAAACCAGTCAAATAAATACATTATTGAACGCAGGAAGAAGTAATCGATAATACATCAAACTATGAGCCGATCGCTTAAAAAAGGTCCGTATATCCACTACAAGCTGGAAAAAAGAGTAACGGAACTTCTGGAATCCAAAAAGAAGACTGTCATCAAGACATGGTCGCGTGGTTCCATGATCTCTCCCGATTTTGTTGGCCAGACCATTGCTGTGCATAATGGCAATAAATTCATCCCGGTATATGTTACCGAGAACATGGTAGGTCATAAATTGGGCGAATTCGCCCCGACCCGGATTTTCCGTGGTCATGCAGGTAATAAAGATAAAGGTAAGAAATAACGTCTTAACAAGATAGACTATGGGAGTTAGAACCCGCACCAGAGCTGAGAATCGTAAAGAGGCCCAAAAGAATGTGGCTTTTGCCAAACTGAATAATTGCCCCACATCTCCACGTAAGATGCGTCTCATTGCTGACCTTATCAGGGGACAGCGTGTTGAACTGGCACTGCATATTCTGAAGAACAATGCCAAGCAGCCATCTGAACGTTTACGCAAACTTCTGCTTTCGGCCATCGCTAACTGGCAGGCAAAGAATGAAGGGTTGCGGATTGAAGACAGCGATCTTTTCGTCAAAGAAGTATTCGTCGACGGTGGTCGCCAGCTCAAGCGTTTGCAAACTGCACCACAAGGCCGTGCTCACCGCATCCGTAAGCGTTCAAATCATGTGACAATTCTTCTCGATGCCCGCAATAAACCAGAACCGGAAATTGAAGAATCAGAAGAGATTGAAGAAGTTGAAGAAAGCAAGAATTAACAATAATTATTAAGCAATAATTAAAAGAAAGTTTTAATGGGACAAAAGACCAATCCGATTGCTAACAGGTTAGGCATTATACGCGGCTGGGATTCAAACTGGTTCGGCGGGAAGAATTTTGAGTCCAAGCTGGTCGAGGATGACAAAATTCGTAAATATTTGAATGCCCGTCTCGCCAAGGCTGGTATTGCAAAGATCGTTATTGAGCGTACCTTGAAGCTGGTAACTGTTACCATTCACACCGCACGGCCTGGTATTATTATCGGGAAAGGCGGTCAGGAAGTTGACAAATTAAAGGAAGAGTTGAAGAAGATCACTAAAAAGGAGATACAAATCAACATTTCCGAAATCAAGCGTCCGGAGATCGATGCCGTGATCGTAGGCAATACCGTAGCTAGCCAGATCGAAGGCCGTATTTCATACCGCCGTGCGATCAAAACTTCTATTGCATCTGCTATGCGCATTGGAGCAGAAGGGATTAAAATCATGATTTCCGGTCGTGTTGGTGGTGCTGAAATGGCACGCCGTGAACAATATAAAGAGGGACGTATTCCGTTACATACTTTCCGTGCTGATATTGATTATGCAACGGCTGAAGCACATACGACCTATGGAATTATCGGGATCAAGGTTTGGATTTGTAAAGGTGATGTATATGGTCGCCCTGATCTGGTTCCTGATGCGACTGCTACCAAAGTAAAACCTTCACAGCACCGGGGAGGTGATCGTCCGGGTGACCGGGATCGTGGCCGCGGAGACCGTGGAGGTGATCGTGGTGGTGATCGTGGCAATGATCGTCGCGGCGATCGCGGCCCTGCCAGGGATGGAGGAAAATCACGTGGACCGCGTAAATAAATATTGTTAAGTCGCATGTATGCGTCTGTTATAAAAGCTTTGTAACCCATAATATATTTGAATAATGTTACAACCAAAGAAAACAAAATACAGGAAACAGCAGAAAGGAAAGATGAAGGGCAATGCCCAGCGTGGCCATCAACTTGCTTTTGGTTCGTTCGGTATTAAAACCCTGGAAGAAGCATGGATCACCGGTCGTCAGATAGAAGCGGCCCGCCAGGCAATCACACGACATATGAAACGTGAAGGCCAGCTCTGGATTCGCATATTCCCTGATAAACCTGTCACGAAAAAACCTGCAGAAGTCCGCATGGGTAAAGGAAAAGGAGCTCCGGAATATTTTGTGGCACGTATCAACCCCGGACGTATCCTCTTTGAAATAGAGGGTGTACCAATGTTGATCGCTAAAGAAGCATTGCGTTTGGGAGCTCAAAAGCTTCCGGTTCAAACAAGGACCGTCATGCGTAAAGATTACGTTGAAGAAGCAGTTTAGATTGTAAAGACGACTTTCAATGTCGTCTAAAAAACAAAACAAATGGAACAGAAAGTCATCATTGAATTAACAACAGCCGAAATCCTTGAAAGGATGGATGAAGAAAAGCGCCAGCTTACCAAGCTAAAGCTAAATCATGCTGTTTCGCCATTGGAGAACCCAAACAAGATAAAGGCTTATCGCAAAACCATAGCCCGACTTCAGACAGAATTGCGTCGCCGGGTACTGAAGAGTGAACAAATCACCACAGTGGGTAAAAAATAAAATCAGGAAGAGACAGGGTCATGCCTGCCTCAACAATAAAATCATATGGAAACGAGAAACTTAAGAAAAGAAAAAACCGGAGTCGTTGTCAGCAATAAGATGGAGAAATCTGTTGTCGTTGCAGTCGAACGTAAGGTGAAGCATCCCAAGTACGGGAAATTTGTAAAGAAATCTTCCCGCTTCTTGGCCCACGATGATAAAAATGAATGCAGCGAGGGCGATAAAGTACGGATTGCTGAAACCAGGCCACTTAGTAAAAATAAATGTTGGAGACTTGTCGAAATCATTGAAAAGGTTAAATAGCCATGATACAACAGGAGTCGAGATTAACAGTAGCAGACAACAGCGGAGCCAAGGAAGTACTTTGTATCAAGGTCCTTGGTGGAACGCGCAAGCGGTATGCCCGGGTGGGCGACCGGATCATAGTCACTGTCAAAAATGCCCTTCCTTCAGGAAATATTAAAAAGGGCACCGTATCGAAAGCGGTGGTGGTGAGAACCAGTAAAGAGACACGTCGTGCCGACGGTTCTTATATCCGGTTTGATGACAATGCAGTGGTTTTACTTAACAACGCTGGTGAAATGATCGGTACCCGTATCTTTGGGCCGGTAGCCAGAGAGTTACGTGAAAAACAATTTATGAAAATCGTTTCTTTAGCACCAGAAGTGCTTTAAGCATTTACAAATAATATCATGCAGAAGAAGTTACATATCCGAAAAGGCGACAACGTGATGGTTATTGCCGGTGATTCGAGAGGTCAGCAAGGGAAAGTGCTGCGCGTCGATACCGAAAAATACAAAGCCATAGTGGAAGGGGTTAACATGGTTTCAAAGCATACCAAACCCAATGCCAAAAGTCCTCAGGGCGGGATCGTGAAAAAA
Organism: uncultured Bacteroidales bacterium; assembly: GCA_903925275.1. Lineage (GTDB taxonomy): Bacteria > Bacteroidota > Bacteroidia > Bacteroidales > FEN-979 > CAIVAT01. The sequence continues at coordinate 7,657 of CAIYES010000188.1, forward strand.
GAAGCCCCCGTGCATCTCTCTAATCTTCAAATAGTTGATAATACCGGGAAACCGACACGTATCGGCAGGAGATTGGATCCAAAAACGGAAAAATTGGTTCGTTATTCAATAAATTCAGGGGAGGTTATAAAATAATGGGTTATTCACCAAGATTAAAAGACAAGTATCTGAATGAGGTTGTTCCTGCATTGACAAAGCAGTTCAACTATAAAAGCCCCATGCAGGTTCCACGGATCAACAAAATATGTCTTAACCAGGGTTTGGGTATTGCCAATACCGACCGGAAATTCATCGACAATGGTATCAATGAAATGACGATGATAACCGGCCAGAAGGCAGTTTCAACCAAATCTAAAAAGGACATCTCGAACTTCAAACTTCGAAAAGGAAACCCAATCGGTGTACGTGTTACATTACGCGGCGAACGGATGTATGATTTCCTTGACAGGTTGATCTCCGTTGCGCTTCCACGAGTCAGGGATTTCCGCGGCATCAGCGATAAGGGATTTGATGGTCGTGGAAATTACACATTGGGTGTGACCGAACAGATCATTTTTCCGGAAATTGATATCGACAAGGTAACCCGGATCAACGGTGTTGACATCACATTCGTGACATCAGCACGCAACGACCGTGAGGCACATGCCCTGTTAAAAGAATTTGGAATTCCTTTTAAAACAAAGTAAATATATGGCAAAAGAATCCATCAAAGCCAGAGAGCGCAAACGTGAGCGAATGGTTGAAAAGTTCGCAGAAAAACGTAAAGCACTGAAGGACGCCGGCGATTATATCGCTCTTCAAAAACTTCCGAAGAATGCTTCACCGGTCAGGTTACACAACCGTTGTAAACTAACTGGTCGTCCTAAAGGATACATGCGGCTTTTTGGAGTTTCTCGCATTAATTTCAGAGAAATGGCAAACAAAGGTTTAATACCAGGCATCAGAAAAGCCAGCTGGTAATAAATATTAGTGTGGAGACGCATCGCGATGCGTCTCCACCGAAAAAATAAAAATTAACAATAAAAAAATAGAATAATGGTTACGGATCCCATTGCAGATTATTTGACAAGAATAAGGAATGCCGTTATGGCAAACCACCGGGTTGTAGAAATTCCCAAGTCGAAAATCAAGGAGGAAATTACCCGCATCCTTTTTGAGAAAGGCTATATACTCAATTTCAAAGTAGAAAGCGAGCCACGTCCGGGCATCATTAAGATCGCCTTAAAGTATCATCCGGTTACAAAACTCTCTGCCATCAATAGCCTTGTGCGGATTTCCAAACCTGGTTTGCGGAAGTATGTCGACAATGATCATCTTCCCCGGGTGTTGAATGGACTGGGTATTGCGATCCTTTCTACTTCCAATGGTATAATGACCGACAAAGAGGCAAAAACTCAGAAGGTAGGCGGTGAGGTATTATGTCACATCAGTTAATTAGGAGAATAAAAACATGTCAAGAATAGGAAAACTACCAATTGCTTTGCCCGATGGCGTGAAGATTTCTGTCTCCGAGTCCAATTTGGTAACTGTAACTGGAAAGATGGGGCAGCTTCAGCAGCAGGTTGACCCGAAAATCACCCTGAAAATCGAAGCAAATGTTGTGACCGTTGAACGTCATTCAGAACAACAGGACGATCGTGCCAAGCATGGATTGTACCGTTCTCTGGTTTTCAACATGATCAAAGGTGTTTCTGAAGGATTCACTTCAGTGCAGGAATTGATCGGAGTTGGTTACAAAGCATCAGGAAACGGACAGCTTCTTGAACTTTCATTAGGATATTCTCACAATATTCTTCTGGAACTCCCGGAGGCAATCCATGTTGAAACTACAGCAGTAAAAGGTAAAAATAATACGATCATTTTAAAATCTGTCGATAAACAACTTCTCGGTCAGGTAGCTGCCAAAATTCGTTCATTCCGTCGTCCGGAACCATATAAAGGTAAAGGCATACGTTTCATGGGTGAAGAGATCAAGAAGAAGGCTGGTAAATCTGCAGCTGGACAATAATAATGCAGGGGCGGCCATTTTGGTCGTCCGATAATACGGGCAATCGTACGGTGGCCCCAACGATAAAAATTGAAAAAAATGGCTATCAAGAGTAAAAAAGAATTTCGCAGGTTCAGGATCAAAAAAAGGATACGTAAAATCGTACAAGGGACTCCTGACAGGCCTCGCATGACCGTTTTCCGCAG
>CAIYES010000189.1 GCA_903925275.1 uncultured Bacteroidales bacterium
CTGATCTTTTTCAGCAATTTTGTTCATCAAATCTGCTTTTTGCAGGTTGTATTTGCTGATGAGCCGCGCAATTTCTCCAAATTCATTTTGTTTTTCGAACAAATCCTTCACTGAGCCAATATTCCCATTCGACAAACCCTCTGTGATCTGTTTGAGCGGGGTAGAAACCCATTTGTTAATCCAGTAAAAAAATACAAGGCATACCAGGATTAGTATCAATGAACCTGCAATGGCAAAGTACCCCAGGGTGTTTAATTCTCCGGTGAGGTGATCGGTTCGGGAGAACCTTAGAAGGCCCGGTTTGGTGATATTTGTGCCATCGATATTATGATAAATCACCTCAATATCCATTTGTTGCTTTTTATGTACTGATGTGTCGTGCTGAAGAATTTCAAGTTTAAACCCGGTGGCTTTTTCAATTTCTGCACAGTAGGCAGGGTTCCATGCTTTTGCAGCAATCAGATAACCATTTGGCTTGGTGAAGCGATCAATGTCGTAGGTAGGAACAACCGTCGCTCCAAATAATTCATAGAGTTGTCCGTTCTGAAACATAAAAATGTTCCAGGAACTTTTTTCAGAAAACAGGTTGGATATCTGCTGCACTGATAACGAAAATTGGTTGCACGCAGCGTCTTTGACAGAATAAATTGGATGACCATTCAGATCGAATGCCCCCAGAAAATTCATATTATAGGTCGAGAGGATTGGAAGCAGGTTGTTTTTTGCCCAAACAAGGTTATTGGTTTTACAAAGGGTAACCATTTCATCCCAGGCTGAGTTATCTTTAACAGGCTTCAGGAAGCTTTCCATCTTGAAGGTAAGCACTGTTTGGATTACACGTGCATCGCTGGTTTGTTTCGACGCTATATACAGTCTTTGTTCTTCAGCCCGGATATAGAAATATCCAAAGGCAAATAATACAAAGAAACCAAGGAGGGATAAAAAAAGTAAGGTGATTTTAGTATTGGTTTTCATTTGTCAATGATTTGTATTTAATGGTTCCTGTGGATATTTCACAGCATACGCTTTGGTGAACAATATTAATCAAATTTCCGTTTGGATCGATTGAATTATTCACTAAATTAGCATTATCAATATCAAAATTTCTGGTGATAAGAAGAGGATAGATAGGCTTTTTTTAATGAAAACATGCTCCTGTGGCCTGTTTTCGCAAATGATTCAGATCGCCGACCGGCTGAGTCCGGGCAAAAGGCTGAAGCAAACAGGACCATATCAATTTTTAAGATTAAGGTGTTGATTGTCAGGCTATGATGAAAAATATTCCTTAAAGTAGAAAAAAGCGTTAAATTGCCGGTTTATTTACTCCTTACAAAATGAAGCCGATCTTTTTCTATGAGCAAAAAACGACCAGTTGAATTATTTATAATTTCCATCTTTTTTCAGTGATTAATCAAATCCAACATTTTTTATGGCCATAACTGTAAATCGTAAACCGGTGCATTTTGATCCTGATCCCAGGAGGGTTATTGCCCGCTTCTTCCTTCCCGGCGGACCGGAGAGAGGGAAAAAAATCATTAACCGGATTATGGGGCTTTCTGAGGAGGATTCACTGCAGACATTAAATCAGACCCTGAGGGATTTTTCTGACAGGCATCGTAACATCACCCGGATTTTCATGAAGCATTTTTCACATGTTCATCACCTGGTTTTGGCTGCAGGATATAACCCTGACGCATTATCAAATGAGCGGAAATTGCTTATTGGGTCATATTTTACTCATGAATATTCCATTGAGTCGGCTGCTTTTTTCAATCCTTCCATGGTCGAAGATCCTGACCAGGCCAATTTGCTTGAAGGACAGACAAGGGTCATCGTCAGTTTCAGGGCTACCGGTGAAGGACATATTTCTTCGCTTGTTTTCCGTGGTGGCGTGATTGATAAACACAACCACCTTGAGTTCAAGCCTTCCGGGAAATTAGTTGACGAAGCAGAAACCATTCAGGATCACATATATACAAAGGAATCTTTTTTAAAGAAATTGGAAGATATGAAGTTACATGATCATGATGTGGTGGATCAGATCATGGGGAAACTGGAAGATCATTTTCTTTTCAAGGATTTACATGAGGTTGTTGAAGATTTTATTCAAAAGACAGAAATTACTTTTTCCAGGGAAAAAGTGATCCAGGCCATGGTCTGGTTAGCAAACTCACATTATGAGATTACATTTTCCTTAGATACGGCTATCTCGGAACGTGTAATTTTTCCCATCGCCGAAACGGAAAGTAACGGAATCGAGGATGCCCGTTTTGTAAGGTTCACGGATGATGACGGTAAGGTAAAATATTATGCTACCTACACTGCTTACAATGGTATTGCCATTCTCCCCAAATTGATAGAAACGAATGATTTTTACCATTTCAGAGTCCGGCCGATCTTTGGTAAAAATGCTAAAAACAAAGGAATGGCTTTGTTTCCCCGAAAGATAAACGGTCGGTATGCCATGCTTTCGCGACAGGATGGCGAGAACAATTTTATCATGTTTTCTGATGTCATTAACCTTTGGGAGGAACCTGCCCAACTATTGCAGGAACCTCGTTTCCCATGGGAATTTGTGCAGCTTGGCAATTCGGGCTCACCCATCGAGACCGATCGAGGATGGCTTTTGATTACGCATGGTGTTGGCGCAATGAGAAGATATTGTCTCGGTGCGGTAATCCTCGACCTTGATGATCCCACCCGGGTGATCGGACAATTTTCTGAACCTCTGCTTATGGCCAATGACAAAGAACGCGAAGGTTATGTTCCCAATGTGGTCTATTCCTGCGGTTCGATCATCCATCATGACGAACTTATTATTCCTTATGCTATGTCGGATTACAGCTCGGGATTTGCTTCCATTCCTCTTGAGGAACTATTTGAAAAAATGTTTCCGTTAGAACACCACGGAAAGAAACCCAAAGTGACTAAAAAAGATGAAATCTTAAGGATCCTCCTCGTCGACGATGATCCAATAGAACAAAAAATCCTGACTACGATCCTCGAAAAAGAGGGATATGAAATTGTTGTTGCTTCCGATGGCCTTCATGCATTGGTACAACTTGGGAAACACCATATTGATATGGTTTTATCCGATATTGAAATGCCAAATCTTACCGGATATCAGTTGCTTGAATTTTTGAAATCAAAAGATGTAGACATTCCGGTGGTTTTTCTCACCGGCCATGTCAGTCCTGAAGATGAGATTAAAGGGTTAAAAATGGGTGCCGTCGAATACTTGAAGAAACCGGTACAACCCGACCTGTTAAAGATCAAGTTGAAGAAGTTGTTTAAATATTAATGAATCTCCTCGCTGCACTGCGGCGAGGAGATTCATTAATCAGAGATTCACCTTGTTGTGCATACTCTGCCGTTCGTTTATGGCCGCGCTAACTGTAATTGAAGCAAGTTGGTAGGAGATACAGCTTTCAGCTCCCTGGTTCCGGTTCATTCCAAATTTTTCGATCCCGTCGCAGCATCCTTTTGTTTCTTCATCATAGAGCGGGATATGCAAATCGTTGTTTCCCGTGAACCATGAGAAAGCCACAAACATTTTCCGGTAATAGTATTCATCTCCGGTTACAAGCCAGGCCTGACGGTACATCATGACGAGCGCCATTGCATTGATTGGTTGCTGCCCGAAACGGGGACGCTTTTCCCCCTTCCGATACCACCGGTCATTGCCAATCAGCGACATGCGTCCGTCAACAGTGGCTTCCCGGTCAAGAAAGGCAGTACTCTCAACCGCCACCTTCAGTGTTTCGGTATCTTTTGTGACCTGGTATGAATGCCATAAGGCAAGCGGAACAATGGCATTGTCGTAACAAAGGATTGGTTCAAACCATTTCCAGTCGCCGTCAGATTCATCGTAAAAATGTTCTCTGATCTTTTGGGTAAAAACATGCAAAGTCTTCATAACTTTCTCATGATCAGGATACCTCTTTAAAAAGTGACATAGACCGATGATGGCATTGGCCAGTCCACGGTTCGACTGAAGATTTTTAAAATGAGGGAAAAACCGGAAAAATTTGTCTTTTGCAAACTGGAAATATCCATCGGCAGGAGCTAACCGAATAAGGTAACCCAATGCCCATATCGTCCTTCCCAGGGCATCTTCAGACTCATTTTCATCCGAGAATTTCCGGTCATAGGATAATTCATTGTGAAAAGTGCCATCGGATTTTTGCATCAGTTGGATATAACGCATGTAAATATCAGCAAGATGAAGAGCCTCGCTTTCTTTGCCCTGCTCATAAGCCATTAAAACCAGCAGCAAAGCCCTGGCATTATCGTCAAGGCTGTATCCCTCATTGAAATTGGCTATTGCAAAATTGGAATGTTCCAATATGCCGGTCGTATCGGTCATACGTCGTATATGGTCAAGACTGAAATCAGGAACCACCGGGATAATATCCGCGGGTTCCTTTTTCGATAAAGGGGCGGATGACAACACTTTCGTGAAAAGCCGGTAATACTTTTTCCCTATCTCCGGCCAATACATTTCTTTGCCATAGGCAAAGGCTTTTTCCCTGAGTACGTTGATCTGAGCGGGATCGTCAAGCAATTTGTTAAGAACATTTGCCAGATCGTTGCTGTCGCCAAAATCAAATAGTTTTCCGCGGCCATCGGCCAGCAGTTCCCTGGCATGCCAGTAAGGAGTTGAAACAATGCAAGTGCCTGATCCAATGGCATAGGCAAGTGTGCCGCTTGTGATCTGGGCTTCATTCAGATAAGGCGTAATATAGATGTCGACACCCAGCAGATTCTGTTTCAACTCATCTTCATTTAAAAATTCATCCAGGAATACGACGTGATCGCACAATCCGTTGGCTCCAACCAGGCATTTCAGATAATCACGGTATTCTTCACCCGAATCCTGCTTTACCATGGGATGCGTTTTGCCGAGCACAACATAGACAATATCAGGATGCTTTTGCACAACAGCAGGTAAAGCTTTAATCACAGTCTCTATCCCTTTATTCCTGCCAATTAAGCCGAATGTACATATCACTTTTTTCCCCGGGAAGTTCAATATCCGGTCTTTTTTTATTACGACAGATCCAAAATCAGGAACACCGTGATGGATCATTGAAATTTTTTCTTCCGGAATGCCATAAATGTTTTTAAGAAATTCAATGGCAAGATGGCTCATTACAACTAACCTTTGGGCGCGTTCACCCATTTTTTTGAGGATGGCTTTTTCATGAAAAGAGGGCGTTTTAAGGACCGTATGCAAAATGATAACGACCGGAATCTGAATACATTCGAGAAGCGACAATACGAAAACCCCGCTTTCGCCACCGTAAATACCATATTCATGCTGTAAAACACACAGATCAGACTTGCTGGAATTGATATATCCGGCCGCTTTCACGTAGTCCTTGGCGTAATTCTGACGAATAGTGCATTCAACAATGCCGGGATAATCAAAATGCTGATTTTTGCCATTCATGGCAACAACAAAGATTTCAGGGGATGTTGTTCCTTTTGAAATCACTGTCAGAACTGAATTTACAAAGTTTTGAGTGAATGTGGCGATCCCGCAAATCCGGGGAAGATAATTACCTACGACAGCTATTTTCATACACCTTTATATTATACTATGAACGGGATAAATTTATACATTTTGATTTA
>CAIYES010000190.1 GCA_903925275.1 uncultured Bacteroidales bacterium
ATTTAAGGTTATAGCTTCTTTCGGATTTCAGATTTCACATTTCACATTTCAGATTTCACATTTCAGATTTCCCATTTCCCATTTCAGATTTCACATTTCCCATTTCAACTTACCAACACACCCTTAACTTTTATGCCACAACACTGATTAACCATAAAAAATATTGACACAAAATATGAAATCTGAAATCTGAATTTTATGCTATGCTACCTCCCCCCCCCCCGGAAATTCCGCTTGATCCATGAATTGCCACATTAAATGGGATCAAGAGGAAAATCTGGGGGATTACGTTTGAAATTGAAATCGACTTGGTGAAAAAGAATGTAGTAAAATCATAACAATATTACAACCCCATTGGGGTGATATCTTTGTAGCAGAAGAAAACGGACCATTTCCAGAGCCCCATCGGGGCGACATAGTTGGTTAACCTATTGAAAATCTGCTGTTGAGTTTATCAAACATTAAGACGAATAATCTATTTCGCAGCTACGCTGCTCTGAGATTTATGCACTTTTATTATTACTACCAAGATTAGGCAGCTACGCTACCAATTGGGGAGCAAGTGTAAAACCCCCAAATTTTTCGCTTGATCCCCAGATTTTCCTCTTGATCCTAGAATTGGAGAATACTTGAAAAGGCAATGTGATGAATATCATTCATAACTGTGCCTGATGATGGGATAATTATGTAAGTTTGCAAAACCGTTGTTATTATTCCTTAATTCATTTTCCCGATGAAAAAACTGTTTTACTTGCTGATCCTGTTGTTGTCAGCCATAAATATTTCCAATGCCCAGGAAGCCGGTTTGAAACCAACCGTTGACCATGCAGTTTACTTTGATATTTCTCCGCCTTTGCGTGACATGATGCAATCGGGGCCAGGACAACTCGACGCCAGTTGGAAAGATGGTGTTGTACCGAATTATGTTAACCCGAATCTGGGAAATGGTCAGTGGAAAAGTACATCGGACATTTATGACCCGGGGCTGCAGGACCACAACGGGTTGTTACCTTCCGATACAACCATTCAGAATTTTGAAGGAATGCCGAACGTGAGTGGTGCAGTACCGCCCGACACCCATGGCGAGATCGGGTTGAACCATTTTTTTCAAGTTGTAAATTGTGCCTATTCCATCTACAACAAGAGCGGAAATAAAATTTTTGGGCCTCTGGCCAGCAGTAATGTATGGAATGGGATGCCTTACAATGCAAACAGTGGTGATGCCATTGTATTATATGACGAACAGGCCAACCGCTGGTTATTCTCCCAGTTTTCCCTTCCCAACGGCTCTTCAACACCTCCGTTTTACCAGATGATCGCTGTCTCGCAAACCCCTGATCCTATGGGCAGTTGGTATCGTTGGCAGTATGTGTTTTATGCCATGCCCGATTATCCCAAGTTCGGTGTTTGGCCAGATGCCTATTACATGTCGGCCAACCTTTTCGGCTCTTCCAACTGGAGCGGCGCTTATAGTTATGATCGTACGGCGATGATTTCAGGAAATCCCGATGCAGCCCGAATTTCATTTGAACTTCCTGCAGGCGCTGATGGGTATGTTTCGCTGTTACCTTCCGATTGCGATGGTACTTTCCCCGCGTTGGGAACGCCTAACTACTATACCTACATCTGTACAGGTGGCACTCACAAGCTGGGGGTATATGAATTTCACAGCGATTGGGTCACCCCGGGCAATTCGACTTTTGGCAACAGGGTGTATCTGAATGTGAATAACTTCAGCTTTAACGGCGATGCCGGACATGGAATTCCCCAACTGGGATCGGACAAGAAACTTGAAACGCTGGCCGACCGGTTAATGTACCGCCAGCAATTCCGGAAATTCAACGGCTATTCATCGATGGTGTTGAATCACACAGTCGATGGAACTGCGGGCACGGCCGGCGTTCGCTGGTATGAACTCAGGAATTCGGGTTCAGCATGGACTGTTTATCAGCAGGGCACCTATTCGCCTGCAGATAACAATTCACGGTGGATGGGCAGTATCGCGCAGGATACGGCAGGAACCATCGCGATGGGTTATTCTGTATCCGGCTCAGGCATATTTCCTGCTATCCGCTATACGGGAAGGCTGAAAACCGATCCGTTGAATCAGATGACCATGACCGAAAAGACCATCATCAACGGGGGCGGTTCACAAACAGGTATCTGGAACGGGCGTTCCAGGTGGGGTGATTACAGCGGCATCAGTATTGATCCGGCCTCACCCACCACCTTTTGGTATACAACCGAATACTATGGAACCACCTCGACAAGCAACTGGCAAACACGCATTGCATCGTTTACCTTCGGAAATGTCTTTTCATCGGCAGCTTCTGCAACTCCTACGATGATTTGTTCCACAAACCCTGACTCTGTGCAGTTAAACGCTTATGGTTACGGCGGATCAGGAACATTCACCTATTCGTGGACTTCTATTCCTGCCGGTTTCTTCTCTGGACTGCAAAGTCCAAAGGTACGTCCCACGCAGAATACACAATATTTAGTAGCTGTGAGCGATGGCAGCCAGACAAGGATTGATACGACAGGTGTGCGCATCGCATTGGCCCCCACGGTGTCGGCCGGGGGAGATACCATTGTGTGCTGGTGGGTTTCACCAATCACGTTGCATGGAAATGCAACCAATTACAGTTCGTTAGCCTGGGGCACGGGCGGCGATGGATACTTTTCCAATTCCAATTCGCCAACCACTGACTATTACCCTGGTATCCATGATAAAACATCCGGTTCAGTGGCCCTGATGTTGATGGTTGTCCCCATTTCGCCGTGCATAGGCAATATCCACGATACGAAAACCATCTTCCTTGATCCCTGTACCGGCATCGTTGAGGATCCGGGCAATGTGTTGAGCATGGCCATTCAGCCAAATCCTGCACACAGTAAGGTTTCAATAACGATAAACAAGCCTCCCAGCATTGGCATGCTGACCATCATTGGAATGGATGGTCGTACCATTCATTCGACATCCATCGCATCGACGGGAAACCAAAGCATGTCGGTACAATTGGATGTGAGCGAATATCCAAAAGGGCTGTACATCGTACGATTAGAGGGTGAAAACCAGGTAACGACCACCAGGTTCGCAGTTGAATAAAACTGGAAGAATCCTTGAATATTATCGCTACCAGATCATCAGGCGCCGTGAATCGGAAGCAGCCGTTTTTCCCTGGCATCCGAACGCATCAGAGAATTCTTTCATTAGTTGAAGTGTGGCATTGATTCGCCAGCGGGCCGGCGAGTGTTCGTTGGTCTGAACCTGGTTAATGAGGCCTTCATTGGTCATGTTTTCACGCCAAACCTGCGCCCATCCAAGGAAAAACCGTTGCTGATATGAAAAACCGTCGATGGGTGCCGGCTTCACTTTTCCTTCAAGCGATTTCTCAAGTGCATAGTATCCAAGCGTCAAGCCGCCCAGATCGGCGATGTTTTCACCGAGGGTGAGTTTACCGTCAATTTTGAATCCTTTGGTAACTTCGATGGTACTGAAATAATCCTCCAGGATTTTCCCGAGCGCTGTAAAATTTTTCGCATCCTCAGGAGTCCACCAATCGCTCAGGTTTCCATGTCCGTCGTATTGGGCGCCCTGATCGTCAAAACCATGGGTCATCTCATGTCCGATCACCCCGATGATAGCACCGTAGTTGATGGCATCATCGGCATCTGGATTATAGAATGGTGGTTGCAGGATGGCTGCCGGGAAAACAATCTGGTTGCTGGTGGGATCGTATTCGGCGTTGACGGTTTGAGGCGACATGTCCCATTCCGATTTATCAACCGGTTTGCCCGCCTGGATAATCATGTCATGGTGTTCCCAAAGATCAATGTTCATGGTATTTTCAATAAGATAGCCGGGCCTGATGTCGATGGTCGAATAGTCTTTCCAGGTATCGGGGTATCCGATTTTCCAGGTAAACAATGCAAGTTTCTTTTTTGCTTTTTCTTTGGTAGCAGCACTCATCCAGGAAAGCTTGTCAATCCTTTCGCTGTATACCGCCCTTACATTTTCGATTATCTCAGAGATTTTTTCCTTTGATGATTCCGGGAAGTATTTCGCCGCAAAAAATTTGCCAAGCGGCATCCCCAACTCTTCGTTCACATGCATTGTGGCGCGTACTTCGCGCGAATGCTGCTCTTTGACGCCATACATAATGGTACCAAAAAAATGAAATGTCTCCCGGCTGAACTGGCTGGGCAACAAGGGTGAAAAGTACGTGAGGAGCTGCCAGCGAAAATACGTTTTCAACACATCCAACGGGGTCGATTTAATAAGTTGATCGAGACGCTTCAGATAATTTTTATTCTCAACAATCACGCTGTCGGCCGGCAGTTCGTAATTTTTGTAATAATCAACCCAGTTAATTCCCGGGGCAAGTTTTTGAAGGTCTGCGAATGGAATTTTATTGTAAACCTTCACCGGATCGCGGAGCTCGAAATTTTTCAACTGAATGAGGGCGAGTTTCGTTTCAAAATCGAGAATGGTCTTTCCCGGATCGGCCGTTTTCCAATCGGCCATGGCAAACATTTTATCGACATGGTTCACAAATTCGATTCTGATTTTTTTCATGGTCGAATCCATATTCTCATAATAGTTACGGTCTTCCAAGGATAAACCGCTCTGTCCCATGAAAATGGCATTCATGGTACTGTTTCTGTCGTCGGGGCCTACACCCACATCAAACGGGCCCTGGATATTGTGTTTTGCGAGTTCACCTGCCAGGGCGATCAGATCCCAGGCATTTTTTACGGCATCGATGTTATCGGCAAAAGCCAAGATGGGTGTGATGCCGCGTTTAGCAATGGTGGCAGTATCCATGTATGAGCGGTAGTAATCTGCAATTAGCTGTGTGTCACTTCCATGTTTCGGATTTTGCACGGTCAGTATTTCATTGATTATCCCTTTAATTTTAACATCCCGCGTCTCTTTTTCGAGGATATCGAAAGAACCCCATGATTCTTCGGTAGACGGGATCGTATTGTGTTTTTTCCAGTTGCCATTGGCAAATCCGTCAAAATCATCACATGGTTTAGCCGTCGAATCAATCGTTGTGAGATCAAAGGCAGTTATTTTTTTTGAATCGCTCATCTGTTTTCTGTTGTTATTGCAGGAGAAGAAAATCGCCAGGACCATGAAAAAGCATGCGATTGGGAGGAATGCAGGGTGTTTTTTCATCTGTTTTGAAATTTGTCCGCTAAATTACTTCGATTTAATTTATTTAACTGTTCCCATTCAAAATAATTGCTAAATTTAGATCGTTAAAACACACTGATCGTTAATAAAATAACAATGGAATATCGCATATTGAAGATTCATATTGCTGACCGCATTGCGGTGGTGACCATCAGCCGGCCTGCTGCCCTGAATGCATTAAATTCTGATTTTTTTAATGAATTGAACCATTTCCTGGATGATCTGGAACCGCGTGAGGATGTAAAAGTACTTGTAATCACCGGGGAAGGTAAAGCGTTTGTGGCTGGTGCTGATATTGCCGAGATGGTACACATGAATTCAGAAGAGGGATTCAATTTTTCAACCAAAGGCCAGCGGACCTTCGACCGGCTCGAACAGTTTGGCATCCCGGTAATAGCTGCCGTAAACGGATATGCCCTCGGTGGCGGATGTGAATTGGCCATGGCCTGCGATTTTCGCATTGCCAGCAAGCTGGCAAAGTTCGGACAACCTGAGATGAACCTGGGAATGATCCCGGGATATGCGGCTACACAGCGTTTATCAAGGCTTACAGGACTGGGCAATGCACTTTATCTGATCCTTACCGCCGATACCATCACGGCCGATGATGCATTGCGCATCGGGTTGGTTCAAAAGGTGACCGAACCGGAAATGCTGATGGAAGAGGTGATGAAGCTGGCTACTAAAATTGCCGGCAATGGTTCACAGGCAGTTCCGACATCAAAAAGGATTATTCGCGCAGGAATTGCCATGAATTTTCAGGATGCCTCCGAGCTGGAAGCAGTTGAATTTGGTAAGCAGTTTAACCATGAAGCAACAAAAGAAGGGATGAAAGCCTTCCTGGAAAAACGAAAACCAGATTGGTAATTTTTCACATTTCGCATTCAGGAGTTATAAAAACAACAATATAAAAATGCTGACTATGACCTACGAAGAACGATTACAGCATGTTTCGGTATTGGGCGCCGCCGGAAAAATGGGAAGCGGAATTTTACTGCTTACCGCGGTGGAGATGGCCGACTTAAGCATGAAACCCGAAAACAGGGGCAAGCCATTTGTCCTGTACGCCATCGATGTCTCCGATGAAGCTTTATCGGGGGTTATGAAGTATTTAAAAGCCCAGGTGCTGAAGATAGCTGAAAAAAAGGTGGTCGCTTTGCGGAAAGTGTATGCCGCCCGCCCCGATCTGATCGATAACGATGAGATCATCGACCAGTACATTTTCGATGTTCTGAGCATTGTCAGACCTTCTACAAGGATGGAAGCCGCCTTCGATTCACACATGGTATTTGAGGCTATCAAAGAAGATCCTGAACTGAAGATCAGTATCTTTAAACAAATTTCATCAAACAATCCGCATCAGCCCTGGTTCTTCACCAATACATCCTCCATCCCGATCACCAAACTCGATGAAGGCGCCGGATTGGGTGGACGTATTATCGGGTTCCATTTCTACAATCCGCCAGCCATTCAGAAATTGGTGGAGATCATCAGGGCGGAGCAGACCCTTCCGGGGTTGGAGGCTTTTGCATATACCTATGCAAAAAATCTGCACAAAGTGGTTGTACCATCGCACGATGTGGCAGGATTTATTGGCAACGGCCATTTTATGCGCGACATCCTGCATGCCGCCTCTGAAGTTGAAAAACTCGGCAACAATTTTTCATTTGTCGAATCGGTGTATGTGATGAATAAGATAAGTCAGGATCTTCTGGTTCGCCCGATGGGCATCTTTCAACTGATTGACTATGTGGGTGTGGATGTATGCAGTTTCATCATGTCGGTGATGGATCACAATCTTAAGGAGGAAACGGTGCATTGTCCGTTGCTTGACAGATTTATTGCATTGGGTGTAAAAGGTGGCCAGCATTCTGACGGATCTCAGAAAGATGGCATTCTGAAGTATGAAAAGGGTCGCCCGGTTGCCATTTACGATCCCGCGACGAAAGCATACATGGCCATCAGTGAATTTCAAGCCAGTGTGGATAAAATACTCGGCAATCTGCCCGTTGTTCCGGCATGGAAAGCGGTTGTTGGTAACAAAGCTAAAGAAGCAATCCTCCGCGAATATTTTGGTAATCTCAAAGCTGCTTCAGGCCTGGGTGCCGAACTGGCGCGATTCTATGCTACCCGTTCCTGTGAAATCGGGCAGCAATTAGTCAGTTCGGGAGTAGCCGGCAGCGAAAACGACGTGAACACAGTTTTACTGACGGGTTTTTTCCATGCTTACGGTCCTATAAACAATTATTTAGATTAGATATCATCTCAGACCCTTCCCCCAGCGGAAGGCGAAAAAAAAATGATAATTATGAGAAGAAAAGTATATATGGTAGCCGGATACAACACCCTTTCGATGGGGACCGGACGGAAAGAGTTCAATCCAAAAAAAGAACGTCCCGGATTGGAGGAATACATCAGGGAAGCAGGGCAGGGAACCCTCATGCAGATTGGAGGAGCCGGGAATGTGGATGAAGGCGTGATAGGCAATTTCATGGCTTCGCGCTTCAACAGGCAGGCCAATCTGGCCGCCTTTTTCCCTTATGTTGACGAAGGATTGAGGTATAAACCCGCCGTCAGGGTTGAAGGTGCCTGTGCTACAGGCGGATTAGCGCTGATGACCGGTATCAGAAGTGTTTTAGCAGAAACAGCGGAAGTGGTATTGGTGATTGGTGTTGAGGTTCAGAATACGGTGAAGGCAATCTATTGTGCCGACTTTCTGGCCGGTGCAGGGTGGTTCAAGAACCGTAAGACGGGGCATGCCTACTTTTTTCCAGGACAATTCAGCGACAGGGCAGGCGCATATTTCGAAAAATATGGCAAGGAAAAAACACGTCAGGCACTGGCCAGGTGGTTCCGCAACGCCATCGAAAATGCCAGGCTTTGTCCTACGGCACAGGAATATCACAATGTTGCCAAAGACCTGGAAGTTTTAGGCATGATGGAACCCAACGGAAAAACGTTTGTTGATCATCTGAATATTTTCGATTGCTCAAAAGTTTCCGATGGCGCGTCGGCAATTGCCATTGTGTCGGAGGAGGGGTTAAAACGCTGCGGAATTCCTGTCGGCGAAGCAATTGAAGTTATGGGGTGGGGACAGATGGAGGAAGATATCACCAAGCCGCCTGCTGACCCGACAGCGTTGACAACCACAAAAGAAGCTGTGAAGCAGGCGCTGGCTTCAGCCGGGATAACACGCGACCAGATCGGCACCGCCGAAATCCACGACTGCTTTACCATTGCCGGATTGATGTGCATGGAAGCCATTGGTTTTGCCGAGAAAGGCAAGGGAGCTGATTTTATCCTTGAAGGCAATACCGCCCGCAATGGTCGTTTCCCGATCAATACAACCGGCGGTTTAATTGGTTGGGGACATCCCACCGGTGGAACCGGCGTTCACCAGGCCGTGACCATCCTCGAGCAACTTACCGGAAAAGCCGGTGAAGCACAGGTTGTGATTCCCGCCGACCGTCCTTACGGGCTCACGGTGAATATGGGAGGAGATGATAAGTCGCTGGTGTCGATCGTCTATAAAAAGGCAGAATAATTCAGGCTGTTTAAAAAACCATTTTTTACCGCAAAGACACAAAGACGCGAAAAACAACTTTATTTATTTTCAATTCTTTGCGTCTTGACGTCTTCGCGGTGAGAAAGAATTTCAGACTTTTAAGACAGCCCCATCATTCAAATCAATAATCTGAGTCAGCGTTTAAACCTTGAATAACCGTATACTATCCCTTTTTGGCATCGGGTTCCCGATCATTCAGGCTGGGATGATCTGGTGCAGCGGCTGGAGGCTGGCTTCGGCCGTAAGCAATGCCGGCGGACTGGGTCTCCTCGGGGCAGGGTCGATGTCGCCGGAGGTGCTCGAAGAACATATCCGTAAATGTAAAACCGCCACCGACAAACCTTTTGGCGTAAATGTACCATTGCTTTATGCGAGGGTTGATGAGCAATTCGATGTGATTATCCGCGAAGGGGTTAGGATTGTCTTTACCTCCGCAGGAAATCCCGCCACCTGGACTTCCCGGCTGAAACAGCATGGAATCATCGTGGTTCACGTGATTGCCAATGTGAAATCGGCCATTAAATGTGAACAATCGGGCGTGGATGCCCTGGTTGCTGAAGGATTCGAAGCCGGGGGCCACAACGGAAAGGAGGAGACGACCACCTTTACCCTGATTCCGTTGATCAGGGGTGTTGCGAAATTACCTGTCATTGCTGCCGGTGGGATCGCCACCGGCCGGGGCATGCTTGCTGCAATGGCGCTGGGTGCCGAGGGAGTACAGATTGGCAGCCGGTTTGTGGCTTCAGAAGAATCATCGGCACACAACAACTTCAAACAGAAAATTGTCGATGCTTCGGATGGCAGTACGTTGCTGACACTTAAAACAGTCATGCCCGTGAGGTTGATCCGCAATAACTTTTTCAATCAGATTCAGCAATTGGAGGCGAACGGTGCCTCAACAGAGGAGTTGAAACAACTGCTTGGAAGTGGCCGTGCAAAGCATGGAATGTTTGAAGGCAATATGGAAGATGGTGAACTGGAAATCGGCCAGGCAGCAGCATTGATCAAAAGCATTAAACCCGCCGCAGAGATAATCCGTGAAATAATTACAGAATTCCAATCAGCAAAAAATGAACTTGCAAACTTTTAAAAGAAACTGATTCAGCAATTTCTCTACCTCACCATTTCACCATCTCACCATTTCACCATTTCACCATTTCACCATTTCACCATTTCACCATTTACATAAGGGTCCTATTCTTAACCACCCTGTGTTTTACCGGTGGCAAACTTTGAAGATACTTGAAAATTGCCACAAGGTCGGTCGAATCCATCCCGGCATACATGGTCCATGGCATGATTGATTGCTGCTCACCCTTTTTTAGATCACCGAACGGATGGGCTATTGGATCATAACTTTTAAAACGGGCAATAAACACGGCCTGTGACCAGTTTCCGATGCCGGTCTCTGCATCCGGGGTGATGTTGGATGAAGTTAACATGCCGTCAGCCATCGCAAATTCCCGTCCTCCTGAAAAGGCAAACTTTTTATCAATCTGCCCGTGTTTGGCCGGTGTATGGCATTCAATGCATCCGGATGCCCTGACAAGATATTCCCCATATTTGACGGTGTCGGTGCCGGCAGGCCGAACAACCGGATCGGCTTTTCCAGGGAATAAATGAAGCACGATATTCATCGGAAAGGCAGGATCAGAACGTGGTGGTGTGAAATCAACCGGTGGAATGGTGCGGATGTAGGCCATCACACTCAGAATATCCCCGGTATCGAGTGTTGCATAGGCAGGATATGGCATGATGGGAAACAAGGGATGCCCGTCCTTACTTACCCCGCTGGTAATGGCACGATAAATTTCGGCATCGGTCCAGTCCTTCAGATGAAAAGGTGTGATATTGGGAGAGCGGAAATTTCCCGGGAAACCCATCTTCTGGTCGAAAATCTCGCCCCCTTTTCCATCGGTTCCGGGAACCATGGGACCGGAAAATTTGGCCCAGTCGCGGGTTGAATGGCAATCCATACAAACCATCACATGGTTGGCTAAGTATTTTCCCCGTTCAACGCGAGAGGCGGTGACCTCCGCTTTTATCTCTTTCAGCGGGATATTTGGAAGAAACCAGATAATGTAGATTACAACGAAAATCACGATCAGCATCAGCGCCGCAACCGCGCCTCCAAGGATTACAGGCCATTTTTTCTTTTTCATGGGAGGGGGGATTTATTAATTTATGAATATTGGATTTCTAATCAAATGATGTTCCTGGTTGCCTGATTTCACCATTTCACTATTTCACCATTTCACCATTTTTTCTACTAATGACAATGAATCGCCATGCGGTTACCTTCGCTATCCGAAAACATGGCCATATAACCGACCTCTTTGGAAATAAGGGTTTTGGGCATCAGCACCGTTCCCCCGGCGGCTGCGGCACGTCCCAGTTCAACGGAAACATCGCCGCTGAAAGCCGTAAAATAGATAAGGGTTCCATTGGGAGAAGCTTGATAGTTTTCCGGATAATACACCAGTGAACCTGCTGAACCAATTGAGTTTTCAACCGATGGAAATAAAGCCATATCGACCGGGCCCATCATTGTCCGTGTAAGTTTGAATTCAAAAACTGCTTCATAAAACCGGATCGCACGGTCCATATCGTTAACCGGAATCTCAAACCATCCGACGACATTGTGATTGATTTCCATTAGACATCTATTTAGTTGGTGCTTCATTGATTATCCCAAATATACAACATTTTGATCCCCGTTATCAAGTATAAAATTGAATTAGGGAGCAATTATTCTTTTCTGAAACAACGCAGCGATGAAAATGAGTTTTCTGAGTGAACTCAAATATTTATTGGCATACATGAAGGTTGAAGTATGGCATCTTGTGATATTTGAATTTTATTATAATTTTGCTTTTCAGGATGTTAAAAATGGATGGAAATATTAATCCTCTTCATGCGAATCAAGGGTTGAAAAAATTTATCACATTAGATTAGTATGATGATAAAGACGATGAGAAGAAAAATTCTGATTATCCCACTGATGATGATCATCACGCTGAATTGCCATGCGTGGGTTTATCCTGAGCACCGGGATATCATGGTTCTGGCTATTCAAAAACTCGATTCGGCTCATAGGACTGTACTCAACCAGCTCTGGGCATTGGCAAGAAAAGGGTATGAATTACGACTGGATGAGTCAGTTGCCGATGCAACCCAGGGTTCAGATGTGAAATTTCTCGATTATGCCGCATGGCCAGGTATCGCCGGTGATCATTCCACTTCGCCGGAAAATATGGTGTTCAACATTCTTCATACCGATTGGATCATGGATGTGGCCAGGGTGGCAGCTCTATTAAAAAACGGACTTGAGAAATCCGAAAACCGCAGTGAGCGGGTTACAAAGTTGAGGGATTCTGACATTCGTTTACTCCGGGCTGATCCGGAATACGTATCGCGGGCAGGATCGAACAACGTTCACTTTATGATAGCCCGACCTGATGTGAATACAACAGCGGCGAGTTATTTTGAAGCCTGCATTCGTGAAGGTTGTGAACCTAACCTGATCGGTACATATAAATGGTTTCATGCCAGCGCCATGTTAAAGGCCTGGAGATTGGCCAATGATGAATTATCATCCGAAAATCGCTCGGCGCTGGTGCTGGCAATGCTTGCCGATGAAGCCTTTGCGTTACATTTTCTTGAAGATGGATTTTCGGCAGGACATGTCGCAGGGATTTGGGGAAATGCTGCCCTCAGAAAGGGAACCCATGATTATTACGATGAGCATGGACTTGAAGTGACCACCTGGCAGGGAGAACGTCTGGTGCTGACCGGGGATGCCTATTTGCGCCCTGAAGATGCCGAAAAGGCATCCGGTTCGGTTCTTACAAGCCTGCTTCAACTCCTGGATGCAGCCACGCAGAAAACACCACCTGTGAAGTTCAACGATCAACCCGGATCCTTTATTCCCGATACATTTAACATCGCCAAATCGCTGAAAATGCCTTATCGGATGATCGATCCCGATTTCAGGAAACTGTTTGAAGAGGTGTTGATAACCACACCGGTACCCGGACTTTCATCCGGTCTGGGAGAAATTCCGAGGTTTCGTTCTGAAATAGGTCCTTTTATCGGAATTGAACCTGCTGGCAGTGTTTCGGGATTATCAGGCGGATTTAGCCCCGACCAGAATACCATCGGTATAATCCCCCGGCTTGAACTGGCCGTTCACATCGGGTTGGGACTGGACGGTGTACTGAACGAGTCAGGCGATGGTCTTGTCTTCCTTGATCTTGGTTGGAGACTTGACGGGGCTTCCAACATTAAAATCCATCATGATCCTGCCTATAATCAATTCGGTTCAATCCTTTCTGCCATCCCATCCAGGGAAGCTATTTATTTCCGGTTGCGCCTGCCTTTCTTTTTAATTCCTGGAGATATCCTTATTGCAGGTCCTATCTTACTGCTTGTTGCTCCGAAAAAGATGAATACGATGATTGCAACTGCAGGGAACGGAGGACTTATTCCATGGCAATCAGGATTGATGACCCCCATCGGGAGGTTCCAGTTCATATTGGGCCGGGAAGTGGGTGTCTGTTTTTATGGTTCTCTTCAGGGTGCCGATGCCTTTCTGATACCTGATAAACGACTGGGATCAGTGCCATGGTCTTTGATCACAATGAAATCAACGCAAATCGATGTTCCTTTTCTGGAATTCCGGCCCTTCCGGACGTTCTCCCGCAGGCAGAGTGCAAGTCTTGTTCTCCAGCTCAACGTAGGTGTAGATATTCCCGGTAAAGTAAAAATGATTGAACCTGCCGGCATTGACCCTGTAAAACTACACCCGATCTGGATGGTTGGGCTCAGGCTCGGGTTTGACTGGCGGTATTATTTTGCAAAGAAAAAGTCGTAAATATGAACATGCAAGCAGGCAGGGGAGTGGAGTATACCGGAGTCGAACCGGTGACCTCTGCATTGCGAACGCAGCGCTCTGGCCAACTGAGCTAATACCCCAAAA
>CAIYES010000191.1 GCA_903925275.1 uncultured Bacteroidales bacterium
CGATCCAATCCAGGCCGCCTGAAGTCTTTTTCGCTGGAAATCCCGTTTTATATGATGTTCATACGAATAATTTTCTCTCGTATATCGGGCGCAAATGCAGTTTTACCCTTATGGTGTTTGCGGCGGATACTGCCGATGGCCACACCTTGTCTTTTGAATTTCCCGATAAAACCATCATTTTCACCACGGCCGGATTTGCGGATGATTCAGGCACTCAAATACAAACGGCTCCCAACGCTTCGGTTTTCAGCTCCTGGGCTCAAACTCTTTTTGATTGCTTTCAATCTAATTTTGATATTTCGTCGCGGTTCAACATAACTCTTGGCGCAGCTACCACTCAGAGCAGGGCTATTCATTTTTTGGCAACCAAAGAGGGTAGGATGAATTCTGCCGTGGTCATTTCGAACCTTGTCACGGTCACAAAAACGCTTTATATCTCCGGACTGGATTCAATTCCACGCAACAATTTCTCCATTGTTGGCGGGATTTGGGATAAGAACATGACACAATTGCTTCATGATGTTAAGCCGGTTAATGAGACTGGAAACGCAAGGTTCAATTTTTCAGAATATCTCAATGCATTGCTTGACAGCAATTCCCTGCCACGCTTCACCTTCCCCTTCGATCCGGCGGAAAACCTCAAATCTTTCAGCAATTTCGTTCTCCCATATTATGCCGGTTTCGCTGAGCGCTTCGACGGCAAAATTCAAAAGCTGCATTTCGATACACTGCGCAATGCCT
Source organism: uncultured Bacteroidales bacterium (assembly GCA_903925275.1). Lineage (GTDB taxonomy): Bacteria > Bacteroidota > Bacteroidia > Bacteroidales > FEN-979 > CAIVAT01. The sequence goes on from CAIYES010000191.1 coordinate 742, forward strand.
TCCCCGGAGGACTGAACCGTGAAACGCTTGTCTGGTACAACGCCAAAAACACTGATTTTTTCAGCGCAACTGAAAATCACCGCTCTTTCATGACATGGGCGCCTACAGAAAAAGCGACGGGAAAAACGATTCCCGAAAAGTTGTTTTTCAAAATTGAACACAATACCGGAAGTGATGCAATAACCCTTAACATCATCGTCTGTTTTACCGACAATACCACCGCCACGATTGAATCCGACGGGTTTGCCGTTGTCTCAGACATGGTTATTGAATGTTCTGCTGGTTTTGGGCAGCTCAGGCTCGAAACGCTTTTCCCCGGGAAAGTTATTTCATCCTGGAAGGTTTGGCTAACAAGTCAGGGTGGCCAGGCTATTTCGGAAGTCCGAACTTTTATTCTCGACCCGGCGGTTTATGAAAATGAGCGGATATTTATTTTCCAAAACAGCTTTGGCAGAGCTTATGATGTAGTTCGTTTTACCGGCAAAGGAGTGTTTAATATCAACATCGAGTCAACCACCGGTAATTCCGAAAACAGTGAAGTTTGCTCACCTTTCAATCCCCCCTCACGAAAGTTTGAAGCCTCCGAAACCCAAAAAATGAAAACCAATTCCGGCTGGGTTCCCAAGGAAATGAAGGATTATTTTCGGGAAATTCTTCTTTCCAAAGAAGTTTTTGAATATAAAGACGACCTTCTTTATCCCGTGGTTATTACAAACGATTCAATAAAAGAGTTTTTTAAGGATGGGGAATATCTCTATAGTCTCGACCTGGAATATGACCGTGCCTGGCGTGATATTTTCTTTTCAAAACTCCCGGCAGTCCTATCCGTCCCGGTGCCGATGCCGGAGAGTTACTATGCAGATGATTATTCAGAAGATTACAGTTAAAATATTGTGTTATGACATATGCTCAAGTCCTGTCAACCATTCGCACCGCGCTCTCACAGCGCGCTGCGGGAACAAAAGTCCAGGTTGCTGCCCATGAAGCTGCTGAGATAGCGCTTCTGAATTATATTGAAGAAAAACCCACCGGTACCGGCGGGGGCGAAACGGTTGTGTCGCGAAATGCCCATGCCATTTCAGTGGCCGATACCAATTGTGACCTGGTTTGGAACAACCCGTTTTTAGACACGAGTTATGCTTTTGTCTATCATGGTTTCGATAACTCGGGTAACCCGGTAGAAATTACATATCTCTCAAAAACCAACACCAAAATCATCGTCAGCACAATGATCGCTGCAAATATTTTCGCAATCGCAAACCCTTATTAATTCAACATTATGAAAAAGTTAATCCTGATTTTTTGCATTCTTTTCAGTGTAAGCGCCTTCGCTCAGAAAACCCATTATTTCGACCAGATTGGATTTGTGGCCGGCGGTTCACTGTATAAAATTCAACAGTTCACTGATTCTATTGCCTTCGACAATATTTTCTATTCTTCCGCTTTCAGAAGGAAAACCGTTAACAATGTTTCGTATGTCGTTCCCAAATGGGTGAACGACAAGATTTCATATCCGGGAATCAAACAATATACCCATCACTATTCGCCCACCAGGGCTACGATGCTGATTTACAATCCGAATGACAAAATTATCTATTGTCAGGATGAAGCAGGCGGGGGTGATCCCGGCATTATTCTTGAAGATTTTGCTGTCAGGAATATTATTTCGTATGATAGCCTTGGCAATAGCATTCCTACTGTTTTTGGGCCAATTTCGGTCCAAGGATCAATTCATGCGAGTGACATTACCCTCTCTGATGTTGCTGCTGATCTAACGCCGGCAACTCTTTTTTCTTCATCTTCCGGACATATTAAAACAGTTCCGATAAGCTCCTTGCCATTTGCCGGTTCATCCCATAACCACGCGGGAGTCTATGAGCCGGTTTTGTCACATCCTACTGTTTCAGGTCAGGTGCTGACTTCAACCACCGCGGGAGTGAAATCCTGGACTTCTCTTCCATCATCCCAGGACATTTCGGCAAAGGTCAATATCATCGGCAATTCATTTTCAGGTATTTATGTAGTTACACAGGCTCAGTATGATGCCATCATTGTAAAAGATACAATGATTTTATACTTTATAAAATAGGATATTATGGCATTTTCAGGTTTAGGTGCAGGGACAATCGGCGATCCGTATCGCATTACCACGATAGCGCAGTTTAATGAGCTCAGTGGGTACGATATTCTATCAACAGTGTTTAACAATTCAGGATTAAATGATCTTTCGGCAAGCGCAGTATATACTGGTACTGGCGATAGTGTTTATACGGTTACCATCAATGGTGTTCATGGCATATTGGGGTCAACCTTGAACAACGGAGGAGCAGGTTTTGCTGTCAACGATCTTTTTACGGTTGATGGCGGTACGGCCGGATATTTAGCCACCGGAAAGGTTCTGACAGTTAATGCAGGGGTTGTACTGACTTACTCGATACTTACATACGGATCAGGATATGCAGCAGCAGCGGCCATAAATACCACTCCAACCTCCGGTAGTGGAACAGGGCTGAAAATAAATATCAATTCATTGCAAGTTGATTCATTCAAATGGAAGAAAGACAATGGAACAGAAGTTACGGCATTAATACCGTATGTAGGAGGTATTTACACCATGTCGTTTGGCGTTAAAATAGCCTTTGGCGCTCAGACAGGGCATACACTCGAATCACAATGGGTTATCAGCAATACTGCAAATTTCTGCTGGAAGCTGATGAATAACCTGGATTTTGGAAATGAACCATATTTTTATTGTTTGACACTCAACGGGCAATTTGATGGCAACGGATTTTCATTAAACAATCTTATCACGGGAAATGGTGGTTTCGGGCTTAAAGATGGTTCTGCTTTTCATCATCTAACCATGCGTTATAATAGAAAGCATGCGTCCAACACTAACAATAGTCCTTTCAACGCTCAGGCAAGAACCTATTCAAACATAACGCTTAGCAATGTTCATATCATAGCGGCAGGAACGGCCATATTGGATAACGTGAATTGCGATTCATGGAATTCTACCTGTGTCATAAATAACATTGTTTGTGAAGGTGCCATTTTAGGGATATTTCCTGGTACAATTTCATGTTTGATTGAACATGTAAAGGTTTTCAGGAATGGTATTTTTAGATATTCAGGTAATTATGGTTGTATCGTTGGAATACTTGATTCTATTATGAGATATTGTCAGGTAATTACTCCCATGGTGTCCTGGACTTCCAGTTCCAATGCCATGTTGGTTCAAACGATAACGATTAATGCGAGAATAAGAGAGTGTTTTGTCGTAGCCAACATCACGACTGTTTATGCAAATGACAATTCGGTTACACATGGCATGATTGAAGAATCGAATATTGGAACGGTTTCAGCATCAGTTGAAACAGTGGAAGACTGTTATTTCAGGGGCAACCTAAATGTTAACAGGGGGAACAGGACATACAACCCATCGATTGGCAAATCCGGATATACAATTGCATCAGTAAATTCCTTAAAGGTTCGCAGGTGTTATTCGTCGGGAGACGTTAACACCCCGTTAAATACTAACCGGACAATTTTGGTTTCTGAATATGCAACAAGCGGTAACAACGTGCAAAATTGTTACTATAATCAAACTAAACTTGTAAGCATTGTGCCGAAAAATATTGCAGGACAGCAAAATGGTTTAACCACGGAACAGTTCCTCAATGCCGGCAATTTTGCAGGATGGGATTTTGCAACAGTATGGGAAATGGGGGGTGATGGACCCGTATTGAGAAATAACCCTTTATATGCCTTCGAGTTGGATTTGCGGGTGCTGTCAATTGTATCTGTAACGAGAAGTAGCACAACGCAAGTTTCCATAATGTTGTCCAGTGCATGGGAGTTTGACATTTACGGTGTAGATGTGTTTTTGGGTGAAACATTGATTTATAATGCACAAAACACGCTTTCAAATTTGGTAACTGTCTCCAGTACAGAAGATAATACTTATGTAATTAAGGCATATTGGTTAGATAATGGAATTAAAAATTACAAAGTCATTCAAAATTATTTCCATTACTGCAAACAAAAATCAATTGACGTCACTACCATTGCCATCACCAATCAGGTCTCTTTGGTATCCCCATTGCCGGCCAACTATGTTCATGGCAGTTGTTTATACGGAGCTTTTATGTATGGGTCTACCAGAAACAAGACCTATCCGACACAAACCGGCAGCATCGTAAAAGTACCCATTGGCAATGTGAGCGCCTATACCATGATACCGATATTGGTTACAAGTGAGGAAGTTGGCTATTCTTGTCAAATGGAAAATATTGTGGCATGTGGGGATTATTTATATGCCCAAGCGCAAAAAACAGATGCGGGAGTGCAGCAAACAAACCTATTTCTTATTCAGTTCAATCCTGCGAATGACACCTATAAAGTTTTCTTATTGGCATATACCCCTTGGAATGGTGGCGCTCCAATCGCAACGGATGGAACACATTTGTATTTAACGTATTCCGAGCACACCTATAAGGTTAACCCGAGTGAGTTCATCGGAAATTATCCCAAGTTCAATGTCTCACAAATATTTTCATACAATGCAATAGCATCGTATAATCACGATTCTCAGGGAGGACATATTTTAGGAGGATATTCCGCGAATGGCAAAGGGTATATCCATTCCATTTGTGTTGATGGCAGTTTCATGTACCTGAACTTTTCTACTCAACGGGAAAATGCATTAGCCGATCCAAGTGGTTATTCAGCAAGTTTGAATAAGACGTTATTTGAAACTCACAAAGTGAATGTAAACACCATGTTGGCTGACTCCTGGCTATACACACCAAAGGCTACGGATGATTCCTGTATTACAGCAACCCATTTGTTTTTAGGCATTGAAGTACAGCCCGCAGCAAATACCAATACCTACGGATATGGATGGGGAACCTGTGCCATACGCAAATCAGATTTACGGTTGACGTGGTTAACACGACTTCACAGTTTGGATACTTCTCCAGCAATCGCATCATACGCATCGCTGATTTTCGGGAACTATTTACTGGACTCAAAAACCAACGGGTGTTTTTACATTATCGACATCTCAGACGTTGATAATTGGGTTGGGACAGAACCAATAGGAAGCAGAACGCTGAATGCCTATTCGTACAAATGGAATGGGATCACTCCGGGTACCATTAATGAAATACTGCTGCCCGAATCCGGCACCTTTCACGGTTTTTTGTGGGCTGTTCCGAGCAACGTTGTTCAGCTGGAATTACCGGGATTGGATTTTTTTACGATGCCAACCGTAAATACGATTGGTTCATCAGTTATGGGAGATGCTGTTACATTAACAGGTTTCCTATTGAATACCGGAGGAAAAACCATAACCGGCAAAGGCTTTCATTATGGCACGACCGCAAATCAGTTGACTGGTACGATAACAAGCGGGGAATCCTCACAAACGTTTCATGCAGTATTGTCGGGACTTGATCCGGGAGTTTATTACTATAAAAGTTTTGCAATCAATAGTGTCGGTGAAAGCATCAATTCTACGGTAATGTCATTTACCGTCACAGGCAAAATATTTATTGGTGCAACCCCAATTAAAAAGGTTTACAAAGGTGGAACAAACATAACAAAAAAATAAGATGAAGAAACTTTCAAAACGTGGTAAAATCAACTGGTTCGATGGCATCAAAGCATTCATAATGCTGATTGGCACTTCCGTAATGGGCAGTCTGATTCCGATAATCTCAACAGGTAAATTCCCGGAGAAAGAGCAGCTTGTCCTTATCCTGGGCACTGCCATCGGGGCCGGTTTAACCTATCTGCTCAAACAGCTTCGCACAGATGAAAACGGGCAGGTGTTTAAATAGGGGAGATTGATTTTTTAACTGAAGAAGGGGTGATCCTTTAATTTCTCGGCTGTCTCAAGCTTTGTTACCCTGATATATTTTAGAAAGGATTCAGTCTTTCGGTGGCCGGTGATCTCCATGATATCATGCATCGGAATGCCTGCCAGATAGGCATTTGTGGCAAAGGATCTTCTGGCTGTGTGCGTTCTTATCTCAAGCCATTTATTGATGTTTCCGCTTTTGACCTTGTTGGTAAACGCAATTTGACCGATAAAGCGCATGGCTTCATTGGTTTTCTGCAAGGAAAGAACCCCGAGTTTGTTATTATACTTGGTAAGGATTTCAATAACCAATGGTTTTGCGGGTATAATAACCGGCTCATCGGTTTTCTGAGTGCGGATATAAAGTTTACCGTCGTGTATGTTTTCCAAGGTCACTTTTGCCCAGTCAGAATGCCGGAGGCCGGTGAAACAATTCAGAACAAACAGATCGCGAACTCTTCTTTTTTCAGGTATCTCGATCGGGTATTCATACAGAGCCTGGATTTCATCTGTTGTCAGATAAACAGTGTCAACGTCTACTTTAATGACTTTGAAATCTCGCTTAAGAAAATCCTGGTTGGTGGTCAATTTATCTTCGACTGCCTCAGTCATTAATCGCTTGACGCGTTTAATATGAGAACCGACCGTGTTTGGCTTGAGCCCTATTTCTTTAAGATATCCGGTGAACTTTAAATAAAAGTCCTTTCCGATGGTGTCAAAGTCAACCCTGAACTTTTTTATATCCTGGAAATTCTCAAGATGGGTTTTTAATCCATTGTAATGAGATACATGGGTAGGGTTGAACTTGTCTTTATATCTTTCCTGAAAGATACCAATGAATGACAGAAGTGAAGCATTATGGACTATTTTTTCATCTTTTCTACCAATGAATACCTGGTAAGCCTCTTTCAATTCAATCGTCTTCCTTTTTACTTCATCCTTGGACAATATTGCTTCTGACGGGAATAATTCATCGTATTTATCGAGCAGGAAATTTGTAATTTCCCGTAAACGCTTATTATTTTCTGCATTTTCTTTTAA
>CAIYES010000192.1 GCA_903925275.1 uncultured Bacteroidales bacterium
CAATATAGTATTCGACATTGTAGTTCAGCTGTTTTGCTGTCTTGTACTTATTACTCGTATCCTTTGAAGTTGATTCATGAAAAACATCTTTTTTTTGCCACGATTTGTACAGCGCCATAAGGCCGTTGGCTGAAGTATCACTCAGGGGCTGGACTTTGCCGTAATCAGAAAGTTTGTACCCCTTGGTTGTATCAATACGGGCAAGGATCTGGTTGACAACCTCACTTTGCTTCACGACTTTAAAATGCTTTTTCGTTTGTATGGCAAATGGTCCGGCAAGCTGGAAAGCACTATCGGGTAATGCAGGCTCTGGTTGTTTTTGAGTGTTTTTTTCCAGGAGTTTCTTGAAATAGGATGGCTGAACATCCACTTTCCCCACATGGTCGGGCCTGATCAGATCGGTTGTGAACATTTTAAAATTGCGGTTCTGAAAAATAATTTCACCCATTGTTACCGACTTTGGCGATATATCCTGTTCAACGATGTTGCACGCATAATTCGTAACAGGGTAAGTAGTGGTAAAATACCTGTAATGCATGGTTGTATCAACGTATGAAATGGCGCTGTCGTAGCGGGCAAGGAACCGGTTTACGATCCCGTTCTGATCGCTCAGAAAGCAAAAATAATTTTCGCTGTACGGTTGTGGCTGGGTTTCACTGGCATCCGGTGTATTGGGGAGATGCTGCAGGATGTTGCTTTTTGCGGCATAATGGTAAAGAAAAAGATCGGTGTTATAATGCAGGTCTTCGATTTTCACCGGTTCATCAAAACGGATGGTATCATTGAGTCTGTTTGATGAGAAGATGATATCCCGGGAATGATTGATAAAGCGTGGGTTCATATCATCGTAAATGTCTCTTGTAAGCTGCTCATGCGATCCGGAAGAAGGATAGTATACAAAAATATCGGATTGTCCATTCTGAACGGCCGAAAAAACCAATTGTGTACCGTCGTCAGAATATGACATATCCAATACCTTCTGGAAGTTGACCAGATTCTGATGTGCAATTGATTTATCATCAAGGTTATAAAAAGAGAGCCTTATTCCCCCTTTGCGTTCCACCAAAAAAGCAAGTACCCTGCCACTGGGATGCCAGGCAATAATCGGATATGAATAATCGGGACGGTCGGCCAAACGGTACCCACCACGGAAAACACGCCGCTTTTTTCCTGTCTCGATGTCCTGAATGAATATCTTATATATCCCCAGAGTGTGGGTAGCATAGGCAACTTTTCCACCTTCAGGATCTATTTTCAATGATCGGTAAATCCGGTCGGGCTTGTTTCGTTTATTCAAAAGATCTCCTTGCGGAGCAGTGCGTCCTATGGCCTGGGCGTGATACACCTCTTTGTAAAAAGTAAGCCATTCCTGGATCACCGATTTAAAACTTACCCCGATGACTGATTGAAAACCTTTCTCAACATTGCGGCTGAGTCGCGCCATGTATACGATATTCGGGATAGAGGACGACCCGTATTTCATGGCTATGTAGTTCCACAATGAATGACCGGCATAGGTGGCCTCTTCTCCGGTAAGGCCATTGAACTTTTCATATTTCCGGTTCAGAATGGCCTCCCTGACCTGGTTTTCGATCTCAGCATCCCATTTCCGGGAAATAAAAGAGACGAGGCCGTTTACATACCATTCAGGAACAGAAAACAGGGCATTGTTCTTGATTTGCGCTCCGATCCCGGTACCATACATCATATTGTTTAGGATAACCTGTGCGATCCCGGCGCGGATCTGCCGGTCGAAATGCTCATAATTGCCATCGAAGAACAAAAGCACCCTTCCGCCGATAATCCTGGTCACACCCCCGGTGTTGTAATAATCCCAATCACCAAAAAGCCCGATGTTGCTTTGTTTCAGATCCGAAAGTGTGTTGAAAATGATAAACTGAACCTTTTCTTCAAGATTCGACTGAAGGTCGAGTTCGATCTCTTTGATATGCTTGTCGGCATACTCGGCAGTATAGAGCGCCAACTCCTTGCCATTGAGATAATAATAGGTATCAAACTTGTCAAACCGGAAATACAGCCAAAGGAAATTAGTATACTGAACCCTGCTCTTTCCAAAGACCATCTGCGAACCATTGTAAAACTGAGCCTGACCGGTCACTGAAAAAAGGATTCCTGAGAACAGAATTAACCACGCTACCGTCCAGCTTTTTAAATGTCCGCTCACGCAAGCATCCTTCGTCATATCAAGTCGTACAAGGGAATTCAATTGGAAGTGCTAAATTACGATTATTTTCAATGTGCCGGCCATCTGGCCGCATTTTCATATCTTTGCAGCACTTGAAAAATCCCCCAAACTGAATGGTAAAAATAATAAAATTTGTATTCAACACCTTCATGGTCAACACCTACTTGTTATACGATGAATCTGGTGAATGCATCCTGATTGATGCCGCCTGTTACGAAAAAGAGGAGCAGGAAGAACTGAAAGAATGTATCAGGGTCAACAACCTGACACTTGTGCGCAACCTGAATACCCATTGTCACATCGACCATATATTAGGGAATGATTTTATCGTAAACACTTACGGGATTTATCCTGAATGCCATAAAAATTCAGTGCCTTTTTTTCGCACAATGCAGGAAATCGGCGCCTCTTTCGGCTATACGGTTGACCATATACTCGAGCCAAAAAGATTCCTCGTGGATAACGAAATTGTGCATTGGGGAAATTCATCGCTGAAAGTTTTTTACACACCGGGTCATGCTGAAGGAAGTGTTTGCTTTTACAATGAAGATCAAGGTTTTATTATAACCGGTGATGTGCTTTTTAAGGATACCATCGGACGGACCGATTTGCCATCCGGCGATTTTGACCAACTGATGCGGAGCATCAAAACCAGACTGTTCACCTTGCCGGAAAATACGATGGTATACCCGGGTCATGGTCCCGACACATCTATTGGATATGAGATGGTGAATAATCCGTTCATTAGGTAAATGGTGAAATGGTGAAATGGTGAAATGGTGAAATGGTGAAATGGTGAAACAGCGTAAGAAGATACTGGTCATCAGGTTTAGTTCAATTGGCGACATCGTGCTTACAAGTGCCGTTGTGCGCTGTTTGAAGCAGCAAATGCGTGATGTCGAAATTCATTATCTTACCAAGGCGCATTTCGAACCGATTCTCAAGGCAAACCGAAATATTACCCGGGTTTGGCAATATGACCATAATTTCAGGGAACTTATTCCGCAGTTGAAACAGCAGGGCTTTGAGTTCATTGTTGACCTTCATAAAAATTACCGCTCAGCGTATATTATAAGTCGACTGGGTGTGACTGCAGCCTCTTTCCCAAAGTTGAATCTCCGCAAATGGTTAATGGTTCAGTTTAAATTGAATTTATTACCCGATGGTCACATTGTCGACCGCTATTTTAAAGCAGCAGAATCACTTGGAATAAGAAATGACGGAAATGGGCTCGATTATTTCATTCCCGCCGAAGATGAAGTTGAACCTGCCGCATTGCCTGAGACCCATCGCCAGGGATTTATCGCAGTGGTGATAGGAGGGAAGCACAATACCAAAATATTCCCGGCAGAAAAAGTCACAGAAGTTTGCAAAAAGCTTGCAAAGCCGGTGATTCTGCTTGGCGGAAAAGAGGACCGGCAACGGGGTGAGTTGATTGTCGGGGATTCTGGTCCGCAGGTCTTCAATGGCTGTGGTCTTTTCAACATCAATCAATCTGCTTCACTGATACGGCAGGCCGATGCCGTTTTAACCAACGATACCGGGCTGATGCATGTTGCGGCAGCATTTAAAAAACCGATTGTTTCAGTTTGGGGCAATACCATTCCCGCATTCGGGATGTATCCCTATCTGCCCGATGAATTCCTTACGTCTTTGCTTATGGCTGAAGTGAAGGGTCTTTCATGCCGGCCATGCAGCAAACTGGGTTTCCCAGGTTGTCCAAAAAAACATTTTATATGCATGAAGATGATTGAAATTGACCCGATCGTGGATTTTCTTTTACAGGCTACCGGAAACAATACGCGCAATATGCCGGATGCGGGAAAAATCGTAAATCGTAAATCATAATTATAATTATAATGGTATTTACCGACTCGCACACCCATCTTTATGCAGAGGAGTTTGATCACGACCGCGATGCCATATTCCGGCGGGCCGGGCAGCAAGGTGTGATGTACCTTTTCCTGCCGGCCATCGATTCGGTATATCATGAACCGATGCTCCGGGTGGTGAGTGCTTTTCCGAATTTTTGCTACCCGATGATGGGGCTGCACCCGACATCAGTCAAAGAAAATTACCTGAAGGAGCTGGAAATTGTGGAGGATTATCTTGCAAACCCGGCGCTAAAATTTTATGCCATTGGAGAAGTGGGCATCGATCTTTACTGGGATAAAACCCATGAGGAAGCCCAAAAGGTTGCATTCGAATGTCAGCTTGACCTTGCGGTGAAATATGACCTGCCTGTTGTGATCCACACACGGAATTCAATGGATATTGCCCTGGATATCCTGACTGAACGTCACGACCGCCGGCTTCGTGGTGTTTTCCATTGTTTCAGCGGAAACACAGAACAGGCAAAAAGAGCTGTTGGACTGGGTTTTATGCTGGGCATCGGTGGGGTGATCACCTATAAAAACTCCGGATTGCAAACGGTGGTTCAAAATACCGGTTTCGAAAATATGTTGCTTGAAACCGATGCGCCATGGTTGCCCCCTGTTCCATACCGTGGCCAACGGAACGAACCTTCCTATATCCCGGTCATTGCACAAAAAATTGCAGAAATTAAAAACGTACCTTTGGAAACAGTTGCCGAAATTACAACATCTAACGCCTTGAGATTATTCGGGATTGCTTAACAAGCGGGCAGGCTAATGGACTTACATATTAATATTGTACTATTGAGTTTTGGATTTTAACATATAAATTGAAATTATGATTGGCCAGACAAGCATTCTCGTAATTTATACCGGCGGGACCATCGGCATGGTTCAGGATCCGAAAACAATGACCTTGAGCCCGCTTACTTTTGACATCCTGTATAAATACCTGCCGGTTCTTGAAAATTTCAATTGCAGGATCGATTTTTACACGTTCGAACCACTGCTCGATTCATCGAACATGAATCCATCCTTCTGGATTCACCTGGCAAGTGTGATCGAGGAAAAATATGAAGATTACGATGGATTCGTGGTACTCCATGGGTCGGATACCATGGCCTATACCGCTTCAGCACTGAGTTTCATGCTCGAGAATCTTAACAAACCGGTCATATTTACCGGTTCGCAGCTTCCTATCGGGATGGTTCGAACCGACGGCCGGGAAAATTTCATCAACTCCATCGAAATTGCTGCAGCTAAAGAGGTTGATACACCTGTCGTTCCTGAAGTTGCTATCTGCTTTGAAAATAAACTTTACCGCGGAAACCGCACAAGCAAACTCAATGCTGAGAATTTTAAAGCATTCGTATCAGGGAACTATCCGCTGTTAGGCGAAGTCGGGGTGCATATCAAGTATCACCACAACATGATCATGAAACCCAACTTCAAAAAGCTGCGGGTACTGAAGGAACTGGATGAAAACATCGCAATCCTGAAGTTGTACCCGGGAATTTCACCCAATGCTGTCAACGCTATCCTGAACACATCCGGGTTGAAGGCGGTTATCCTCGAAACGTTTGGCGCGGGTAACGCCCCCACCATTCCATGGTTTCTTGATCAACTCCAGGATGCCGTTGCACGGGGGATTGTGGTATTCAACGTAACGCAGTGTAAAGGCGGTGCCGTTGATATGGGAAAATATGAAACCGGTGCCGGACTAAGTAAAATCGGAGTGATTGGTGGTTATGATATCACCACCGAATCGGCTGTAACCAAACTGATGTACCTGCTTGGCTGCGGTTATTCGGCCGAAAGTGTGAAACAACTGCTCCAAACTTCCCTCCGTGGCGAAATGACTGTTTGAAATCTCAATATATTTCTTACCTTCGCACCCCGAAATTCTGTATAGCGTTCAATAAACAATTTTTCACCATTTCGCTATTTCACCATTTCGCAATTTATCCTGGAGAGGTGTCCGAGTGGTCGAAGGAGCACGCCTGGAAAGTGTGTGTACGCCAAAAGTGTACCCTGGGTTCGAATCCCAGTCTCTCCGCAAAACCTTTATCCTGCAATGCTATTCAGCAAAACAGGTTAAAGGTTTTTTCATGTTCATTGCTATCCGTTTTTGCTGATGGTCTCAAGCATCTCCATTTTTTCGATCGTGATCAGCCGACCTTGGATGCTTAACAAGCCCTCTGCCACGAATTTCAGAAGTACCCTGGTCGAACTTTCGCGTGAAACACCAATCAGATCTGCAAACTCCTGGCGGGTAAAGGGTAATTCAAAGGATTCCTGATCAAAAATAATCCTGGAAAAATATAGAATCGCATCGGCCACCCTACCATAGACTTTTTTTTGTGACTGGTTCATAAACCGATGAAAATTGTATAAGCTGTCGCGGCTTACAGATACCAGTATTTCATAGGCAAAATTTCCATTTTCCCGGATCAGCTTGTTGAAAACATTGACATCGATGTAACACACTTTTACATCTGTCAAGGCCGCATAGGAGTAATGGTTTACGCGGTCACCAAATTGTGAAGGCAAGCCGAGATAGGTATATTTCTTGACGATTTGCAGAATCTGTTCCTTGTCGGTGGCACTTTTTATATATTCTTTGACTAATCCTGACTTTAAATAGATGATGTTGGATGTCATTGATCCTGCCTGTACCAGAATATCCCCTTTTTTAAAATCCGTTTCACGGCTGTTCTTGCTTACAATTTCCAGTTCGGCGGGATGGAGGATGGCCGCAGCGCAGGATTTATCCTTGCAATCGTTACAGTTATTTTGTAGTTGGCTGAAATCGGATATCATTTACAGTTGCCTTAAGACCGGGGTCATGCAAAGTTGCAAAAAAACTGCTTTCAGACAAGAGAATTCTTTAATCAGGCAAGATATGCCAACTGTTTTCAGAAAACCTGATCTTACTGACGAAAGCAGAAGGGAAAAAAGATCCTGCAGGCAGCACCAGGTCGGCGCGGCTGAGGGTAGCCAATTTGTGTTCCGCAAGATGGTCGATATCCCTCGTGATAAAGATCAGGATTCCCGGTTTGATAAGGCTGCATAAAGCTCCGGATTCGCAAATTACCGGCTGGTTTGTGGGATTGCATTGCTCCATGAAAATATCGAAAGCCTGGGATAGATGCGCATCATCGGTTTCCATGAAAAATGATTTTGCAGCGCCGGCCTCTAGAAATTGCCCGCTGTTTTTGGAATGTACTTCCAGATCACGGAAAATTCTGATACCGTCATTTTTAGCGATAAGTTGTATGTTCCCGAGAGAATCATGTTCATGTGGGGAAATTTTCAGGGCTATCAGGGGGAACTGACTGGAAAAAGCACGAATAAGAGCAGTTGCCATAAACGTTTTTCCCACTTTTTTCCCCGAACCGGAGATGATGATAAATTGGTTGAATGGTTTGCGATCCATAGAATGAAACTGGTCTGTGAAAAAGTAAAAACAGGCGCCACTAGCAGCGAAAGTAAATAAAAACCGGATAGGTCCATGCAATTTGTGTTGTTCATCCGGAGGAATAACGATTCTATGATAAGAAAAAAAAATTCCAGAAAATCACAGATTGTTTTGTGAAAAATATCACAAAGCTATGTGCAATATATTGGTATTTGATAACGAATTCTCGACCTGTTACTGTCAATGTTGTACAACATCCACCCTTTCCTCCTTGCTTTTTTTCGACAAGAAGGGAGGATGCCCTGGTATTTATTGTGCGGATAGCATAGTAGATTTTGATAGGAGAGTCCCATCGAAATAGCAGCTTCTCCTAGAGAACTATACGTTTCGATATTTTCCGGCAATTCAACAGTACCTGCTCCCAAAAAATTTTCGCCATCAATTTCGATCCGGATGCGGCCGGTTGCAACTAATTTTTTATGTACCGTCGGGAATGTGCCTGAGATATTTTACAAAACTAACAAATTATTTTTTGCAATTTTGTATATATAGACAAAAGTATATTATTGTATTTGAAAAGGTGAAATGTGAAAAATATTAATACAAGGATTCCATGAATCGAAGGAATTTCATAAGAATTTCAACACTCAGTGCAGGCGGGGCCATGCTTGGCAGTTTCGGTTTCGGAGGAGGGAAAGAACCATCCCTGCTCGATCGGTTAACAGGCAAATCGCATCCGGATGAGTCGGGGTATATGCGCACGCCAACCTATTGCGAAATATGTTTCTGGAAGTGTGCCGGCTGGGTTTATAAAAACGACCAGGGGGATATCTGGAAAATCATAGGCAACGAAAATGACCCTCATTGCAATGGACGATTATGCCCCAGAGGTACCGGTGGCGTTGGTATGTATTATGACCAGGACCGGTTGAAAACACCCATGATCAGAACCGGCCCCAAAGGTAAACAATCGTTCAGACGTGCCAGTTGGGATGAAGCGCTTGATTATACGGCCAAGAAACTCGATTATATCGGAAAAAAATATGGTCCGGAAACGGTTGCGCTGATCACCCACGGTTCGGGTGGAAAATTGCTTACAACCCTTATGAAAGCTTACGGATCCGACTCCATTGCAGGTCCGTCGTACGCACAATGCAAGGGGCCGAGGGAAGTCGCCTTTGGCCTGACCTTCGGAACAGGACTTGAATCTCCGGAACCTACCGACATTCGCGATACCCGCTGCCTGGTGCTCATTGGCAGCCATCTTGGCGAGAACATGCACAACACCCAGGTACAGGAGATGGCCGATGCAATTGACCGCGGTGCAACCATTATCACCGTTGATCCAAGGTTTTCAACAGTTGCCAGTAAATCGAAGTTCTGGCTTCCCATCAAACCATCCACCGATATAGCGTTACTGCTCGCATGGACAAATGTGATCATCAACAATGGATGGTATGATAAAGAGTATGTAGAAAAGTATACAACCGGGTTTGATAAACTGAAAGACTATGTGCAGCCATTTTCTCCCGAATGGGCCTATGGCATCACCACCCTTGATCCCAACCTTATCCGTCAAACGGCAAAAGAGATGGCCAATGCCTCCCCGGCGGTGATCATCCATCCGGGCCGCCATGTCACATGGTATGGCGATGACACCCAACGTTCGCGGGCTATTGCCATTCTAAATGCCTTACTTGGTTCATGGGGCCGTCGCGGAGGTTTTTACCTTCCCGAATTGAAAGAGATTCCCGAATACCCTCATCCACCTTTCCCGCCCGTAAAAAAAACGTGGAGAGACATTCTTGGCGACCAATATCCATTTGCAGAATTGCCCCTGGCCAATGCCATCGTTGATGGTTCCATCCCGGGCAACCTGAAGGATTTCCAATACCGTGGCTGGATCGTTAATGGCAGCAACCTGAACATGACGATGCCCGACATGCACAAGACCCTCGAAGCTATTCAGCAACTCGAGCTGCTTGTTGTTATTGATACCATGCCCATGGAAATTACCGGCTGGGCCGATGTGATTCTTCCCGAATGCACCTACCTCGAACGGTATGACGTAATCAGGAATGACCATAACCGTGAACCTGTTATTGCCTTGCGCATGCCAGCTGCAGAGCCCAAGTACGATACAAAACCCGATTGGTGGATCACCAGGGAACTGGCGAATAAAATGGGACTGGGCAAATATTTTGAATGGAAAACGTTTGAGGAATTTCTGGATTACAAACTGAAACGGATGGGCTCATCCCTGGATGAAATGAAAAAAATCGGGGTAAAAAAATACCCGCGGGAATCCGGGGATCTATATTTTTCAAACGATAACCCACCAACTTTTGATACGCCTTCCGGCAAAATTGAACTCTACTCAGCACAATTGGAACAGGCCGGATTTGATCCCATGCCGAAATATACCCCTCATGAGGAACCACCTGAAGGATTTTACCGGTTAATTTATGGAAGAACCCAAACCCATACCTTCAGCCGAACCTCAAATAATCCAAACCTGGCATCTGTCATGCCGGATAACAAAGTGTGGGTCAACCCGAAAGTTGCTGCCAACTGGCAGTTAAAAGAGGGTCAGGAGGTATGGTTGAAAAACCAGGATGGTTCAACAACCAATTTCCCTGCAAAAGTGAGAATTACCGAGCGGATCCGCTGGGATTCGGTATACATTGTGCATGGCTTCGGACATACCAGCAGGTTGCTTACCCGGGCTTACGGCAAAGGGGTTAGTGATTCGGTACTTATCACAAAGGTTTTAACTGATCCTGTTATGGGAGGAACCGGAATGAGAGGGAATTTTGTGACATTCTTAACTGAAAATCCGGATAAGGAGGCGAAAGTATGAGATTCGCGATGGCCATTGATACCAAAAAATGTGTTGGCTGCAGCGATTGCGTTGTTGCCTGCCAGACTGAAAACAATGTTCCGATCGGTTATTGCCGCGACTGGGTGGTTGAGGTAAACGACGGGACATACCCACAACTCGTTATGGAGATCAGGTCGGAGCGTTGCAACCACTGCAGCAATTCGCCATGTGTGCGTTGTTGCCCCACCGGGGCAAGCCATTATGATTATGGCGGAATTGTACTCGTTACACCTCACAAGTGTATTGGCTGCGGAGCCTGCATTGCCTCGTGTCCCTACGATGCACGGTACCCCCATCCAAAGGGATATGTTGACAAATGTACTTTCTGTGTGCACAGGGTCAAAGAAGGACTGCCTCCGGCTTGCGTGGCTGTTTGCCCTACGAAATGCCTCTATTTCGGCGATACCGATGATCCGCGAAGTGAAATATCGCTGGTGCTGAAAAAACGAAAGTACAAACGACTGATTCCCGAAGCCGGCACCAATCCAAATCTTTATTTTTTAATCTGATCGCCATGAAAGAAGAGTTAATCATCAGTGGCCGCATGAACCCCATGGTGGATCCTGTCCTGAACATCTGGCACTGGCAGATTCCTTTGTACCTGTTTCTGGGTGGTGTTGCGGCAGGAATACTTTTTTTCGCGTCACTTTATTTCATCATGGGACGGGAGAAAAAATATCCGGCCGCCATCAAATGGGCGCCACTCCTAACCCCGTTTTTACTTGTCCTTGGGCTGGCGGCATTATTCCTCGACCTGAATCATAAAACGTTTTTCTGGCAGCTCTATCTGACTATCCGTTTGGAATCGCCTATGTCGTGGGGTGCCTGGACATTGATGGTCATCACTCCTTTATCTATTATCTGGTCGGCAACCTGGTTGAAAGAGCTGATACCCGGCTGGCATTGGAAATACCCTTTTCTTGATCAATGGGAGGCATGGTTTATCAGGCACCGCCTTATCCTTGCATGGATCATGTTGATTTCTGCAGTCATTCTGGGAGTCTATACCGGGATACTTTTGTCGGCATTCAATGCCCGACCGCTGTGGAATACCAGCATCCTCGGACCATTGTTTTTTGCTTCCAGCTTATCCACAGGAGCAGCAGTCATCATGCTGATGGCGAAAAGCCACCTCGAACGGAACATCTTCAGCAGGATCGATCTGATGATGATCGGTATCGAACTCTTTTTGATCGTACACATGTTTATGGGCTTTCAGGCCAGCACCCAGGTTCAGATTGATGCCGCCAACATGTTTCTCGGAGGCCCTTATACCGAAGTGTTCTGGATTTTCGTCGTATTCATTGGCTTGCTCGTTCCTGCAATACTCGAAGCGCTTGAACTTCTTGGCTATAAAATCCCTATCATCATCACCTCGACCCTTGTGCTGACAGGCGGGTTATTTCTGAGGTTCATCATTGTTTATGCCGGTCAGGCAAGTAGATACCTTTACTAATCACAAATTACACATATTTCTATGGAAACAATTTCGAAACCGAAAGCAACCAGGTACCTTAATCCATATATTGGCGGGGTATTGCTTGGCTTGGTACTCCTTGCTGCCAATTTCATTGCCGGCAGAGGCCTCGGAGCCAGCGGGGCGATCAAGAGCGTGGTTGTGGCAACCACACAAACAGTGGCACCTGGATATGCAGAACATGCAAAATTTTTCAAAGAGTATAAAGAAGAACATTCCGGCTCTCCCATGAAAAACTGGCTGGTTTTTCAGATGCTTGGTGTTGTGGTGGGCGGCTTCGTTTCCGGGGCACTGGCCGGAAGGTTAAAATTCAAGGTGGAACATAGTCCAAAAATCACCTCCCGCCGAAGATTGGTTTTTGCATTGCTGGGAGGAATCTTCTTTGGAATAGGCTCCCAGCTTGGAAGGGGCTGCACCAGCGGCTCTGCCCTGAGCGGAATGGCAGTCCTGTCTTTTGGCGGCATCATCACCATGATGGCGATATTCGGCGGAGCCTATGCACTGGCGTACTTTTTCAGGAGGAACTGGATATAAATTTCCTCACCTCCCCGACCCGATGTCGACAAAGAGATGGGGAAATTGTGGTGAATTCAACATGCAATACAAAAATCGTAAAACATAAAATAAAAATATCATGGGCCCATTAGCAATCAACGATATCATCTCTTCAAACACCAACTTTTTCCTTGCATTCGTAATTGGGATTGGATTTGGCTTTGTTCTTGAACAATGCGGGTTCTCTTCAAGCCGGAAATTGGCCGGACTTTTTTACGGATACGACATGGTTGTATTGAAGGTATTTTTCACCGGAGGTGTAACTGCCATGCTTGGATTGTTATTCTTCAGCCTGTTTGGCTGGGTTGATCTGGGGATGGTCTATGTTAATCCGACTTTCCTGACTTCCGCCATTGTGGGAGGGTTGGTTATGGGGGCCGGGTTTATCATGGGTGGATTTTGTCCGGGAACCAGCGTCTGCGGCGCTGCAATCGGTAAAATTGATGCCATGATTTTTATCCTGGGACTCTTTATCGGCGTTTATTTCTTTGCCTTTGGTTATCCGATGTTTGAAACGGTTTATAAATCGGCCGCCATGGGATCTCCTAAAATTTCGACCATGATTGGCCTGAGCGACGGTGTGTTTGCCTTTATCCTTGTTGTAATCGCCCTGGGAATGTTTTATGTGTCGGAATGGGTGGAGAAGAAATTTCCGCAGGACGAATATTAACCGTACAGTACTTTACTCCCGGCCCCTCTTTTTCGGGGGAGGGAAATTATCAGGAGGTTATAATAAAATTTAATACAGGCATTATGAAACCCTTGCATTTTCTCACTTTGATCCTTTTAATTCTGGCGATGATCATCGCCCTTGTTCCTCAGAACACAACCCGGCCATACAAGCTGACAGCTGAACAGCTTCTGACCGAGATCCGTACAGGAACTCAATTTGTCACTCCGGATGAAGTCGCAGATAAAATAATCAAGAAAGACCCCTCAATCCAGTTGATCGATGTGCGGAATCCCCGTGAATTTGATCAGTTCAACCTCCCTGGATCCATCAATATTCCATTGCAGGACATTCTTTCAGAAAACAATTTTGAGGTGCTGAACCAGGGAACAAAAATGAATATCTTTTATTCCAATGGGTCAACTGAGGCAAATGAAGCATGGATGGTTACCCGGCAACTAGGTTATCAGAACAATTATGTTTTGCAGGGCGGTATCAATTACTGGATGGAAACTGTGATGAACCCGTTGAAACCAGCGAGCACTTCGGCAAATGATGAAATGGCAAAATATGATTTCCGCAAAGCTGCGTCGATGGCCCTGGGCGGTGGCGATGCAACCGCCATGGCTCCTGCCAGCGCTTCTCCTGCTACTTCTGCCCCTAAACCCGGTGTGGTTCCGGTAAAGAAAAAGAAAAAAGCCTCCGGAGGCTGTTGATGTGCACTAAAATTAACAACTAAACCATTTTTTGCTGCTGCATTAGGTTACATAGCGATAAAAAACACCCTGCATCCCATGAAGAAAATCGTGAAATTAGTGCTTATGCTGGCCATTATGGTCAATGCTGGATTTGTTCAGGCGCAAACCAAAGCCCCCGGCAAGAATAAACCACGATGCGAGGTCTATTATTTCCATCCCGACGAACGTTGTCCGATTGACCAGGCAATCGAAGAAAACACCCGGAAAATAATGCAATCCGATTTTGGGAAAAACATCAAAGATGGTACCATTTTATTCCAGGTATTGAACACTGATGATAAGGCCAATGCAAAAATCGTTGCAAAATTTGATATAAATGCCCAGGCTTTGTATATCGTAAAAAACGGAAAAGGGAAAGAGATAAAAACCGACCTGACCGAATTCGCCTTTTCTTACGGGCAGAACAACCCTGGAAAATTCAAAACCAGGCTGAAAGAGGAAATCATGGATGCTTTAAAATAATGGTGAAGCAGGCATTTGATTCGGAAACCGTTTTGAGCAGGGCATCCGCTAAACCATCAGGATAACAAGTCTTTCCTTGCATTAACGTTTTTAAAAAGGAAGGCAGGGTTTTCGCCTGTCACACCATTTATCTGCACAAGATCATGCCGTGCAATCCTCAGTAAATCCAACAGACTAAGTCTTCCCTGCGCAATGTTCTGCTCGATAGATGAAATCATATCCCTGTGATAGAACCCACATAGGGGTTCGACAAACCCGTCATGTGCCGGAATGACCATCTGAACGTGATTATTCAACCGGGTTTTCAGGCTATCAATCAGCGAAACGGTTACATTCGGCATGTCGCAGGTAAGTATCAGGTTCCAGTTTGTCCTGCTTGTTTGAAGCCCAGCATGAATCCCTGCCAATGGAGCGCTTACCGGAAGAAAATCTTTGATAATGGGAAACCCGAGGTGTTCCAGGTCATTGTGGTTAGAACTGATGAGGATATTGCGGGTAAAAGAAAGTGCCAGCTCAATGGAATACAGGATCAGTGGCTTTCCCTGGTATGCGATAAGCGCTTTATTAGTGCCCATTCGTTTGCTTTGCCCACCGGCGAGAATGATGGCAGTAAAATTCATCAATTGTGCTGCTGATTTTCTACGTTGATTTTTCCTGAAGTCCGTTGATGATCCCCTGCAAAATATCAGTCACTTCCCTGGCCAGATCCCCCAAAGCCGGATTCTGAATAGACATCATTGAAGCGATGGGATTTACGGCCGAGATTTCGGTTTTGCCGCTTCCTTTGTCGATCACGAGCACATTGCAAGGAAGCATTGCGCCGATCTTTTCTTCCACCTGCAATGCTTTATAGGCAAAACCGGGGTTGCACATACCCAGGATTTTGTATTTCTGAATTTCAACACCCAGTTTTTCGTTCAATTTCTGTTGCATATCGATCTCTGAGATCATGCCAAATCCCTGGTTTTTCAACGCGCCAATTACTTTGGATTCAGCCTCTTCGAAACTGCAATTGAGGATTGTGCTAAAATAATATTCCATGATTATTTGTATTTGAGCATGTTTAACTTGTTGATGATGAAATCTTTTGATTTAACACCAACCACCCGGTCAACCTCTTTGCCGTTTTTAAAAATAACCATTGTCGGGATATTCCTGACTGAATATTTTTGTGCAATAAATTGATATTCCTCAATGTTTACTTTGCAAATCGCAGCATGATCGCCCATTTCTTCCGCAACGTCGTTAAGCACGGGGATCATCATCTTGCACGGCATACACCATGATGCCCAGAAATCAACTAAGGAAATGCCATTTTTGATCTGATTGCTGAAGTTTTTATCAGTCAGATTTTTAATTCTGGTACTTTCAGGCCCGATGGGAATGTTCTTCATTTTTCGGTATGCAAAAAAAAGGTATCCGGCAAAAAGAGCCAGAACAGCGCATATTGAAAAAATTACAATTATCATAGGAGGAAATAAAATGGTGAAATGGTGAAAAAGTGAAATGTGCGTTATTTTGCAGATGGGTTAAGTTGTATCTCATAAGTAACTTCCATCGCTTTTTTATACATGTAAGATACGCCACAGTACTTTTCCTGTGAAAGATGTACTGCCTTTTTCAACTGCTCCAGGTCAAGATCATGACCTGAAAATTCATATACAATATGCAGTTTTTCATAGTGTTTCGGATGTTCTTCGGTAACATCGGCCGAAACCCGGATGTTGAGTCCCTCAATTTCCACCCGCATCTTCTTTAAAATTGAAACCACATCCATCCCGGTACAACCGGCAAGGGAAGCCAGCATCAATTCCTTTGGACGCGAACCTTTATCTTCTCCGCCCGAAGCCTGGTTGGCATCCATGATCACATGATGTCCGCTTACAATTGCATCGAACAGCATTTTTCCTTTCCAGGAAGTTTCAACTGAATGTTTCATTGTCTTTTTCTATAAAGTCAGATTTGTAAAGGTACGGCAAATTACGATTGCCCCGGATGGAAAATTTGATCAAGGGGTTTGCTTAATGAAATAAAAATTGCCCCGGATTTAAGTCCGGGGCAATAGATAAACAAACAGTTACCTGATTTCGATTTTTTATTCGATGACCACTTTACGAACCCTGGATCCTTTTTCTGTCTGAACTTTGACAAGATAAAATCCTTTTGGATACCCCGACAGGTCGATCTGTTCATTAGAAGTGGATGATACTGACCAGGTTTGCTGAAGGATCTTTTTACCGAACATATCGGTTATGATCACGCTGCATTCTCGTGCATCAGTACCCTTTACCCGAAGTGAAAAAATGCCGGTTGATGGATTAGGGGAAATAATCAGATCAGGTTGTCCGTTTGGAGAATCACCAATAGCGGTAGGTCCTTCAATATGGATATGACGAAGGCTAACGGCAGGAACAGAGCAAGGAGCCTGAGCTGAAGCAGTGAGTGTAAGGATAATGTTCGCGGTTGTTTTATCTCCGGCACTTGGGTAATAGAAACCTGTAAGTGATGATGCAGCGCTGAAAGTACCGGTCCCGGATGTGGTCCAGAGCACCGAAGAAAAGTTTGCGGCAGTTCCATTCAGCGGTATCTGGGTTGTTACATAAGCGCAGGTTGTGTCGTTACCGGCAAAGGCCGTTGCAGGCTGATTAACGGTAACATATGTCGGTGCATCTGCTGAAGATGTTCCATCCGAAACGTGTGCAGTATACTGGGTGGACACGGTTGGCGAAACAACAGGATTTTGTAGTGTGGAAGTGAACCCTGGCGGATTAGACGTCCATGAATAAGTATAATTACCACTGCCACCTGCAGGTACAACATTGAGTTGTGAATTCTGACCGACACAAATAAGAGAAGGAGTCGCTGTAGCCGTTGCCGTAAGCGGAACAGCCGTGACTGTAACAGTTACATTCCCTTGCGCCGTGCCAGTACCATCATTGACGGTGACAAAATATTGTGTGGTTACAATTGGCGCTACCACCGGATTTTGCAGGGTTGAGGTGAATCCGGGAGGAACAGATGTCCATGCATAGGTGTATGTACCTGCCCCCCCCGATGCAATTGCATTGAGTTGTGATGTCTGGCCGACAAGAATTGAGGAAGGAGTGGCTGTGGCAGTCACAGCAAGCGGAATAGCTGTAACGGTAACGGTCGCATTCCCTTGTACTGTATTTGTTCCATCATTGACGGTGGCAATATATTGGGTGGTTACAGTTGGCGATACCACCGGATTTTGCAGGGTTGAGGTGAATCCGGGAGGAACAGATGTCCATGCATAAGTGTATGAGCCGGAACCTCCGGATGCAGCAGCATTGAGTTGGGATGTTTGTCCGACTGTAATGGATGAAGGCGTTGCTGTGACAACCACAGCAAGGGGATAGGTCGTATTTTCATTGACCACCAGCGTTGAAAGTTTTGTGGTGTTTTTGACAACGCAAAAAGCTCCGTAAAATGTCAGGGTACCGGTACCTGCTGCCGGTGCGACCCATTGGAATGACCAGGTTTGCGGGTTCCCACTCTGGCTCGAACTATGCGTTACATATTTACCGCTGCCTACCAGTTTATTTCCTGATCCTGCAATGAGCGTTCCCAATAGTGTTCCAGATACATTCTGAGGAGACACCTCAAAGCCATGATTTCCTGAACCGGTAACCGATACTGTCATGGTGTAATTTGTTCCCGGGGTATATCCCGCTGCTGGAATTGTTGAAGTAATCCAACCCGAAACAGTCGTTGCAGTACCATTATGACAACCTGATTTTGTACAAGTCTGGCCATCTCCGGGAGAACCGGTATAGCCTGCCGGAGCGCCGCCCGGGTACGCATAAACGCCGCTGGTAAAAGCGACTGACAGAAATAATGTAACTGTCATCAAAATGAAAAGGCGTAATGTTTCTTTTTTCATATTTATCAGTTTAGGTTAACATCATAATGGATTGAACTACAATTGAAGATAGCAAAAATATGTAAAAAATCGCATTCGACTATTGTTAATAGATTAACAATCATTGAAATACATAATACAGATACTGCATATTGCATATCAGTGGCGCGTTTTGTTTGGGTGTTTGGAATGCTTCTAAATTTGCTTGCCGTGGCATTTGGGTCAATTCCCCGTTGCTTGCAGCGGATTATTAATTAGAATTCAATTGATACCTCGCTGCTTTGCTGCGAGGAGATTCATTTATTCTTATTACCGAAAATTGGTGAAGGGAACTTATTCCGCAGTCGATTGAAAAAAGTCGCTGACCAAAAAGTCTTTGTAAAAAATCATCCGGAAAACTTAGGCAAGAGATTAACATTACGGGGAAAGGTTGTTAAATAATACGTATTTTTGTACACTACCAACCCTTTCCTGCAATGGACGATTTATCAACCTTACGAAATATGGTGCTTGCACCTTATATATTAAAAGCCACCGCCCTGATCGGGATCAAGCGAAAAGTTGGCGGAAATCAGTTCAGGCATGTTTTTGCTACCCTTGGAATTCTTTTGGATTACAAGCTTTTCCGCGATGCGGTGCTGCTAAAGGCCTCTCTGCTTCATGACTTTCTCGAAGACCTGCCGGCGGCCCAGGTGGATGAGATCCGTTGGATCGACCAGGATGGCCATAAGGTTGTGGATCTGGTTCTGGAGGTGACCAAACTGAACAATGAAACCAAACCACAATACATGCAGCGTGTACTGGAGAAAGGCTCGACAAATGCAAAGATCCTTAAATGTGCCGACCGGATAAGCAATCTCACCGATTTGCACCTTGATACCCATACGAGCGGGAAAATCACTGAATACCTTGATCAGACCGAAAAATACGTTCTTCCAATGGCCAGAGAGGTTAATTTAAACATGGTCATTGAGATTAAGGATCTTATTGCAAAAAGAAGGGCGCTGTGTAACCAATGATCTTTGGAAGCGTGAAAAAATCCATCGGGTGACGACAAACTTCACAAAAATGGGGAATTCCAACAAATGGTCATGGAATCAGATCAAGCCGGCTTTCAATTTCACGGTTTTGGTTGCTTCTCTTGGTTATTTCGTTGACATGTACGATCTGGTGTTGTACGGCATTGTGCGGATTCCGAGTTTGAAAGATCTCGGGATTACCGGCGAAGATTTGGTTACCAAAGGGATGTTCCTTCTGAATATGCAGATGACCGGCATGTTGCTTGGCGGCATAATATGGGGAATCCTTGGAGATAAAAAGGGGAGACTTTCTGTTCTTTTCGGATCGATTGCCCTGTATTCGGTGGCAAATATTGCAAATGCATTCGTTACGACTGTCCCGGCTTATGCCTTTGCAAGGTTTTTTGCCGGCGTTGGGCTGGCAGGTGAGTTGGGAGCGGCCATAACACTTGTTAGTGAAATCATGAAAAAGGAATCCCGTGGATATGGTACTACCATTGTTGCATCGGTGGGCATATTGGGATCAGTGACTGCCGGTCTTGTCGGGGATTATTTTACCTGGAAATGGGCTTATATTTTTGGAGGCCTCCTGGGTTTGGTTCTCATTTTACTGAGGGCGAAAATGCTGGAATCGGCGATGTTTACCTCTCTGAAATCAGACAAGGCTATAAAAAAAGGCAATTTTCTAAGCCTGTTTAGCAATCGAACCCGTTTTCTTAAATACCTGCGCTGTATCCTTATCGGGCTTCCGATGTGGTTCGTGGTCGGGATCCTCATCATCCTCTCCCCTGAATTTGCCGTCAAAATAGGCGTAAACGGGAGTGTAGCCGCGGGAAAATCGATCATGTACTGTTATACAGGGCTGGTGATCGGCGACCTCATCAGCGGATTTTCCAGCCAGGTTTTTCGGTCAAGAAAACGAATCGTACTGGTCTTCCTCTTCCTTGCTTCAGCCTTTGTCATCGTTTACCTGAATGCAAACAATATCTCTGTGAACCTTTTTTATGCGCTTTGTTTTGTTTTAGGGATCAGTATTGGATACTGGGCGGTTTTTGTAACCATCGCCTCGGAGCAATTCGGCACCAATCTGAGGGCTACCGTTACAACCACTGTGCCTAATTTTGTCAGGGGTGGCGTAGTACTCATCACCCTTTCATTTGAAGCGTTAAAGGGATCTTTCGGGCTTAAAGGGGCCGCCGGAATTGTGGGATTCATCACCATTGTTTTGGCAGTCATATCCTTGTACTTTATGGAAGAGACCTACAACAAGGAACTTGACTATCTTGAAGAAAATTAGCACGTTAACATCTGAAGATCCATGGGATTCCATGTCTTGACAGGGATCATAGCAGCTCTGCTGGCTCAAGGATGTGTGGAGCGTCGTTACGGGCGGAGTTTACCAATTTTGATATCGGGTATGCCTTCATCATCCCGGCAGGGAAAGGTACCAGCAGTTCAACCAATGATGGGTCCGGTTGTGGTGACATCCAACGCTGTTCCTGCTCTCTGGGAAGTATTACAGGCATTCGGTCATGTATTTGTTCCATCAATTCATTTGGAGAGGTTGTGATGATGGTGAATGAATGGATGATCTCGCCGTCACTGGTTACCCATTTGTCCCAAAGACCTGCAAAACAAAAAGGATCCCCGCTTTTCAACATGATATGGTAAGGGGTCTTGTCGGCATTGCGTTTCCATTCGAAAAAGCCGGTGGCGGGTATTAGACACCTCCTGTTGCGAAATGCATTTTTAAACGAAGGTTTCTCCACCAGGGTCTCTGCTCTCGCATTTATTAGTTTGTTCCCGATCGATGCATCTTTGGCCCACCACGGAATCAGTCCCCAGCGGAAAAACCGCAATTCGTCAGGTGCCTCATTGGCAATCACCGCCAGATTTTGCGTTGGGGCACAGTTGTAACGGGCCTTGTAGATGGCAGTGCGCACACGCAACCCAAACCGTTCAAGGATCAGCGCATCTTCAATAGCAAAAGAATAGCGTCCGCACATGGTTCAATCCTTTCCTGCAACCACAATCACAATTTCACCTTTTACCGGTTTGGTGTTAAAATGGGCAATGAGTTCTTTAAGTGTGCCGCGTACATTTTCTTCGAAAATTTTTGTTAGTTCACGCGAAACGCTTGCCCGGCGTTCTTCTCCAAAGTATTCGGCAAATTGCGTCAGTGTCTTTACCAACCTGTGTGGTGATTCGTAAAATACCAGAGTTCTTTCCTCGTTTGCCA
Organism: uncultured Bacteroidales bacterium; assembly: GCA_903925275.1. Taxonomy (GTDB): domain Bacteria; phylum Bacteroidota; class Bacteroidia; order Bacteroidales; family FEN-979; genus CAIVAT01. Next base: position 21,443 of record CAIYES010000192.1, read on the forward strand.
ATGCGGTAAGTCGGGTATGACGTCCCTTTTTATGCGGCAGGAATCCTTCAAAGATAAAATGGTCGGAAGGAATTCCCGAATTTACAAGAGCGGGAATAAAGGCGGTTGGCCCTGGCAGGCACTCCACCACCAGGCCTTCCTGGATGCATGCACGCACCAGCATATACCCGGGGTCTGAAATAGCCGGGGTTCCGGCATCGCTCACCAGGGCACATACTGCCCCGGCTTTGAGGCGTTCAACAATATTTTCAATGGTTTTATGCTCGTTGAAAAGATGATGAGATATCAGTTTTTTTTCAATGCCATAATGGTTGAGAAGGTTTTTAGAAGTACGGGTGTCTTCGGCAAGAATAAAATCGACCTCCTTTAGAATCCGTATGGCTCGGAATGTGATGTCTTCGAGGTTCCCAATGGGCGTAGGTACTATGAACAATTGGGTTGGCGTATTCATGTATTCAAAGCGGGTTTTATGTGTTCATCACAAGTTTAAAACCCACGCCATGCACATTGAGCAGTTCCACCCTTGGGTCGCCTTTCAGGTATTTCCGTAATTTCACAATGTACACATCCATGCTGCGGGCGTTGAAGTAACTGTCGTCATTCCATATTTCGTTCAGAGCGGTTGGGCGGTCGAGCACTTCATTGGCATGGGTGCAGAGCAACCTGAGCAACCCGGCCTCTTTCGAGGTCAGCTTTTGCTCTTTGCTTTTACTGATCAATGTTTGTCGGTTAAAATCAAAGGTGAAAATTCCGATGGTGTAAATATTTTCCGCACCGGCCGACTTGATTGTTTCGTCGGTGCGCCTGAGGATGGCATGCATCCGAAGCAGCAACTCTTCCATGCTGAAAGGTTTTGTGATGTAATCATCGGCGCCGATTTCAAAACCTTTTAATTTATCCTCCTGAAGGGTTTTTGCAGTGAGAAACAGGATGGGAATCTTTTTATTTACAGCCCTGATCTCGGTGGCAACGGCAAACCCATCCTTTACCGGCATCATGATATCGAGGATGCAGAAATCAAACTCTTTCCGTGCAAAGGCATCGGTTGCCTCCTGGCCGTTGACACACAGCGTGGTGGAATAGCCTTTGGCATCCAGGTAATTCTTCAGGATATTTCCCAGGTTGCGGTCATCCTCAGCCAGCAGTAATCGGGTTTGTTGTTTATCCATCAGTTTTTCATATAATAACGGGAAAGATACAAATTTATTCTTTTATTATAAATGGCAGGAAGACCCTGAACTTTGTCCCTTTGTTCACTTCGCTTTCGAGACTGATCTTCCCGTGATGCTCATCAACAATGGCTTTGACATAACTGAGTCCCAGCCCGAATCCACGCACTTCATGGATATTGCCTGTTGGCACGCGGTAAAGTTTATCGAATATCTTTTTTTGATCATTCTTGCCAATGCCAATACCATTATCTTCAATGATGATCACGATGCCATTGTTCGCATTCTCAGTATTGATACGGATCAACGGCTTTTTCGGCGAATATTTATTTGCATTGTCAAGCAGATTGTATACCAGATTGGTAACATGAACCCTGTCGCCCTCAATCCGCGATTTGGTCGCACCAAATTTTTTAACGATCTCACCATCTTTTATCTCTACCTGAATTCGCAGGTTCTTGATAACATCGGTTATGATCTCATGAATATCAATCTTTTCTCTGTTCATCTTCAGTTGTCCCTTGTCGATCACAGCCGTTTGCAATATCTTTTCTGCCATTACTGCCAACCGCTTGTTCTCTTCCTGGATCATCGAGAGGTAATTGCTGAGGATTTCACCCGATCCGCGAAGTTCCTTATCGCTTAACGCTTCGCAGGCTAAAGAAATCGTGGAGATCGGGGTCTTAAATTCGTGGGTCATGTTGTTGATAAAGTCGTTCTTCATTTCCGAAAGGCGTTTCTGGCGGAAAATGGTTGTGATGGTGTACGTAAATGAATAAACAATTACGATGATCAGGATGATCGATATCAGCAACATCCCCCAGAGTTCGGTAAGCAGGAACTGCTTTTCCCTGGGAAAAAAGATGAGCAGATATTCGGGACTGGTATAAATATCAGACTGGAAAAGGATAAAGGCATTTCCTTTTTCAATCAGCTCCTTGCGGAAATTGGATGACCGCTCCATCATGAATTCCTGAAGCTCAGGTTTGTAGATGCAGAATTCAAAACGGGTATCAACACCGCGCATGTTCAGTTGAAGATTAATCAGTGAATCCAGCGATTCCTTGGTGATAAAAGTATCATAAGGCAAGTGACGGTCGATGTTGAGTATACTCTGGTATTGGTTGAAGGCCAGCGCTTTGTTCTTCTCCATCCGTTCAACCTTCTGCACAACTTTCACCATCGATTCGTTAACGCTGCGCCTGAAATTAGCTTCCTTGATGGCCGAAGCACTTTGGATCCAATATATCTGAATGCCCATCAAGCCGATGAGCGCGATGGTCATGGCAATGATTGTAAAAATGATAATGCGTCGGTTCATTGTTGCAAAGGTATTTAATTGATGCGGATTGTTTTAACAATTTTTAACGTAAATTAATATTCCTTAACAGTTTCCGCCATCGGATTGCACTACATTTGCAATGAAAGTTCATTGAAAAAGATATTGGGGGTTTTTGTTATCAGCAGACAATAGCCGTCATCATCCCAAATCAGACATTGTTTATTGATTTTAAAGTGTGTTCCAGGCAAGTGGGCACACTTTTTTTTTAGGTGTTATATTCTTCTTTGTATCTTCGTTTCCGAAAAACAATTTTAATATTACCCAACAATTTCACCCCATATCCTTCAGGAGATGGGATGGGGTTTGGGGTTAATTAAATACAAACTCATGACGCAACTTGAAGTTGATATCAGCAAACTGAAACCCTTTATTGACGACAACGCCATCGCAGGTTTACAGGAGGAATTAAACAATGCGCACCGGCAACTGGTCGGCCGCACTGGCAAGGGGAATGATTTCCTGGGGTGGGTTGATCTGCCTGTGCAGCTTGATGAAGCATTGGTCGGGCGTATCCTTTCCGATGCCGGCAAGATCAGGCAGATGGCCGAAATTTTTGTAGTGATCGGCATTGGCGGTTCATACCTCGGATCACGGGCGGTAGTTGAAGCGCTGGGTAATCCGTTTCAATTCCTGCCGCGGGAATCAGGATATCCCCAAATTGTTTTTGCAGGGGAAAACCTTAGCGAGGATTACCATGCCCATCTGTTGGAATTGCTTGACAGGAAAGATTATGCTGTGGCGGTGATTTCCAAATCGGGCACTACCACCGAGCCTGCCATTGCATTCCGGTTAATCAGGCAGCATATCGAAACCAAATACGGAAAGGAAGAGGCGCGCAAACGAATCTTTGCCATCACTGATGTTTCGCGGGGCGCCCTAAAAAAACTTGCTGATGCTGAAGGATATTCCAGCTATGTGATTCCCGATGATGTGGGAGGTCGCTATTCTGTTTTAACCCCAGTAGGGTTGTTGCCCATTGCCGCAGCAGGTTTTGACATTCGTAGTTTACTGGATGGCGCAATCAGGATGCGGGAAATTGCGTTGAGCTCTGCCACCCTTCAGCAAAATCCCTGCGCACTTTATGCAGCTGTACGAAACATCCTGTATCGCCAGGGTAAATTGGTGGAGATCCTTGTTGCCTTTGAACCCGGTTTGCTTTACATGATCGAATGGTGGAAACAACTCTATGGCGAGAGTGAGGGAAAAGAGCATAAAGGCATATTTCCGGCCGGAGTTACCTTTACCAGTGATTTGCATTCTATGGGGCAGTACATCCAGGAAGGAAGGCGTACCCTGTTCGAAACGGTGGTTTCAGTTGAAAATCCAAAGAATAAATTAGTTGTCCCCAATGATCCCGAAAACCTTGATGGGCTGAATTTTCTCTCAGGAAAACGTTTGACAGAGATAAACCACAAGGCTGAGCTTGGAACAATGATGGCACATATCGATGGGGGAGTTCCGAATATCAGGATCACAATCCCGGCAATCAACGAGTATTATCTTGGTCAACTCATCTATTTCTTTGAGTTTGCATGTGCCCTGAGCGGCTATACCCTTGGTGTCAACCCCTTCGACCAACCAGGTGTGGAGGCCTATAAGAAAAACATGTTTGCGTTGCTGGGAAAACCCTGTTACGAATTGTAGAGACGGGGCATGCCCCGTCTGGGAAAATCCGGGTACGAATTGTAGAGACGGGGCATGCCCCGTCTCTACATTGTCACAATCTTATCAATCACCTCAGGGTAATACCTGTATTCGAGCTGATGTACCTTCTCTGCCAGGGTTTCCGGGGTATCGGATTCTGATACCTGGCATTTCGCCTGAAAAATGATCTTTCCTTCATCGTAGCATTCGTCAACGTAGTGAATAGTGATGCCCGATTCGTAATCCCCGGCTGCAATAACAGATTTATGTACTTTCATCCCATACATGCCTTTACCTCCGTATTTCGGAAGGAGGGCAGGATGGATGTTGATAATTTTGCCGGGATAGGCCGACAGGATATTCAGCGGGAGGAGCCACAGAAAGCCAGCCAAAATTATATAGTCGATGTTGTTTGCCTTCAACATTTCCGGAACCTGGTTTGTTTCATAAAAGGTATGTCGGCTGAAAACCGCCGAAGGAATCCCTAGGTTAGCAGCACGGCTGAGCACATAAGCATCGGCGTTGTTGCTTAGCACAAGATCGATGGTAATGGCGGGATATTCATTAAAATATTCGATGATCCGCTGGGCATTAGACCCGTTTCCGGAGGCAAAAATGGCAAGTCGAGGCATATTCCATTGGCTGGTACCTTGCAAAAATACAAAACCTGTCTGATATCAGTTCTCCCTAACCGAAAATCGTGTTAAAATGCTGATTAAAAAGGAAAAATGCGTTGCAAACTGTTAAAATGCAACCCTAACAGTTTTTATAAAGGCCACAAAATCATACATGTGTTTTTTAGAACTGTTAAAAATTCATAAATTATGTTGGAGGGAAAGAAGAATATCCTTTTCTTTGCAGTCGTTTAACCAAAAAAGAAATTAACATGTCTGACATTGCAACAAAAGTAAAAGCTATCATTGTTGATAAGCTTGGTGTTGATGAAAATGAAGTTACACTTGAAGCTAGCTTTACCAATGACCTTGGTGCTGACTCTCTTGACACTGTAGAACTGATCATGGAATTCGAAAAGGAATTCGACATTGCCATCCCGGACGATCAGGCCGAAAAAATCAGCACAGTGGGTGAAGCCATTGCTTACATTGAGAACAACACCAAATAGATTTGCTACTATCGGCGAATCCTTTTTTGGATGTTTCTCCCGGATTGATTTTAATAGAATTTAACCCCGCGCCCAGCGGGGTTATCCATTAACGAATGAACCTAAAATTGTAAAAAGTGGAATTAAGGCGAGTTGTAGTAACTGGTCTTGGAGCACTTACACCAATTGGCAATTCCGTTGCAGAATATTGGAATAACCTGATTGGTGGTAAATGCGGTGCAGGACCTATCACCCGTTTCGATGTTTCCAAATTCAAAACCCATTTTGCCTGTGAATTGAAGAACTTCGATGCAGACAATTTCTTCGACCGGAAAGAGGTCAGAAAATTTGACCGTTGTTCGCAATACGGGATTGTGTGTGCCGACCAGGCCGTCAAGGATGCCGGTTTTGACATGACAATCCTTGACCATGACCGGGTTGGTGTTATATGGGCCTCTGGAATTGGCGGACTTGAAACCTTTGCTACCGAAGTGATGGCATTTGCCTTGGGCGACGGGACACCGCGTTTCAACCCGTTTTTCATCCCTAAGATGATCTCTGACATCACAGCTGGTCATATTTCGATGAAGTATGGTTTCCATGGTCCCAACTTTGCAACGGTTTCGGCCTGTGCTTCTTCGGCCAATGCTCTGGTGGATGCATTCAACTATATACGCCTCGGCAAAGCAGATGTTTTCGTTGCGGGTGGATCTGAAGCAGCCATCACCGTTGTTGGCGTTGGCGGGTTTAATGGCATGCATGCTATTTCAACCAGGAACGATGATCCTGCTACGGCTTCAAGGCCTTTTGATAAGGATCGCGACGGATTCGTGATGGGCGAAGGAGCAGGAGCAATGGTTTTGGAAGAACTGGGGCATGCACTGGCACGCGGAGCAACCATCCATGGGGAGATAATAGGTGGAGGTCTGTCGGCCGACGCCTATCACATTACTGCACCCCATCCCGAAGGTTTGGGCGCCATTTTGTCGATGCGGACTGCTTTGGCTGATGCCGGAATACCGAAAGAGGCCATTGTACATATAAATACCCACGGTACATCAACTCCGGCCGGCGATATTGCCGAGCCAAAAGCAATCGTAAGTTTGTTTGGCGACCATGCGTTTAAGATTAACATCAACTCAACAAAGTCTATGACTGGTCACTTGTTGGGTGCAGCAGGTGCCATTGAAGCAATAGCAACATTGCTGGCAGTTAAAAATGACATCATTCCTCCCACCATCAACCACTTTACCGATGATCCTGACATCGCTCTGCTGAACTTTACCTTTCATAAGGCACAGCCACGGGTGGTGAATTATGCATTGAGCAACACTTTTGGTTTTGGCGGACACAATGCCACCGTTATCTTCACGAAATATAAGGCCTGATGTGCTTTGATGTTCAGCTTTTTTAAACCGGTTCGTGCTGAGTTTTCTTCTGATAAACAACTGAAACAGGCAATAAAAAGTATTCTTGGGTACACTCCCGGGAATATCTTTTTATATCACCTGGCCTTCCTGCATAAGTCGGCTACCCAGGAAACCATTAATGGCATCAAAGTAAACAACGAACGTCTTGAATTTTTAGGCGACGCCATCCTCGATGCCGTTATTGCCGATTATCTTTTTAAAACCTTTCCCACCAAAGGCGAAGGCTTCCTCACTGAGATGAGGTCGAAAATCGTCAGCAGAGTGACGCTAAACAAACTGTCTCAAAAAATGGGGATCGACCAGCTTATCCAGCTCGACGGTTCGTCAGGAACTTTCAGATCGTTCAAGGGGGATGCCTTTGAAGCCCTCATCGGGGCTATGTATCTCGATAAAGGGTATAATTTTACCCGTAAGGTTATCCTTGAACGCATCATCAAATACTATTTCAATATAGATGAACTGGTGAACCAGGAGGTAAACTTTAAAAGCAAAATCATTGAATGGGCCCAGCGAAAAAAGAAACTGGCACAGTTCAATGTTTGCGAAGAAGTAGGCGCAGGCTATAAAAAGCAGTATATCGTTGAACTAACAATGGATGGTGAAACCATTGCCCGCGGACAGGATTATTCCATTAAAGGGGCAGAACAAAATGCTGCCGAAAAATCATGGCAAAAAATAAATGCCGAAACCATTGACCTTTGACCTGAGAATGGTTAACTTTGTTTGAATTAACAAAGCGACTTTCTGTGGCAAAAAAAATTCTGCTTGAAACAAGGTCAGAACCGGCGCTGTACACGCTCCTGGGTATTTCATGCCATTTCAGGGATTATCACCTTACGTACCTGCTTAACGAAAATTTGGATCTGGGATTTATAAAGGAGAATGATTTCCAAGGTTATCCTTTTTTTTTCTGCCGGGATGAGAACGGTTTCAATGCCTACTATTTGCTGGGTAACCGTGGGCAAGAATCGATTCTTTTGCCGGAAATGAAACAGACCGATTACCTGTTGCTGATAGAGGGGCCGTTCAAGAAAATTCAGAAGGACAAGCTTCTGAAAAAAATCCGGAGTATTGACAATATTCTCATGTCGTTTGAAATTAAAATTGAAATAGTCAAGAATTTTGAGACAATACTCAACGATCTTGAAATCCATTTCATGAACATTCATAAGGTCTCAAAAACCAAATATTCATCCACTAAAAATCAGGAGGTATAGCCATGTTCGAAGATTTAAAAAAATCAATTGACAAAGGTCTTGATTATGCATTCATGAATGCTGAAAAGCTTGCCCAGTCAGCCAAAGACTTAGCTAAAGAGCACAAGTTGACCAAAGAAGAGGCTAAAAAACTCTACGATTATCTTTTAGCGAAATCGGAAGAGACAAAAAAAACTGTTGAATCCGATTTAAATGAATTGGTTAAAAACACCATGAAAAAGATGAACATCCCGACTCAGGATGACATCAAAAAGCTGGAGGATCGGATTAAAAAGCTGGAATCCGGCAAAAAAATTCCCGTAAAGGAAAAGCCGGCATCGAAAGTGTCAAAAAATCCAAAGGCGCCCACTAAAAAGTAAAACAACGCCGGGATACATATAGCGTAAAAATTCATCGACGTGAAAATATCAAAAATCGGGTTGGCGGTGCATGAACTTGGCCGGGCGCGCGAGATCGTTGGCATTGTTGTCAAGTACGGATTGAGTGAATGGGTAACGACATCGGGACTCGGAAAACTGCTCATTTCAAAAAAACGACTTGCCCGCATCGAACGGTTTAACCAATGGGAACGTATCCGCATGGCCGTTGAAGAATTGGGTCCGACCTTTATCAAATTCGGCCAAATTCTTGCCGATAGACCAGATATTGTACCTGAAGAGTTGCGTGAAGAGTTGAAAAAACTCCAGGATGAAGCACAGCCCATGCCAGATGATCTTGCAAAGCAGGAGATAGAGAAAGAACTTGGAAGGCCGGTAGGAGAAATTTTCCGGGAATTCGACACCGGAAGGCTTGCCTCTGCATCTATTGCCCAGACTTACCGCGCCGTCCTGCTCAATGGTGAAGAGGTGTGCATCAAAATCCAACGACCGGGTATCGATAAAAAAATCGAACTTGACCTTAACCTGATGAATTTTTTTGCCGTCCGGATGCAGCGGAATAATCCTGAGATGGAGGCAATCAACCTCACAGGAGTAGTGCGCGAATTCGGAAAATCCATTAAAAGAGAGCTCGATTTTCATCACGAAGCAGCAAGTGTGATCCGTTTTGGCCATTGCTTTGCAGGTGACCCTGATATAAAGGTTCCAAAGATCTATTCACAATATACCACCAGGCGAATCCTCATCGAACAGTTTATCAGAGGTACCAAGGTCAGTGACCTTGAATCCCTGCTGACATCGGGTAATGATCCGAAAATCATTGCACAGAAAGCGGTAAGGCTGGTTTTTGATCAGATTTTTACCTTTGGCTTTTTCCATGCTGATCCTCATCCCGGCAATATTTTCGTGATGGATGGAAACGTAATCTCATTCATCGATTTTGGGATGATGGGATCCCTGCAACCTGAACACCTTCAGTTTTTAGGAAAATATGTGCTCGGATACCTCGACCGTGATCCCCATGCCATGACCGAAGCACTGCTGCTGGTATCCGGAAAACGTAATTTTGCCCGATTCAAGGATTTGGAATTCCAGATTGGCGAAATGCTGGCGCATAATAAATACCTCAGCATTGATGAAATGGATTTCGGAAAAGTAATGAACGAATCGGTCGATATCCTGGTTCGCTATGGATTACGTATCCCGTCAGGTATTTACCTTTTAGTCAAAGCGTTAATGGCCATCGAACGAGTGGCTGTCTCACTCAATCCCGGGATTGATTTTGCCTGTGAAATGCAACCGTTTGCCATCAAACTTATTGCTAAACAATTCAGTCCAAAACAAATAGCTTCTGAAGTATTTGAAGCGATTAAAGAATATTATAAACTGATTAAAGAATTCCCTGCCGATCTTAACGATATCCTGTTTAAAATTAAGGAGGGAAAATTCAAAACCCAGATTGAAGTCAAAGGATTAGAACCACTGGTGGAACATATTGATACCTCAAGTTCACGCGTTTCAATCGCCATTGTCCTCGCTGCACTCATCATCGGGGCCTCCATCATTTCACAATGGGAACAAACAAGGTGGATTGGCGCCATTGTTTTCTGCCTGGCAGGTTTGTTTGGATTCTGGCTGCTGGTGAAATTGTTCAGGCGGAATAAATTTTAATTTTTTATGACCTCTCCCCCTGCCCCCTTCAAGGGGAGGGGAAGTGGTGGGGTCATTTGGGTTAATTCCCCGCTTCATGCAACAGTATATTCAATACCCAACCCCGGAAATCATTCAACGATTTTGATTGTCATCGTGATATCCTTTAGCGGACGGTCTGATTTGTCTTTTTGAACGGTAGCTATTTTTGAGATCACATCAAGGCCTTCGGTGATTTCACCGAAAACGGTATATTCATTATCAAGAAAATGCGTTCCATTGTCAGGCTCCACAATGTAAAACTGTGAACCGGACGAAGCTTTCAGGGGATTTGACGAACCACCTGTCCGTGCTGCTGCAAGAGCTCCCTTTTTATGCTTAATCGTTGGATTGATCTCGGCAGGAATGGTATAACCGGGACCACCCATGCCCAATGCCTGGCCGGGCTTTGCATTCTTCGAATTGGGGTCGCCACCCTGGATCATGAATGCGTTGATTACGCGATGGAATAAGGTTCCATCATAATAACCTGATGTCACCAGTTTTACAAAATTGTCGCGATGCTGGGGTGTTTCGTTATAGAGAAATCCCTTCATATCACCTAAGTCGGTATGAATTACAAAATTTATCACTTGCATGTTGGTTTCTGTTTTAGATATTAAATTAAGATTAAACTTATAATCATTAGGGTTTCCTTGCTGATTTACCATTACATCTTTAGTGGCCTTTTTGCCTTCTTTTTCTATCTGAAGCTTATGATTGCCATAACTCAGGTTGCCGCTGTAAGGTGTTTTCCCGAAAGGCTTGTCGTCAATAAAGAGATCTGCTCCGCTTGGGTTGCTGGTTATTTCCACCTGCTTCCCGTTGTAAAGGGTGGCATTGATCTGAGTTGTCTGCCCTTCGGTGATGGTGGCTTTTTCATAAGCTGTGGCATAACCGGGCAGGGAGAATTCAAGGGAATGTTCTCCAATTAAAAGATTTTTCACTGTTACTGGAGTTTTTCCAATTTCTTTCCCGTCAAATTTTATGTTTGCTTCGAATGGGGTTGACATAATCTTCAGGTTTCCGGTTATTGGTGTCGGGCTTAGCTTGATATCCACCGGTTGGCCGACTTTGACGGTCTGCTTTTCAGTCGCGGTCAGATATTTGTCTGACTTGGCTTCAAAGGTGTAGATCCCCGGGTTAAGTCTTCCCTGCCAGGTACTGTTGGCTTTTAGTTGTCCGTTGATATAAATGTCAGCTGCCGGTTCAGATGTAACCGTAACCTGAGCAAAGGTGGGGTTCATCGTTACAGCAACCTCTTTGGTTTCTCCTGCTGCAAGGGTTACACGTTGGGAGGTGGTTTCATACATATCGCGATTGATGGAAATGGAATGGTCGCCGGTTGGGACCATTTCAATTGTACAAGGTGTGACCTTCCCGGTACCAATTCCATTCAGGCTGACACCAGCGCCGTTTTCAGGAACAGAGGTAATGTTCAACGTACCAAAGTTTGGCTTCAGCTTCACATTCATTACCTGTTTTTCACCCCCGGTTACTAAATTGGCGATTCCGGCATCAGGAAGATAAAGCTCTTTCGATACCCGCCAGGTATATTTGCCGGTAGGGAGTTCGTTCTGGTAGGGGGTTTTGCCAGCGGCCTGATCGTTGATATATACATCGGCACCAGAGGGTTCAGTACCAATCAGGAGCCACTGTGTTTCGATTACTGGTTCTTCAATGGTGGTTACCACTTTGCCTGTGATGAGAACCATTTCGTAGACCTCACCAGCTTCGATGGCCTGAGAATAGGCATAATTACGCAACAAAGTGAACTTTGGATGTTTGATGGTTACGGCTTTTGAACCTCGTGGCACATAGAGCCATATTTCACCTGTTTTTTGAACCGATGTTACGATACCTATTGAACCGGCATCGAATTCAAAACCCGTTTCATTGGTTACAATTTTTATTAAGGCAGCCTTTTCACCATTGCGATCTTCTTTGGGGTAATAAGCACGGGCATCGAGGTCGTTGGTGAGGGCACGGAAAGATTTGACCGCGATTTGCTGTGCATGCAAAGTCAGACTTATTGACAGTAAAGCGGTGAAAACAAGAACTCGTATCATATGATATTTAGTAGGAACAAATTTAAACCAGCGAAAAAGCGAGCAATAGAAATTTCGAAGATATTGTTATTTTTTCGCAATTGTGCTATCTCACTATCTTGCCAGATCCTAAAATGCCCCTGTAAATTGCTTTAAAAACCGCACATCATTCTCGAAGAACAAACGGAGGTCCTTGATTTGATATTTTAACATGGTAATCCTTTCGATACCCATGCCAAAAGCAAATCCGGTATATGTCTTGCTGTCGATCCCGCAATTGTCCAGCGCAGCAGGATCAACCATGCCGCAACCGAGGATCTCAACCCAGCCGCTGTATTTGCATATGTTACAGCCTGCGCCACCGCATATATTGCAACTTACATCCATCTCGCCCGAAGGCTCGGTGAAGGGGAAATAAGATGGCCGCAGACGTATCTTGGTCTGCTCCCCGAACATCTCTTTGGCAAAGTACATCAGCGTTTGCTTGAGATCGGCAAAAGAAACATTCTTGTCGATATACAGTCCTTCGACCTGATGGAACATACAATGGGCGCGTGCAGATATGGCCTCATTACGGAAAACCCTTCCCGGAAAGATCATCCGGATCGGGGGTGGTACAGATTCCATGACACGGATCTGAACCGATGAGGTGTGTGTACGAAGCACAATTTCGGGATTTGTTGCAATAAAAAAAGTATCCTGCATATCTCTTGCAGGATGATCGGCCGTAAAATTAAGCGCAGAAAAATTGTGCCAGTCGTCTTCAATTTCGGGGCCATCAGCAACTGTATAGCCTATGCGGCCGAAGATATCAATGATCCGGTTCCGAATAATCGATAGTGGATGCCTCGTTCCGGGTTCCACATTGCCGGCCGGCCGGGTAAGATCAAGCCGGGCAGCAGAAACTTCATCCCGGAGCTCAAAATGTGATTTCAGCTCATCGATCTTCTTTTGAGCGTTGTTTTTAAGTTCGTTCAGCAGTTGACCTACTTCCCGTTTTTCCGTTGCCGGAAGGTTTTTAAAATCGTCGAACAATGCCGGAATCAATCCCTTTTTACTCAGGTATTTCAGCCGCAGTTGTTCAACCTCTTCCAGGCTGATTGATTTAATTGCTTCAATTTCGGTAAGTAACTGATCAATCCGGTCTTTCATTTTTTTTCTTTTCAGGTTCCCGTTCCCAGGTTACAGGAATTATTTTACAAGTTTGATGGTCATTTTAACATCTTTTACCGGACGGTTTGCCCCGTCTTTCGGTACAAGCGCAATTTTGGAAATTACGTCGAAGCCTTCGGTGATCTCTCCGAAAACGGTATAATCATTATCCAGCTGATGGGCTCCGGTTGCAGGTTCTACAATGTAAAACTGGCAATCGGATGATGCTTTCAGCGGGTTCGACGGGCCGCCAACCCTTGCTGCGGCCAGGGCTCCTCTTTTATGAGTGAACTTTGGATTGAATTCAGCAGGAATAGTTTTTCCAAGACTCCCCATGCCTAAAGCCTGGCCGGGCTTTGCATTCTTCGAATCGGGGTCGCCGCCCTGGATCATGAATCCGCTGATGACCCTGTGAAAAAGAGTACCATTATAAAAGCCGGATTTGATAAGTTTAACAAAGTTATTGCGGTGCTGAGGGGTTTCATTGTAGAGAAAACCCTTCATGTCACCATAATCGGTATGGATGCTAAATTTTACAATTTTTGCGTTGGTTTTAGTTTGAGAAATGGATGAAAGGTTGAACATAAAAACAATAGCCAGAATGGCAAAGATGATTTTTTTCATGGGTATGGGATTTTAGAGGGGCAAAAGTACAAAAAAAATGTGCTGATGTGATAATGTGCTAATGTGCTGATGTGATAATGTGATAATGTGATAATGTTGATAATTGAACGTTTTTTGTAATTTTTTTCCCAATAAATAAGTGCTTGATGTTAAATTGTTATTGTTTTACCGAAAATTTAACTCATCAGCACATTAGCACATTATCACACCAGCACATTAACCCTTGGTTTTCTCAAGGAAACAGCGCCGGCACAGCGGTTCGTACGATTCCATTTCACCCAGCATGACCAGGTGGTCGTCATTAACTATACGATGGGTGTATTGAGCCAGGTCGCCGCACTGCATACAAACTGCGTGTACTTTGGTTACATCTTCGGCAATGGCCATTAAAGCAGGAATAGGGCCGAATGGTTTACCCAGATAATCCATGTCGAGGCCGGCCACAATCACACGGATGCCGCTGCCGGCAAGGATATTGCAAACTGATGGCAGCTCATCATCGAAAAACTGCGCCTCATCAATTCCAACCACATTTACATCATTGGTAAGCAACAGAATTTCAGAAGCCGATTGCACAGGTGTCGACATGATTGCGTTTGCATCATGCGACACTACATTGTTTTCATCGTATCTTTTATCAATTTCCGGTTTGAATATCTCAACCTTTTGCCGGGCGATCCTTGCACGCTTCAATCGCCGGATCAGTTCTTCGGTTTTACCCGAAAACATTGAACCACAGATCACCTCAATCCATCCCAGACGGTTCACCGGATTATTTTTTTCGATCTGCATCTGATGAGGTTAAATTTTGTATTTTTATCCAGGATTTATGTTGCGGTATTAAGATAGTGCACAAACTATACTTATCAATTCAGCAATTACCGACCGAAGATGAAGAAGAATGTGTTTAAACTTTTTTGCACCAATATACAAAAGTATGAATTTCCGGGAACCGGGAAAAATATAAGCCATGAAATTGCCATAATCACAACGTAAATGCAAACCGTACATGATAATTTATGGCTATTCCATGTGACCCGAAAAAAATAAATATTATCATATGAAATACACATAAGACTAAAGTTCATGCAAACCGTGAATGATAATTATGGGTATTCCATATGACCATTAAAATAGAAATTATTAGCATATGAATAAAGAGATTATCAAGGACGAGATTCAGTGGCTCCTTGAAG
>CAIYES010000193.1 GCA_903925275.1 uncultured Bacteroidales bacterium
CAAAGAACGTTTATTAATTTTTAATGCCCACTAATGATGCTAATTATATAAAGTCCTTTCAATAAAGTAGTTATATCAATTTCAAAATTATGATTGATCAAATCTTTCTGAAGCACAATCTCACCAACTAGATTATAAATTGAAATTTTTATTGATTGTTCTTCAACACCATTTATACAAATAATATTGAATGCAGGATTAGGGAAAATATTTATTTGTTTTGAATAATTAATATCACCCAACCCTGTGCTATAATTCATGCAACGAACAGAAAAACCGTTTTGTTTATACCCTCCCGCACCTAGGAGATAGACCGCATCGGGCCAAGAATAATTAAGTCCTATTGACAATATCGAATCCGGATGCTCTGGAATAGGAGCCCACCAACTCCCACTTTCCGTTAACCAAAAAAAGTACCCATCATAATAACGATGACCAGCTGGTAAGCCAGTTAAACCACTTTCGTTTGTTGCACCACTATTAGGACTTTTCCAGTGAAGTGTACCAGTTTCTTTCATTTTTCCTCCTGCAACGTGATTACCTCCCAGAAAACCAATTAAAATGTCCCATTCGGAAAGGGTTGGAATATGCCAACCATTAGGACATATCTTCCGACTATCGGTGATTGCATACCAGTTATAAAGACGACCATATATCAACCCATTATTAACATCGTTATCATAATTACAATAGGCACCACCGGTCAACGCATTCCATTGCAAATTATCCGATATATTTGGAATTATGTCCCCATTATTATAATGGGTAACTTTTAGGTTTTGATCAATAAATTGCTGAGAGCCTACTGTGACAATTTGATAAACATTTCCGTCATAATCAGTGACGGTTTGCGCTTGATCTTTTGTATAAATTAACACATAAAGAAAAGAGTAAAATTACATTTTTCATGGTGGTTCTTTTTGGTGGTTATTTGAGAATTTGATTACATTATATAGGAATAACGCTAAAGAAATTATCTGAGGAAAGGTTATTTCAGTATTAAGTACCTTTCGTAAACTGTCTTTGGATAAAATAATTCATTCGGCCATCTTTCAAAATATCTGAATTTCCGTATTTCCTTAACTCAAAGGTATTACTTTTCACAATTCCAAAACATTTTCCTATCTTTTTTTTACATTGACGCTGTCCAATGCCAATGAATGCTGGTTGAGCGAATCTTTAGCCTGGAAAGTCAGCAAAATGATTGTTCTTTGGCTGAATCCATGGATGACTATGAAAATAAAAAACAATATAAGAGGTGATTTTTTCATAGTTTTCAAAATAGATTAATGGGACAAAGCCATATATCTTCAAATAATCAAATAGGAAAATGTCATTTGGTCTTAGGAATCCCGTAAGCAACGGACAGAAAACCCGTAAAGCTCATCGTAGAAGTCTCTGTACACATTGCTGTCATCGTAGTTTAGTCCCCGGTGCCAGGCATAGCCGATTAAGTACTCGGTTGAACTCCACCATTGTCCGTAGGGGCCAACGAGGCCGAACTGGCCATTGGTGTCGCGGCTGCCTGCCGGGACGGCCGTAAATCCACTTTCGTTGGTTGCTCCGGTATTGGGAGAATACCATAGGCCTGTACCAGCTTCTATGGTACCTGTGGATTTCATCTTTCCTCCGGCATAAGTACCGCTGTAACCAAGATCGTTGCAACCTACAGTCGGGTCTAAAAATTGGTTTACCGTGCACCATTCACCATCTGTCGGAATATGCCATCCTGTGGGACATATTCCTTGAACACCTGGAGTGTTTACATATTGCATCATCTCATTCCATTGGTATAAGCCACCATAGATATTGCAGTTGTTCACATCGTTGTTGTAACAGTACTTTTCTATGATGCTGTTATTGGTTTGCCCCTGAAAGCCATCAATACGAGCTCCTACCTTCAGGTTTTCTGCCATCCACGTCTGGGTTCCAATTGTAACGGTTGTATAGTTGTTATTATCAGCATCGGTGCAGGGTGCAAAATTGAAAGTGATTGTTTTACTGCCAGTAGGTACATCTGGGACTACCGAGCTGTATATTCCTGAAACACCTTTGAATAGCAATTGATCGCCATCGGTGTAGGGCATATCAATAGTTTCGGCAGTATTTTTCAATTGGTTATCTAAGATATTCTTTATAGAAGAAACGTACGCAATTCCTGCCTCGCTTTGCCGGTTGACGTGACTGATCAGTTTTGCGGAATAGAAATAACTATTCCCGCTTACTTTCACAAAATATATACCCCGGTTGATTCCGGAAACGCGAAAGCTTTGTCTTCCGAGTAAAAGCAACGCGCCGGTTTGATAAACCGTTTTGCCGGATAAATCAACAATGCTTATAACCGCACAGCCGTTTTCATGTGCAACAAATGTAAAAGTTGCATGCTCTGTCATCGGATTAGGATAGATTTGCAAAGCTCCATTGTCAATATCAATGGAGCCAATGCCCGCTGTTCCGGAAAGATGTAAAATATCTCCGCCATTCAGCGTAACAGTTGCTCCACTGGTTAAGTTATCAACTTTAACTGTGCCTACTACAGTAGTAGCGCCAGAACCTGCAAAGTTGATCAGATAGCCCTGAGCCTGAGTTATCAGGATCACAAGAACAAAGAAAGTGATAATGGTAAATTTTTTCATGATTTTCAGGTTTAAAAGTTAAAAAATAATTGATGGGCTATAATTTGATGACTTCTTTAGTAAACCGAAAAATCTACCAGAAAATCGTAGATTGCTTATATACTGTAAATTTCTGATGTAACCCCATTTTCAAAAAACATTCGATGCGGCAAGCACCATACCCCAAAAATTTTAAATAGGCATATAGATAAATTTTTAAATAGTCTTCTTAATCCCGCAAGCAACGGACAGAAAACCCGTCATGCATGCCATAGCCGCCCCTACTCACATCTCTGATACCATTGCCCACGCTCCGGGTCCAGGCATGACCTGGATCGCCATCTGACGAACTCCACCAATAACTTGCGTGGCCAACGATGTCGAACGTTCCATTGTAGAAGCGGTAACCTGCCGGAACGGCTGTAAAGTCACTTTCGTTGCTGGCGCCGGTATTGGGTGAATACCATAATCCTGTGCCAGCTTCAATGGTGCCGGTAGATTTCATTTTTCCACCTGCAACAGGTTCCCCTCCAAGAAAGGTTGTCAGTATTGTCCATTCGGCATCGGTTGGCACATGCCAGCCGGTTGGGGCCAGTTTGCCTGTTTTTACTGTGAACCAGTTATATAAAGCACCGTAGGTATTTTTATACGTTGCAGCATCGTTATTGCACCAACAATACCCTGGGGTACTTAATGCTACCCAGGCAGCACTATCTGTGACCAATGGAATGGCACTGCCATCGTTGTATCTGGTGGTTTTCAGGTTTTCAACCATCCAAACCTGTACCCCGATTGTCACGGTGTGGTAAACATTTCCATCAATATCTTTAACTGTGCCACCTGGGATATTGTTATTGTTGCTGTCTTTTTTCGAGCAACTACTGGTAAGAGACAATGCTGCTCCTATAATTACTAAAGAGTAAATCCAAAATATTGTTTGTTTTTTCATGGCTGGTTTGTATTGGTGGTTGGTTTAAATTTATTTGAAGTATTCTTCTCAATTCCAATAAATACTGGCACTTTTAAAACAATTGGTTGTTCCGACAAACACATAAACAAATTTAACATATTTCACAATTCCAAAACATTTTCCTAATTTTATTCGATCAATTTCAATTCAGCATCGATAATATAAACCAAAAAAAATCCAGGATAAAAATAACCATCTGAACTTGGAACTGTAAAATACATGCAACCTTCATCTGAAAAAGAATAATAGGTATCATGTCCAATGATCACATAATCCAATACAGCAATATCAAGCAAAGCTCCTGAATCATTGATCTTTTAGGCAATTTTAATATCGGCATTGCTTGGTACATAACCACAAGGAATGATTGTGACCAATCAATATTGACGATGTATGGCGTTTTTGCCGATGGAAAATATCTTTTTAGGATCAACCATCGTTCCCGAGATACCGCCTTCAGAAACCTTAACCGTTTTCATGATCTTGTTTTCCCGGTTGAGCAGCATCCAGAATTCTTCATAAGACAGTTCGCCGATGAGGGAATGGAAAATTGTTTAGGCCTCCTGGCTTCGGGAAATTTTAGGCTTACCAACTATTATTGACACCTGAACTCTGTTATGAATACATGTAGAAAAACGCATCGGAAATGTACCATGGCTGAATTAATCGGGAAAGTTGGCGGAATACCGGAGGGGAAAGTGACGAAGGCAACTGGTACGGGTACAAGCTTGTTTAATCGTCCGGATTAAAAAGAAATAATGAGTTTAATCTCACCTGAAAGTACTTTTTGGATATAATCTTTCTGCTCCTGGAATGATTTTCCAACAAGCTCTTTAGCAATTTGTTCCTTTATTTTTCTAAAATATAAAACGGAATCAAATTTTTTCTGTCTGTTAATTTCAGTCTTCATATTTCAATAATTCTTTAGGACTTCGTATATCAATTGAGGGATAGCCATTTTTCATATTAATTGCATTAAATAGTCTGATTTTATCCCAATTAACAATGTGTTTAAAATTCCAACTTAAAAGTACATCAATTCGATTAACCGTAGCAATGGCAATATGATAGGCATCATCCATGCTTGCAGCTCCAAGGATTTTTTCATTTATATAGCATTCAGCCAGTTGCCTAGATTCGTCTGTGAATTCTAAAATAATAAGCGTTGTGGGAGGAATGAGATTTATAACATCTCTAACTTGTTTTGGGGCTGGAAGTAACTCAAGTTTGCTGATTTCAGATATGTAGACTTGAAAATCTTTATTTATAATCCGTTCAAAGAGTTTGATGGTATCTGCACTGAACTCATCATCATAATAACCGCCAATTACAGAAGTATCGATATAAATTCTCTGTTTGGCCATAGTTAAAGATTCTTGATACAAAAATAAGCAAAAGCACCGGGGAACCCAAATTCTAACCGAACTAATAAGCATCATTGGCAACAATTGTGTGATCCGGAACAGATATTGGCTATTTCGTTACATGATTTGCCCGCTTTATCAAATTAAATATTTAGAAGGATTGTTTGTCGTTCCGGCACACCAATGATGGATTTAGCCGTTACATTTCCCGGGGCATAAAGAAAAAAAACATCAAAGCGAAAAAACCCTTAATTTTGTATTATGAAAAATTTCCCATCGTATTTTTTCGCTTATATGGCAATCCTGCTGATTTGTCCTTTAGCCTCCTTCAATCAGAACGTTCGTACTCCGGCCGAACAAAGAGCTCGGTTGCATCATGAATCGCCCGATCAAAAATATCTTGCACCTCAGGCTGTAACTGTAAAAACCTTACCGGCTCCCCGGTTGAAAAGTACCGGTTTTTTTACATCCCAGGTAAATGTGGATGCCAATGGAGACAATATCATAGGCGATGCTGCCAACGAACCCTCTATTGCAGTCGACCCGACCAATCCCAATAAAATGGTTATCGGATGGCGTCAATTCGACAATGTTAACAGCAATTTCAGACAGGCAGGATACGGCTATTCTACCAATGGCGGACAAAACTGGACATTCCCGGGTGTGATCGACCCTTTAATCTTCCGTTCAGATCCTGTTCTCGATTTTGATGTGGCTGGAAATTTTTATTATAACAGCCTCACAAACAGTACAGGCGCTTACACTTGTAAAGTTTATAAAAGCATAAATGGTGGCGCCTCCTGGGATTTGGGCACCGATGCGCAAGGCGGCGACAAGCAATGGATGGCCATTGACCGCACCAACGGACCGGGTAACGGAAATATCTATTCCTCGTGGACCTCCTATTTCAGTTCGTGCCAACCGGGGTTTTTCACCCGGTCGGCCAATGCAGGCACAAGTTTTGAAGATTGTGTCACGGTTGACGGCGATCCGTACTGGGGCACAATGGCTGTCGGGCCCGATGGAGAACTTTACATTGCAGGCGCCGGCTCTTTTGATGGCGTTACCGTTTCAAAGTCAACCAACGCACAAACACCCGGATCAACGATTACCTGGGATCATTCAACCGGTGTTGACATGGACGGATATGTCACCGGACAGTCTCCGATCAATCCTGTCGGCATCCTTGGTCAGATTAGCATTGATGTTGACCGTTCCAATGGGCCGGGTCGTGGCAACGTTTATGTGCTGGCTTCCTTGGTTCGGATCTCGGTTACCGACCCTGCCGATGTGATGTTCGCAAAAAGCACCGACGGAGGGTTGACTTTTAGTCCACCGAAACGAATCAATACCGATGTAAGCATCGAAAATTACCAATGGTTTGGAACTATGTCGGTAGCGCCAAACGGTCGGATTGATGTGATCTGGCTCGATACCCGCGATGGTAACACCGGTTCGTTTTTATCAGCATTGTATTATTGTTATTCCTCCGACCAGGGGGAAACATGGTCGATCAATAAAAAACTGTCTGATCTGTTCGATCCTTCGGTAGGTTATCCGCAACAATTGAAAATGGGTGATTATTTCGATATGGTATCCGACGATGCAGGAGCACATCTCGCATGGGCCAATACACTGAACGGCGAACAGGATGTTTACTATTCGTATATCACGCCGCAGATCACCGGAATGAATGAAACCACCGATAATCATGATCTTTCGTCATTGACATGTTACCCCAATCCGTTCATGGTTCAAACAACCGTAAAATATAAAATCCCGGGCGATTGTGCGGTAAAGCTGGTAATCTGCAACATTTACGGGCAGGAGATCAGGACATTGGTTGACAAAAACCAAGCTGCAGGCACCTACACCGTAAACTTTTCTGATGAAAACCTTCCTTCGGGATTTTATTTATGCCGGTTATCAGCAGGGGCACAAACTGAAACTACCCGGCTTGTTAAGTTGAAATAAAGGCTCAGGTAAGAATGTCTTTCCTCCGATAAATTAATCCTGAAACAAGGAGCAGCAGCGCCGTCATCCCAACAAAGGCTGCTATCCTGCTGAATTCAACACCATAGGATGGCGAAAGCACATTTGAATTTACCCACTTGAAAGGGCTCAGGTAGCCGAAGGTTCCGTCAACGCCCGACATCCTTGAAATGGTATACAGGAAATAGAGAACAAGCACCAGCCCCACGCAAAAAGAGGTGACTGGTTTTGCACGCTTCATGGTCACCGAAATAAAGAGTCCCAGCGCGCCGAAAAGCAGGTTGAGCAGCAACGTGTAAAGGGAGATCACCAGGAAGGGTTGAAGGTTAAACGTGCCCTTCTTGTAAACCATGATGGCTATAAACCCGATCAGTGTGGCTAAAATATTCAGGAGGATAATATTCAGGAATGCAAGGGCGAGTTTGGTGGTAAAAATCTCCCGGCGTGTGATGGGCCGCGACATAAGATATTCGGCGGTTTTTCCGTATTCCTCCTTCAGCAGGATGTTGGATGACAGCACGATTGAGAAAATGCTGCCCAGAAGCATCATGTAAATGAGGTTGTTGGCCGTGTAGAATCCCAGGATGGAAAAAATGTCGCTGATGTTTGAGAATCCCCGCATTTTTATGGCCATGGCGGGTACCAGCGCTACCATTGCGGCGATTTGCTGCTGGTAATGAAGCACTGAACCGAAAAACGACATGGTAAAAAAGATCAGAACCCCGATCACTGTCGACCAGAGGATAAGGCTCCATGCATTCCTGCGCATTTCCATGTAAAAAAGAATTCTGTTCATGCCTGCACCGGTTATTTGTAGTAATGTAGAAATATCTCATCCAGGGATGGTTCCTCGATGGAGAGGTTTTCGACGGGTTGAACGGCGAGTTTTCCGATCAGAAAGTTAATGTCGCCCGAATAGAGAAATGCAAGGCTTTTCCCTGATCCTGACTCCACTGCCCCTATGCCGCTGAGGCCGAGATCGTCGATGGTTCTGACCGCCGGGAAAAGGATCCTCACTTTTTTAAGCTGTTTCTTTCGGAGGGAGGCGATCTCCTCTATATTGACAATCTTACCATCTTTTACAATCGCTACCGTTTTGCAAAATGCCTGCACTTCACTCAGGGTATGCGACGAGAAAAAGACGGTGGTTCCCTGCCGGTTTTCTTCATGCAGCAGGTCGAAAAACCTTGACTGGATGAGGGGGTCAAGTCCCGAGGTGGGTTCGTCGAGAATCAGCAGTTCGGGACGGTGGATCATGGCCTGGATAATCGACACCTTCTTTTTGTTACCCATGGATAATTCCGCGATATTCCGGCCGGGATCGAGGTCGAAGATGTTGAGCAGGTAGTGTATTCTATCGTCGTTGTTTTTTGCGCCATAGAATGCCGCCCCGAACGTGAGGAATTCCATCACCTTCATCCGGTCGTACATGCTGGCATCGGAAGGAACATAGCCGGTACGGCTGCGGATTTTCTGTGAATCCCGCACCACATCAAGGCCAAAGATCGTTGCGCTTCCCGAGGAGGGAAAGATCAGATTCAGCAGGATGCGGATGGTGGTGGATTTCCCGGAGCCGTTGGGACCGATAAACCCGAAGATATCGCCCTTTGGAACACTCAGCGTGAGATCTTCGATGCCCCGCGAGCGGCCATAGGATTTCGTAAGATGGTTGATTTCGATGATGTCCATGCACAGTTGAATTCAGGCACAACCGGCCGTAAAGTTAGCCCATTTCCGGTTTCACCGGAGAAAAGATAAAAGAAATTGAAGTAAATGGCCATGGCTTAAATAAAACCTTACGGACAGTATTTTACCAGTACGAGGATCCCCATGATATTGAGATATTTCAACGGGTTGACGTGCAAGGTTACCCCTGGGTCGACCAGTAAATCATGACAGATTGCCCCACCGATTTGGATCGTAGGCTCGTTAAGCCCTTTGGTAAGCCTCACATCATCCACGGCTGTCGGAACTCCGAAAGGACTCCAGTTCGAGGGTTGGTCCCAGAAGGGGCTTGTCTCTCCAAGCCAAGTTTTGTAAATTTTCGTCATAAACTCATTGACACCGAGGTCGGGGGGATTTTCCCGTAGGTTTCCGAAAGTGTCATAAAAGCTGCCAGGGATACAGATTCCCCGGTTGTCAAGCTCTGGCGGACCGGTGCAACGCAGGTTGGTGGAAGAAACAAAGGAGGGTAAGATGTAAACAGAAGCCAAATCCTGCGGGCTCACTACAAATGCAGATTGCCAACCCGTAAAGCTGAGGGGGTACCTGCCGCTATTAACTGAACCTATATAGGCCGGGTTAGCTGAATAAAGATCATTATGATTGCTGGTCAAACCCGTAAGACCCTTAACGCCGATGGCATAGTTCCCCCGACCCCAACCCATATAAAGCGATTCCCGATTGTTGATAAATAAATTATTCAGGACACGCGCCCCACCAGCACTCACATAACTGTGCTTTAAAAAGCAAAAGGTTGAGTTAGTATTGTCTGTATTCGCTCCATTGATGTACACAGAATTGTAATAGTAGTTGTTGTGCCCCTGTCCTACAGAGGTTTCAAATAAACCAATGAACGATTCCTGTAAACAACTGGATGAGTGAGCACCAAGTGAAATCTGATTATTGTAGATCGTGCAACTGTCAAAATTACCACCGGGGTGCGATTCTGTCATGATCCCAACCACTGTATCATTATCTTCAAACCATAAGGGAAGCTCAACCCTCAGGTCATAAACCTTATTGTCCCTCACTGTCAGGTTCTGGCCTTTGGCTATGATGCCGAAAACCTTGGGATGTGCCATTAAATAGGTACCGTTATAAATAGTTTTAGCACACATGTCCTTGAGGGAAAAGATCCGGTTGTTGGATATTTCGCCGTTGCACCCGATAAAGGAGGAGATTCCGTTACGGATTGTACCGATCCCGACAAGGGCGTCGCCGTCACTCCATGCCGAATCCACCATGTTGGCGATCATATTATTACGGATGTTGGCGACATTCGTCAGGTGATTCAGAATATAGATCCCATAAGCGCTGTAACCATTACTCCATATTGCGTCCGCCAGCAGACTGTCGCCAATTACATTGCCCTGGAAACTGCCTATATCCACATTCTGAGCATAAACAGAAATTCCTTTGAAGGTTCCACATTTTATCCTCCGGATGACATTGTTCTGGATATAGACCGGTTGGTATATGCTGGCATCATTGGTTCCCATTACGGAAATGCCATGTGAAATGCTTGAGCTTTCACCCGTCGCCCCTGTAAAGGACCCGCCGATAAAATTGTCGAGGATATTATGCCAGTTTCCCTTTTGCAATTCGATTGCCGTTCCTCCGCTGGGGATATCCGTATCGCTGCGATAAAAACTGTTCCCGGTGATCCACCAGGCATCGTTCCCGTAATCGATCATTCCGGCGCCCGGGAAGGTGGGCCTGGAAATAAATATTCCATGATCCATCCAGTTATGGATTTTGCAGTTGCTGATGGTGTTCGACATGTTGTTGTGTTCGCTGGAATCGCAATAAATGGCATTGCGCAACTTCTCGGTTCCTGGTTTAATATCACAGTCATCAATGACATTATAGCTGTTCCCTGTAGTACTGGCGCCTGAACTCCCGAAATGAACCACCCCAAAGATTCCCTGGTTATTTGCTTTGAGAATACAATGTTTGATGGTATTTGTATTGGCCCCGTTCTGGTATCGGACAACTTCGCCATTGTCATAATAAATGCCTGAGTTTTCAATTGAAAGGTTGCTTCCGTAGGCCGCCCCCTGGATCCTCCCGTCGATGGTAACATTGGCAGCGCCGTCAAGGATGATCATTGGTCCTACCCGTCGAGTGTAAAACCTCCAGAAAGATGCAGTGGGTGGTATAAGGGTCCCTCCCGGCTGAATGAGAATCTGGGAATAATCCGAAGCGGGACTTCCCGTTCCGCTTGCATGAAGTTCACAAATCGAATCATAATAGATATAAGAGTAATTATCAATATCTGAGATGATCTCGAGCTGGATATTCCCCTTGATGGTCCCGTCGTTGATGCGGTCAAACGCATGCCTCAGCGACACAAAAATGCCACCGGTACCAACTGTATAAGTTGAATATATGAATTCACTGATGCCGGGATCAGGGGTAAGGACATTACGGGTGTACCCGTCGATATCGTCCCAGATCCCGGTAGAGGGATCTCCCATATTATTCAGATAAGCATTCCCCAGGATGTGAAGATCGGTTGGGGAGATGAATTTTGGATAGACGCTCTTGGAAGCCAGATCCGTATTCGGCGTGAAGGCTGTTTGCCAGTTTGCCAATGAAAGTCCCGTCAATCCGCCATCTACTGAACAAACATAATCTGCATCTCTGGCAAACAAATCATTATGATTACTCGACAGATATGTGCTGTTATTGGAATTGAGGGTCACGGCCAGGTTTTTCTGCGCATCAATATTGATACGGTTGTTGAAGAATACATTGTTGACAAGCGTAACAGGGAAATCAGCATCGCGTTTGAAGCAAGCCGAAAAACTATACCAGATGGTGCTTCCGCCGATGTAAATGGAGTTGAAATAGTACATGTGGGTACCAAAATCCGTCCCGGAGATGCCCTGATCGTGGATTCCATATAGGTTGACATCATTGAAGTTCCCTTCGTTCGTGATGGAGATCATGTTGTTGGATGCGGTAACGATACCATTTTTGTAATACATCAGGATTCCGTTGATTTCGGGCTTACCGGTAGAGCCGGTACTATTATTACTCAACTCTGTGATCTGGTTTTTTGAAAGGGTAATGTTAGTGTAATCCGCATCCAGCAAAATGCCATCCACCTTCGAATCATACGCTCCACCGTTTGAACTGATCAGCCGGTTGATCACATTGCTTGATAACGTGATTGTGGCATACGATGCCGTGACCCCGATACCCCACACAGCCAGTCCCGGTGAATTTCCGTTGGATTGCAATTGCTTGACAGTGTTGTATTCAACATCCATCACCGTCGCAGGCATACTGCTGGACAAGGAAATTCCTTTTACAAATTGTGAATTGGATGTATTGCTGATGGTCAGGAAATGGATATAGTTATTGAAAATCTGAAAATCAGGAGCGCCGGCATCTGCCCAGGCATGTATTCCGGTAAGGAATCCGGTACCAATCATTTTTATTTCTTCCGAAGCATCGTTGCCGCCGATTTGATTTTGGCCATTTATCCCGATGAACACTTTAGTTCCATAAACCTCGATACCGGTAAAACCGGTTCCAGAAAGTTTTATGTTGCGGATTTTGTTCGAATTGATGAAACAGCTATCTGCACTGGTGGTTCCCGATACGTATATCCCATAGGAAAGATTGGTGGTGCTGGTGTTGGTCCATGCCATTCCACTGCAGTAAGCGCTATTGCCCCCGATCCAATTGCCATTGATTGAGATACTGTCGCCGCCTGAAACTTTTATGGCATAATGCTCACTTGTGGCGGAGAAGGTGACCGTTTGATAAAAATGATTTCCTCCCGATTCTCCTGTGCCCCCGATGATCCATCCGCGCCCGCAACCGGAACTTAAATCGATCCCTGCATAACCCCAGTCGTAAATTTCACAATTTTTAATGACATTGTTAGTATTCCACTCGTTCACTGAAGAAATTCCCACATTCATCGAACCTGCAGAAGAATGGGTTATACTGCAATGATCGATGACATTGTAGGAATTTCCCTGGGTCGACGATGAACCCATGGCAAAATTTATGGCCCCGGTGGAAGATACATTGTTGCATTCAAGGTGACAAAATTCGACGGTGTTATAAATTGCATTTCCCCTGAAAACGATGACCTCTCCATGCGAAGTTGCGGCGTTGTTGACCAGGTAAAGGTTCTGTTCCCAACTCATCCCGCCAAGCTGTCCGTTGATGGTCACATTTTGGGCCCCGTCAAGGTCGATGAGCGCAAAGTCAATGTTGGCCCATAATGTCCAGTGCCCTGTAGGCGGTGCTCCTGTTGGCTGGATCAATACCGATGAATAGGAAGAAGATCCTGTTCCCGGTGCATTCAGGACGGCAGAATTGTTATCCGTAATATCCGAAATGATATTCAGGGTGATATCCCCCGTAAGGGTGCCGGCGTTGATGTCATCAAATGCCAGCCTGAGCGTTTCATAATTTCCACCGGCTCCGACCGTTCGTGTGATTTGGGCAGATGTGATTCCGGTGATTAGGACTAGTGCGGAAAGGAGAAAAATCTTTTTCATGGGAAAGGGATTGTTTTATCTCATCAATCGCTCCTTCAGAGCTTTGACCACTGCTTCGGACTTGGAATTGACGTGAAGCTTTTTGTAAATGTTGTTGATGTGGAACCGTACAGTGCCCATGGAAATGCAGCATGTATCGGCAATCATTTTGTAGCTGTCTCCTTCAACCAAACATTTCAGGATATCGAATTCCCTGGATGAAAGAGCATACTCGTTATTTTTTAAACTGGAAGGGTTGGCAAAGAACTCAAACACTTTTCTGGCAATTTCACCGGTCATAGGCGAGCCGCCATGGTGAAGTTCGGCAATGGCTTCAATAATTTCCACCGCTGAGGATTTCTTGAGCATATAACCGGTAGCGCCGGCGCAAAGTGCTTCGAATACCTTATTTTTATCTTCAAAAATTGTCAGGATCAGGATGTTGATCTCGGGGAAGGTGGCCTTGATCATGGCTGTGGCCTCAATACCTGATATTCCCGGCATGTCAATGTCCATCAGGATGACATCGGGTTTTGCCATAACACAGTTTTCCATCACCCTTGAGCAATCGGGATAGGCGCCCATCAATTCAAGGGTTCCTGTTCCCAGCACTAAGTATGATAGCGTCTCACGCAGGAGGTCGTTGTCTTCGTAAATTGAAACCCTGATGTTCATCTTCCGTTCGTCATTATAATAATGCAATATTACGACCTGTAATTAGTAAAAGCAACCGTATGATGATATGGTTTGAGCCCTCCCCCTCTCCTTCAGGAGAGGGGGCCGGGGGGTGAGGTGCTTTATCCCGGGGGGTGAGGTGCTTTATCCCGGGGGGTGAGGTGCTTTATCCCCCCGGGGGGGTGAGGTGCTTTATCAAGGGCGGTGAGGTGCTTTATCCCGGGGAGGTGAAGTGCCTATCTCAGACTTACCTTTAAAATAATTCGCGTTCCCTGCCCCGGCGCCGATTTAATGTCAATCACCGAATTGATCTGACCTGCCCTCAATCTCATGTTTTTAATTCCGTTGCGTGAGGTCTGTGTATCGGGGTTGAACCCTTTGCCATCATCACTTACCTCCATGATGAACCCGGAATGTTCCTGCCGGAAGATAATTTTAACCAAACCGCATTCGGAATATTTAACGGCATTGTTGACAGCCTCCTTGGCGATCAGGTATAAGTTACGTCGCACTTCCATCGGAAGCTGCAGTGTGTTCATCTGTTTATCAAAACGAATCTCATGCCGGAGGTTTTTTGATTCAAACAAGGGAATCGCAAATTCGCGGATACGCAACCCCAGGTGCTGGAATTTATCGTTCGTGGGGTTTACAACCCAGATAATATCGTCGAGCTTTTCCAGCATTTTATGGGCATTGGTACCAATGGTACGAACCATCCTGGCCGATTGCGGGTTTTCTACCTGTTGGGATAGGATATCGCTGAGGATGGAGATACTGCTCAGGGTGGATCCAACATCATCGTGGAGATCGCTGGCAATGCGGGTTCTAAGCCGTTCGAGCCTGAGTAGCTCGAGCACTTTGTAGCGGTAAATGCTGAAAAGGATAAATCCGGTAACCAGGATGACCAGGGTGATAAACCACCATGTTTTCCAGAAAAATGGCCGGATGATGATCCACGATGAAGATTTCTCGGCAAGCCATATTCCACGGTTCGACACCTGGAAGACAAACCTGTACTTCCCCGGGGGCAGGTTGGTATAACGGGCTTCCCTTCCTGTTCCGGCCATGATCCACGTTTTATCATACCCTTCCATTTTATACCTGAACAGTATCTGCTCAACATCCTGAAAACAGATCCCGGTGTACCGGAACAAAAAATTATTCTGGTCTGCCCTAAGGATTCTTGGCTTTTCCGGATCGGGATTTTTCCCCAATGGAACATTCATGCCGTTGATCTCCAGCGATTCAAGCAGCAGTTTGATTGTCAGTGGCGAAAAATCGAGATCCCGGATGTTCTTTGTTTCAAACATGCCTTTGCCGCCAATAAAGATATTTCCGTCAGGATCGGTGTAAAGACTTTCATCCAGACCCAACGCCCGGCTAAGCCCGTTGTGCTCGTCGAAAAAATGGACAGATTCATTATACGGATTGATATATAACAGCCCGTAGTTGATTGTCCATATTCCACCATAGAGATCCCTGGCCATTCTGCCGGTCGATGGTTCATTCAGCCCGTTTGATGTGTTGAATAGTTTAAAACGGAAGTGGTCGTTTCCCGTTACCTCCACCCGGAGCAACCCTTCCACATCAACAATCATCCACATCCGTCCAAGGGTATCGCGCACAATGCCATTTATCCAGCGTTTGGTCACACCGATTTGCAGCAGGGAATCCATGATTGCGTTGCTGAAACATTTTTTAACAGGGTCGTAGATGCTAATGCCATTGTCGGTCCCAATCCATATGTTTTTATTCTTATCGGAACAAATAGAACGGATTCGGCCACCATCAATGATACTTGAACGATCGTGTGGGTCATGCTGATAATGGATAATTCTGCTGCGGCATGAATCAATGGTGATTACACCTTCGCTCCTTGTCCCGATCCACAAATTAAACCGGTCGTCTTCCATGATGGTATAAATCCGGGGATCTTTCAATTGCAAAGGGTTGCCGGCGGGTGTTCTGAACATCCTTAATTTACGGCTAACCGGGTCAAGAAACCAGAGCCCCGAGCCTGTTCCGAGCCAAAGAACTGCGTGTGAATCTTTGTACTGGGTGAGAATCGTAAGTCTGGTTTGTCCGGGATTCACTTCGGGGGTAATAATACTCCATTTTTCATTCTTTTCATCCCAGTCGAAAAGTCCTGAACAATCCAGGGCACCAACATACAGATGTCCGGTTTCCCGGTCTCTGAAAAAAGAGCTGATGAAATTATTTTCAAAGGGAATGGCAACACTACGAAAGGATTGAAATCGCATGTCCAGGATGTCGATACCATCATCACTCATGATCCAGAGATCCTTATTATCATTCAGATATTTAATCCCTTTTAAATTGACTAACCGCGTTTTTTCATCTCCGGCGATCTTATGATGGAATTTGAATGAGTGGTCTGTTTTGTTAAAAACTCCCAGTCCATGATCAATAGTCGCCAACCAGAACTCATCCCGGTTTTTGACCGTAATGCCCACAATGCTGATCGGTGATAGTGCATCATAGGGATATTCATACCACTTCCCGGTTTGCAGGTCTAAGCAATTCAATCCTGTCCCCCAACCGCAGCTCCAAAGATAATGTCCGGCATCTAAGTTGAGTGCGATGATGTCGGTCATGTTGTTGATGGTTTTTTTGTAATCATGGGTAATGGAATTGCTGGCTTTATCAAACTGCAGCAATCCGCCCAGTGTTGAAATAAGCAGTTTATCTTTGTCCCGCGGATCCTGGATAATGCAGGTAATGAAGTTGAAATTGTATTCCCTGTCGGTTTTCTTTTCACTCTTTCTGAGCGAGAAATAGCGGAACCCGGTTGGTTGTCGTTTCATAAATACCAATCCGTTTTCTGTACCAATCCAGATACTGCCATCAGGCTCTTCATAAAAACAAATAATGCTTGTTGCCGGAAACCAGGCTTTGCCCTTGCGGTAAATGGAATATCCTGTAAACTCTTTTGTAAAGGGATCATACACTGAAAGCCCGTCGATGGCGCCGACCAACAACATGGAGTCACGTGTTTCATACAACACATTGATGCAGATATCGATCACAGAGGTGGGATTATTCCTGTCGGGCCTGAATATCGTGGCGTTTCGCCCGTCGTACCTGACCAGCCCGTTATCCGTTCCGATCCATACATAGCCCTGGAAATCCTGGATCATACACCGGGTACGGTTGGAAGGCAATCCGTTATCACGTGAAAGTCGAGCGAAATGCATCGACTCCTCCTCCTGTGCGTACAGTAAAACAGAGGCGCAAATAAATGCCAGGATGACAACAAGCCGGTGATAAATCCGATGCGGCATAAGTACGATTGATCTCTCCACCACTTTCTCTACAGGGTTCAGATTTAAATACCTCACCCCCCAACCCCCTCTCCGCCCGGAGAGGGGGAGGATGTCAACTCCTTAGATGCTCCATAATAGAAGTCGTTTCTGTAACTTGTTTTAATATACGGCATTGCTAAAAAAAATATAAATATAGTAAATCTTTCTCCCCCTCTCCGGGCGGAGAGGGGGTCAGGGGGGTGAGGTA
>CAIYES010000194.1 GCA_903925275.1 uncultured Bacteroidales bacterium
ACACAATCCGTCTTGGATGTGCAGTTTCTACGATCCGGCGTGTGACATCCTGCAGGATATCCTGGAAGGAAATCGATGGCGAGGTAAGCATTGCATATTAAGCTCCAGTTTCATTATACCAATTAGTGGGAAAATTAATTTGCTCAATTAAATGCCGCGCAGGGTTTTTATCCAACCCTGCAAACTGACAGCCATGTTATTTTGATAGGTAGCGCCTGCTGCTTTAAGGGGTGTTCGCTTCATGCTGCAGTTTTTCCAGGAGGAAAGCTGGATGTTCTTCCTCTGTTCACAATATGGTTGAACCCAGCATTATTTCGTACTCCCCTGAAAAAAGACTTGCAAGCAGATTGGGAGCTGGTTATAATAACCAATAATGTTGGTCATATAACCAACATAAATAGTCTATCGGCGAGGCAGCCATCATGCTGGAACCATTGCTTGGGTCAACCAATGCTGAACGAGTCTTAATCTTTCTCCTGGCACGCGGGGAAGGTTATGCCACAGAAATCGCGCTATTTTTTGAAACCGACCTGTACGGTATTCAAAAACAAATGGATAAGCTCGAAGCAGGTGGAGTGCTTACCAGTCGTAAGCTGGGACGAACCCGGCTCTACACTTTTAACCCGCGCTATTCATTTCTAAGTGAACTTAAAAACCTGCTCGAGAAAGCCCTCAGTTTTTACCCCGAAACTACACGCCAGGATTTGACGATGAACCGTCGTCGTCCACGCCGGAAAGGAAAACCGGATGAAGCCAATCAAACAGATGACGCAGCTTGAATTGGCTCCCTACGTCCGATTCCATGATCTCAGGCATACAGCATCATCATTAATGCTAAATCACAAAATTCCGGTGATTGTTGTCTCAAAGATGCTAGGACATTCAAAACCAAGCATCACTCTCGATATTTATGGACATCTGATACATGAAATGCAAGATGAAGCATCCGTGCTAATGGATCAATTAGTGACACCAATTCGGGTGCAACTTACGCAAGCGCCGATTCAGGTTTCGATGAGTTAAATACCGTCTGCACCAATCTGCACCATTGAAACAAAACCTGTCCTTAGGACAGGTTCTTATACCCCACAGGTGGGGGTTTTTGTGCATTTTACCACCATATCTTGTGCCCACGGCAGGAGTCGAACCCGCAACCTACTGATCCGAAACCGTCAAAAAGGACAAAAATTGTCGTCCATAGCCTACATATGGTGGTGATTTCGTCCATAATGTCCCATATATGGGGGTGTCATCGTCCATGCAGTCCAATGTTTCCACCGCTTACCACCCAATTTGCACCACATTTGCACCAGCGGTGATGCAGGGAATGGCGATTTATATGCTATAAATTCTTGTAGTAGTGGCTAATTATAGTCCTTGCTCGTGCGGATAAAAAAACAAACAGTCTGGAAATTACTAGATTAGGTCGTGCCTTGACGCAATAAAAATTATATTTGTATGGTCGTAAAAGACAAAGAAATGTAGAAGAGTCTCAATAATTCTGAGGCTCTTTTACATTTGGTGAGTGAAGTCTCAGATATAATCAGTTTTTCTCACAGCTTTATTGCGTTGACCGTCAAATCAAATTGGAGGTTGTATTTGTATTCTGCCTTATCCTATTCCATCCCAAAAATACCGAGAAAATGCCAGTTATCATTGATAATAATGGCCCCACAAAAAAAATAGTTCCGCTGAGAAATTCAAAAATACGAGT
>CAIYES010000195.1 GCA_903925275.1 uncultured Bacteroidales bacterium
AAAAAAGCCACTCACAATTTTCATCGTAAGTGGCTCTTTATCAGGCTCCCCCTGCTAGATTTGAACTAGCGACCCTCTGATTAACAGTTAACAAAATGTCCAAATTTCGGCACCCCAAA
The DNA here is from genome assembly GCA_903925275.1 of uncultured Bacteroidales bacterium. Taxonomy (GTDB): domain Bacteria; phylum Bacteroidota; class Bacteroidia; order Bacteroidales; family FEN-979; genus CAIVAT01. The sequence goes on from CAIYES010000195.1 coordinate 120, forward strand.
AAGCCATCAGGATGTGTTCCTACCGATAATTACTTTCTTGGTTCTTTATCTGGTTTGGTTCAGAAAAAGAGGAAGGTCTTAAGTATGGGTAAAAACCGAGGCTCACAATTTCTCCAACACTCCGACTAAAATTTGTTCTTTCCAAATTAAAAGACGGACCTAGTTGGCGAAAATGTATTATTTTACTTTGTTGGTAGTTTCGTCCCAAGAATAATCCTTTCAATTAAAGGTGTCATAATTGTAAATAATACAAGAATAATTGAACCTAAGATTGGACTATATTTAATACAATCTTGACATTCTACGGTTTGGCATCCACATAAAACGGCTTTCAACAGAGGATTTCCAATGGAATATACCCAAATTGCAAAGGCGAGTGTTGCAATAATCGAATGAAAGAACGCTCGTTTTCTGTTTTTTTCCAGGACAGAAGGATTGTCATTATCCAATACAGCATAGAATGTCCAGACAGGTGTTATTACGGCAAGTATACACAAAAGAACTATATAATAAATTTTATAGGTTGGTATATCTGTACTAACATTAATTGTTAAAAAGCCTACTAAAACTGTATAGCCTGTCATAATTTCAGCGGGGATATACTTAATTATTTTCTGAATGTAACCGTCATCTTCTTTAACAGCAGGTCTGAATGTAGCCATATCTATTGTTTTTAAAATGAGTCTAAATTTATTTGGACACAAATATAAAGATAAATGTTTTGCTAAGGATATATTTAATATGTTACCTTTGATCTATATAATTCCAAATATTGACCTAGCAGTATTATTTATTCACCTTTAAATCAATCACTATGCCACTTAAATTTGATTATTACCCAGACTTACAGACTTCTGAAATATTCCAATTCGTTTTTGATGAAAAAACACCAACCTTTTCAGGACCAAAACCATCTTCAAAAGGATACACAATTATGTGGGAAACTTTTGAAGGGTTTAGTAATATTGATTTAACTGTTCAGATTAAACAATATTATGACGTTTTCTATAAAAGTTGTAAAGTAAGTAATTTTGACCTAATTATTCCTGCAAAACTCAAAGTTAGATTGACAATCAATCGTCATTTACTGGTTCAAGATAATCTTGATAATGAAGTGAAAAATCAATTCATATCTGCTTATAAGGGTTATGATCCTACTTCATTAATTGATCCAACAGAATATGCGTATCAGAAAATGAATGGGCATGGAGTAACATTAGATATGGTTAAAATGTTATGTTCATACGAACTCAATAAAATAGATGAAAACGGAAAAAAAACACTAATTGAAAAAAACACTCAGCAAATTGACAAAATTTTAGCCTTATACAACGATGATATTAAAGTTCATTTGAAAATTCTTGGTGATGAAACGATTGGTTCATATTTAAAGAAAAATGGATTTAAATTGGTTCTTAATAGATCTGAAAATCTGTATGATATTGAGAATCCTACTCAAGATAATATACACGAAGGCGAAAATGTTCCAAATATTCAAGATATAATACAACACGAAAGCGCACATTTAGATTGCACTAATATCCAAAGAGTTGAAAAAGAAATCGGCCCACTTATAGAATATCCTGAATTTAAAACAGTAATGGAATCCATAACAAAACATATTGCTTGTATTGATATCACTACGAACGTTCCAGTTCCATATTTTCGTTTTGCACAAAAAATCTTGTTTGGGTATGTTGGGCACCCAAATAATTTGGATCAACTCATTATTCATCAAATTGAGGATTGTATTGTAAAATCAGCAATTGCATCTACTGTACTTGGAGTTGTATTAGGAAATTTTCCAATTGCTCTAGCATCATTCCAAACACTTGTAATTGAGTGTATTAAGTTTAATGTGGGGCAAGATATTAAATGTTTATTCCCAGGATTGTACCTTCAGACTGTTCCCGTTGGGGATGGAAGTTGGAAACCATTATAAATATGTTTTACAATTATGTGAAATGTCAATAGTAAGTCCTGCCAGGCCCTGGATAGGGATATTCGCCAAGCCAGGATAACCATTTTGAGTAAGGTGATGGCTTATAATTGGGAAATATGCGGTGATCAGGAGAGCAAGATTGGGGTTGGTATTTTTATGATTACAATGCAAACAGATATACAATTGGTTATCATGTACGAGGATCTCATAGTGGTAATGATTGTTTGGGAATTGAACGCTCTGTTGAGGTTTGGTTTGTCTGTAATTCTGAGCATTCCCTTTGAGGAGAATACCATTTACGGGGTTTGCATTGTAAGCAATGGTTGAAGCTATCATAAAGGCAGGATTGTTGGATTAATGAGCATGATCAGGTCGTAAAGACTATTGTTGGTGCTGAATGAATTTATACCTTTTCTTTATTGTAAAATGTCCAGATCGCCATGTTGACAATTAGGTTCAGGTCTACTTCTTGTAATTCCCTGGTATAAATCAATGAGGCGTGTCCATCTGACCGCTCATGTAAAAACAATGGAAGACCGCCTGATTTTATTTCCAGGGACACTCCCTGCTTATCTTTCTGGACTACCTTGTTCAATAAGACTGTATAATGAAGCAACTCTTCTTTGAATTCCTTATACTTCGAAGTGACAAATTCCATGTTCAGAACATGCCCCGCAATTGAATGCCGGAACATTAGTATATGATGACCCCCTGCCACTAAGCCTTCGGGGATTAAATTGATCGACACATATCTTGCAGTGGGCCTGACTTTAAAATACAGTCCACGGCTCATCTCAATCTCTGCTAATATTTTATTAAATGTCTCTTCAAGCCTGTTCAACAAGGTATTGAAGGTCCCTGAATAATATTTGTCAGAAAGGATTTGCTGATCATGATTCCGGTGCTCACTTCTCGGATGTGCAACATCGTAGTTCGTTGTTGGTTTCTCCTCAACTGGAATGTTTAACGCTTTCTCAATCCGGATGAGTCTGTCCCGGATCTCTGCAATCGAGGGTAGATCTTCCTTAAGGCCAACTGTTATTGCTTCCTGTCCGATAATTGCCTGAATCTCCGTAATCTTTCGGAGAGATGGAAGTAGATTGTATTTAAACAGTTGACCGAGGTTTGATTGTTTTATATCCAGTTTACCTGAAATGAATGCGAGGGATTCTGTGGGATATTTCTTTCTGATGAAAAAAACAAGGGCTCTTGCTATTTCCAATTCCTTTGGGTTAAGTTTACTCATGCTATATTATTAGTATTATACGACAAAAATAGTCAAATATCAACACCAACGTGCGATTTATTCTAATAGATATTATTATATCTTTGCACTAATTAAATTTCATTCACAAAGGTAAACAAATGTTATATATGGAAAACAAAGTACGAATTCAATGGGATTTACTGGGAGCCAAGAGATTGCGAATCAACAAGCGTCCATCTTGTGATCTCAAGGGAAACTGTGAAATGATAACACCAAGATCGCAACCTGTCGAGATCTATCTCAAAAGCATTGACAGGCATGTGTTTGAAAAGTGGAATGGTGGGTCTCCGCACACTTCACTGGTGGACCGACCTTTGGTGTCCTATTATAATCTATATGTTAACACTGTTACGAGAATGTGGGTGTTGGCAACCATCCTGACCGATCTTTATACGATATATAAAAGTACCAGGGGTCTTTATGGTGAAAATTATCTTGCGTGGGTCGGCAATTCAGTGGTCAGAGCACATTCATGGATAGAATTTCCTTTCACATCTGTTGCCGCTCAGCAAAGTTATGGGAACCATATTCTTACCGGTTTGAGAAATGAAGAAATAAAGCCCACCGCAATAAGAAACCTAACAAAATCATCTCATCTTGAGCACTTTAGCCCAATTTCGCTATTTCGCGATGGGTTTCATCAGCAGGAAACTATGACTGTATCTGATTTCTTCGAACTTCTGGTTTGTAACTTTCGAGTCGTCAGGATAACTCAGAAAGAACGAGACAGGCTTCGGGATCATGGCTTCGAACAATACCGCCCCCTTAACGCCTACGAAATTTGTGAGATCGAGATCTTTGAAAAAGAACTTTGGAAAGAGTGCATGAATTGTCTTCATGAATTGGAGGATCAGTCATAACAACGATTGCCAAAACACTATGTGGGATATGCCAACACATTACAAACAGTAAAATCAAGCTAACCAATGAAGACAAAAACCCAAGAAATGAAAAGGACAGGGACCCCGTTACAATTCGTTGAGCACATTGCCCACGAATCCATGGATTCAGGATTGTCAGATGAGTTCATTCACAAGATCGCCCCTGTATGCAAGCAACTGTCAGGGTACCTCGACTGCACAGCCATCCAATCGGTGCTGTTCAGTGTTATGGTTAACCTGAACTTCAGCCATCGGGCAGTTGGGATAGATCGACTCGCAAATTGGTTTGGGTGCACCCCGATTACGGTGGCACTGCACATGAACGAGTTGGAGGAATTGAGACAGCGGAAGATCCTTCGCAAAGAGATCAGTGAAAGAAACCACGACTACGAAACGGAGAACACCATTGCCGGCATCTTTTATTCTGTAAGTCGAGAAGCGTTCGAAGCTCTTCGTATCGGGGAGCGGTATCGCATGAAGGAGTTGCCAATAACCAATAACTATGAGCTGGTGAGGGCGGTGGGGGCCCAGATCCAGCAAAGGGATGAGGGGCAGATCGACTTTCCGGAAATGTGCCGTGAAATCCACAGGATCCTTTCTGATCACCCGGAGGTAGAGCTGGTCCGGGAATTGAAACAGGTCTCACTTTCTGAGAAGGAGCGTATCTTGTACATTAACCTTTGTGATGAATACTACAACGGGATACAAACTTCAGATCTCATTATCATGGTGAAGTTGCTCACGGGTGACAAACGTGAACAGATGGGTATCCGTGAAAATATAGCCCGTGGAGCCAGCGCACTGGTCACTTCAGCACTTGTAGAATGCTGCGATTCAGGTTTCCGTAGCGACAAGGAGATTTCGTTGACCGAGAAAAGTATCGCGATCCTCCTCCGGGATGACCCGGGGATGGTTGTGGAAAAAACCGTGGCCCGAATGCCAGATGTCATCCTCTCAGATACCATCAGTGAAAAGAGACTCTATTTCACTTCTGATGTCCAGGCGCGGTACGACGAGATCAGCAACCTTCTCCAACCTGTGAATTATGACAAACTTGTGGCCAGGCTTCGGAAGAACGGAATGAAGACGGGGTTTGCCATGCTCTTTGAGGGCCCTCCCGGTACAGGTAAAACCGAATCAGTCTACCAGTTGGCAAGGATGTCGGGGAGAAATGTACTGCAGGTATCTATCAGCGAAATGAAATCTGAATGGTACGGCCGATCCGAAAAAAAGATGGCTGCGCTGTTTGACAGGTACCGCAAACTAGCCGAGAAGTCGTCAGTGGTGCCAATTCTATTATTCAATGAATGTGATTCGTTACTTACCACGCGCAAGACCAATCATGAAACTTCGATCGATAATACGGAGAATGCTATCCAGGCCATCATCCTCCAGTCACTTGAAGATCTTAACGGCATTCTCATTGCCACAACCAACCTGGTCGAAAATCTTGATAAAGCCTTTGACAGAAGGTTTATGTTCAAGGTTCATTTCGGAAAACCGACCATAGAGGCCCGTTATCACATCTGGTCGGAGAAGATCCCTGCTCTCTCAGGTGCTACCGCCCTGCAACTTGCAGAGACGTATGAGCTTTCTGGTGGTCAGATCGACAACATTGCCCGCAAGTACACGATGCATCGTGTTCTGAAAGGGAATCTCCCATCAAGGCATCAATTGGATTCCTGGTGCCTTGAAGAAACGGGAAGCCGCAGGCAACAAAAAATAGGTTTCTGAACCAACACCAAGATAACAACCAATGTCAAAGCAATTATTGTATAACCTGACCCGGGGATACCGTGGAAGTTTGCATAAGTATCTCGATGGATTGGAGGAAGAACCACGCATTGCCTATTATGCATCCGCTTGCCAGGACTACCGCCCCCTGCTTTATCTGTCGGAAGATTATGCTGCTCTGTATCCATCAGCCATACCAGAACCATTGCCTCCCAACATCTTCCTGTTTACTGATTACTTCCCTTGGCATGACCCGGGTTTTCATGAAGGACAAATACTTTTCAAGGATGAAAGAATGGAGATAAGCGTATTAAGCCTTGAAGAGCTTCCCCGTCAGGAGCTGCCCCTGCATCAAGAGATCGTTGCGTTTCCTGAGATAAGAAACCAAACCGGAAGGTCCTTTTTCATGAGGATCCGGGTCACGTCGCATCGTTTAAAAGAGCGGATCTGTCCACTTATTTATGTAGTTGCAGAGAATGAGGCTTTTTGCGCCGAGGTTATCCTTCCGAGTGAAGGCAAAATGTCGCATATAATCCATGTACGTTACGGAGGCGGATGTGGCGGAGGGGGGATGGCCACCGGGGTTTGGATGCTCAACATTCTCGATCGTCTGGGTTGCACAACTTTTATAACAGACGGTCAGTATGAAATTCAGCAGGGAGATCTATTTGCCATGACCTGTTATCATGAATTGTCAGGACCCTGTCGCACCCCTCCTGGTAAAACAATCAGGGTAACGGAGAGCAAATACTGGTCTGGACATGGTGATGTCCAATGGAATCTGCTGGAGTGAATCGCAAGATGAGCTGGCTGCCTGCACCTCAAGTATATACCTAATGATGAATAAAGTATGAAAAAACAAAAAGAGACCCTGCAATACCTTTTAAAGGGAAAAAACGAATTTGCCCAACAACAACTGGATGATTTTTTTATCGGGATTCCTGACAATCCTAATCTTTCGTGGTATCCTTCTTGTGGCACTGATTATCATGATATTACGGAGTTATCTCCCGAAAAAGTGTCATTAGATGGGCTCTCTGAGTTCCCTCATTTATTTCTGCATACTGACTGCCTTGATGCGCTTTCCGGGAAAGAGGAAGGTGACCTGCTTGACAAATACGATGAGGGAACTACTGTTCTTAATTCTTCTGTTGAACTGATAATAAATCCTGAAGCGGGGATAAACTTCAAGATCAGCAGTGAATTTACCTGGTTCTATAACGACGATTGTGTTGCTCCTGTTATTCGTTTGCTTAATGTTACCCGGACAACCCCGGATGGGTTTTGTTCAATTGCTAACGTCATAAGTTTCGTTTGGGAGAACAACAATTTTCTGGATGAGTTTATTTTAAAGTTCAATATCCGGATCTCGCATTTGGTCAAGGTTAGGGAAGGCCTTGCCGAAGGAGGCGTTAGAATATCGATCACCTATGCTCTGAGTATGCTTAGTGTACTTGGAACCAAATATCTTGTGTTTGGAGACCTTGGCTGGTGTGATCCAGTCACAAAAATAGAATGTATTGAACAGGAAAGAATGATCTTTAAAAAGCACCATCTAAAGCCGCTGGGATATGACTTGCACAAGATCTGCGAAGTTGGCCTATGGTCAGGCTTTCCGACTGGGTTTTATAAGATCGAGTACCTAAACAAAGTAATCAGGGATGGATACTTTTTGAAACATTTAGGGCTACTTGGGAGGGTATGCAGATAATAACCGGACTTTTTAACATTCTTTTAATCCACAACAACCTTCACAAAAGTAGATAACAGGTAACAATGAGATGTTACTGCCTATGCTTCCCTAAAAATTTACTTGCCTACTACAATTTCCTTAATTGAATTTCATAAACTTTCATCGCAAGGTCGCATACCTGTTCAATTAATTCGCCTGTTAGTTTTTTAATCTGTAGAACAGGTTGACCTGGTAATTTAAACTCATTTTCAGATAAGCCAGATGCCCTTGATGGGATGTGGATTGTTGGCAAGTTTGTTTTTTCAAGGTGATAATGATCATACGAAACCATTTTCTCGAGGATTTGATCAGGTGCAATAAAGTAAAGGGCCAACCTTTTATCGCGCAGACTGAATCGATGAGTCATAGATC
>CAIYES010000196.1 GCA_903925275.1 uncultured Bacteroidales bacterium
AGTCATGAAGCTTAGCGAAATATTTGCCAAAGATTATGGCCATAGAGGTGTGATCGCTATCACCGAGAATGTATCCGATAAATCAATTACCAATGGCTAAAAACGAAACATCCACCGCCACCGTCATCTTTAATGGTGAAAAAGCGAATGCTACCCTGAAACAATTGGAGGCAGAAGCCAGGAAACTAAATGCGGAACTGCGCCAGTTGAATGTAAACTCAAAAGAATTTGGTGAAAAAGAGAGGGAGTTTCAGAAAGTAAATGGCCGGCTAAAGGACCTGCGGGGAGAAATAAATCAGACTGGAGGCGCCTTTTCAAAGCTTGCCGACCAGGCCAACAAGTACCAGCAGGTGCTTCAAATGATCACTGTGGGAGTTATTGGGTTCGGCGCTGCTGTGGTCGGTATCATCAAAGGCAATGCGAAACTGGAGGATTCTCTTGCCGATATCCGTAAAACCACCAAACTGACGGTCGATGAAGTCAAAAAACTGAATACAGAACTGGGTAAGATCGACACCCGTACTTCCCGCAGCGACCTTCGGGAAATGGCCGTGGTTGCCGGTCAGCTAGGCATTGCCCAGAAAGATATCCTGCCGTTTGTCGATTCCATAGACAAACTCAATGTCGCTCTTGGCGCTGAAATCCAGGGAGGGGCAAGCGAAGTGGCAACCCAGATGGGGACCCTCAGAAATGTCCTGACAGACATGAAAACCTCTGCGGTTTCCGACGATATGCTCCGTTTGGGCAATGCCATCAATGTATTGGGAGCAGACGGATTTGCCACTGCACCGGTACTGGTCGATCTTTCAAACAGGATTGGCGGGGTTGGAATGTCACTTGGATTATCTTCTGCTGAAGTGATGGGCATTTCTGCCACACTCCAGGAACTTGCAGTTTCCACCGAAAGAGGCGGAACAGCAATGACGAAGATCCTGATGAAGATGACATACAACACCGCCGACTTCGCCAAGGTGGCCGGAATTCCATTGAAAGACTTTACCACGCTGGTAAATACCGATCTCTACGGCGCTTTCTTGAAAGTTGTTGAAGGATCGAAGAGAGGGGGAGAGGGTGCAACAATATTAGGAAAACTGATCCGGGAACTGGAAATCTCCGGTGCCGGTGCCTCCGAAGTCTTTGCCAAACTGGGCAACAATACCGACATGCTCCAGCAGAAAGTTCTCCTGGCGGGAAAATCCTTACAAGGTACCGATGAAATTCTAAGGCAGTTCAATGACAAGAACACAACTTTGGGAGCAACTCTGGATAAACTTGGGAAAGAATTTTATCGGCTGATCACCATGCCTGGAGTCACAGAATTTCTTAAATCAATGGTCGGTGCAGTTGTGAACCTTGTCGCCTGGCTCAAGGCACTTCCCGAATGGATCGACAAATACCGTATCGGTCTTATCGCGCTCACCGGTGCTATCGGGGTTTACATCGCAGCCCAAACAAGATCAATACAGGTTGCAATTTTGAACAACCTGACATTAAAGGAAGGCATCCTGCTAAAAATGAAAGATGCTGTGGTTTTAGAATACCTGATCGTCAAAGAACAGCTTCTTGCCATTTGGAAAGGGAACGGTACGATCGCCACCAAACTGGCGACAACTGCCCAGTGGCTTTGGAATGCTGCCATGGCTGCAAACCCGATCGGACTGGTCATTGCCGCTATTACTGCTTTGGTTGCCGGGATCAAGACCTATGAAATGTACAATAGCCAGGCTATTGCCCTGGAGAAATTGAAGGCGTCAACCACTGTTTTACTGGCCGAGGCCAATAAGAAACTTGAAGATGCTTATGAAAAGGTCGCTGGTACCGTAAGAAACCTGAACCTGCTTTCCGTCCAGGAGAAAAAGGATCTTCAGGAAAAGATTGACCTGACCATCAAACAGGCAGAAGCAGAACTGCTTTTAATGCAGGCAAAACAGAAGTCTATTGGCGAAGCAGCAGCAAAACCAACGATTCTTCAAAGAGTTTGGAATACTGTCAAAGGTGCGGCCAGCCCGGGCGGAGCCGCAATGACTGTAGCCGACAATGCCATTGATGCCCAGGAGAACCGGGTTGAGGCAACAAAACCCTATGATGAAGGGATCAAAAAGCTCCAGGATAAAATATCTCAGTTCAAGGATGCGAAGCAATCGCTAAGCGATGTACTCAATGCTGAAAGCATCGGGGATAAAATAGTCGGGGAATCGCTCGACAACCTTGAAGCGAAACTTTCAAAATACCAGATTGCCCTGAAAGCCTCCGTGGCAGGCTCAGAAGATTTTATCCGTGTCCAGGGCAAGATAAAGGACCTGAATAAAAAGATTCAGTCGTTCGACAAATCAGATCCATCCACCGGGACTCCGGCAGATGTGGAATCCAAAGCAAAGAAACAGGCAGATTATCTTCTCGACATAAAGAAGCAACTGGCCCAAGCCAGGGCGGCCGTCACCGAGGGTGAAATGGACAGGGAACTGGCCATTGAGGAAGAAAAACTGGGTGAACGTCTCGACAAAATCAAGGGTAATTCAGCCGATGAAGTAGAACTCAGGCGAGTTCTTACAGATCAGCTGATCGAAAAGCAGGATGATATTCGCCTCAAATATGCAGAAAAGGAAATCCAGTCTCAATACAAAATCGAAAAGGAGAAAGCGGATGCAAAAATGGCATCCATGGACAAGGATTCTGATGAGTATTTGCAGGCAGTCCTTGATTCACTTCAGCTGGAGATGGAATATACGTTGTCGGTCACCAAGGCAACCGAGCAGCAGAAACAAGCCATCAAGGATACATTTGCTCAGAAAGGAACGAATGTCGCCAGCAAACACAAGGATAATGATGACAAAAATCTTTTCGATTACAATGAGCAGCTAAAGAGTCTGCGCCTGAAATCCGATATCGACCTTGCAGAAAAACAGGTTAAAATCCGTCTTGAGGTCGATGCGAAGTACCGGAAGATTCTTGAAGATAACATCAATGATGAATTCCGGACTGCCGAAATCAAAAAACAAATGGCAGAAGAGGTTGCTGCCAAACAGATTCAGCTTTCAAAGGAGACTGCTTTACAGGTCGCCGACAACGCCATTTCCCTGGCAAAAGGCGCTGTGGATGGCCTCTCTGCCATCTTCTCCATGCAAACCGATGCTGAGAACCAGCAGCTAAATCAGGATGAAGATGCAAATAACAAGAAAAAAGTAAACCTTCAGAAACAGCTTGATGCAAAGCTGATCACAAAATCCCAGTATGATTCGCAGGTCGATAAAATGGATAAAGACCTGGACAAGAAAAAGAAGAAGATGGAGCATGATCAGGCTGTACGCAGCAAAGAAGTGGCTTTGTTCAATGCCTTGATCAGTGTGGCCACGGCGGTTGCTTCAGCGCTTACCGCTGGTCCCGGAGTGGGGATCGTGCTGAGCATCATTACTGCCGCCTTGGGAGCAATCCAGATCGGGTACATCCTGAGCCAGAAGGTCCCGGAAGCGGCCAGAGGCCGCTATTCGGTAATAGGGCAGGATGACAATAAACTATACAGGGATGTTCCACTGGTCAATTCACCGGAAACCGGTTTGTATTCAACGCCAACACTGATTAGCGAGACCGGTCAGGAGATTGTCATTGATCCCAAAACAACCAAAAACCTGATGGTCAATTACCCCCATGTTATTGATGCGATCAATTTTGCAAGGGTTCCGCAGTTTGCCTCAGGGAATTATCCGCAGAGTTCTGCTCCAGCTTTTCAAACTCAGCAAGGTCAGACCGAATTTGAGCAGGGTTTGTTATCTGCGCTCACCGAATTCAACACCCATGCCCGAAACGGGATCCGGTCGTTTGTGGTTTATGACGATATCCGCTCAACCGATGATACCGTGCGCTTAATAGAATCTGATGTTTCCAAATCTTAACCCATGCTTTCAATCTCCGTTGCAAATCAGTATCTTGACATTCCCAGTGACATTTCAATAACATTGAAATTTATGTCGCCTCTTTTCAATGAAATCGGCGATCATTCTTATCCTTTCAATCTACCGGCAACTCCCCGCAATAAAATCATCCTCAATTGGAAACACCGGGTTGAAAGTTCATCGGATAAATATGAATTTTTTAAGGCGTCGGTTCTTTGGCAAGGTATTGAATTGTTCAGCGGATCGCTGCGCATCAGCAAAGCCGGCCTCAGTTATGAAGGAACGTTATACATTGACAAAGGCAATTTTAACTGGGAGATAAAAAACAGGATGTTGCATGAACTTAACCTGGGAAATTTGCCTTTTACTTCTACTGCCCAGGCCATGGCTTATTATAATTCGACCCTCGATAAGGTTTACCCACAGGTCAGTATTGCCTTTCCCGAAATCGTAAATCATGTCTTTTATACGCCACCCACCACCGATGCCGAAAAAGAAAGATACAATTTCCCTCATGCCACCGGGCCAGTGCTGTGGAGTCATACCGCCAACGGCAATTATTCTTTACTGGTGCCATTTATTTATTTGCGCTGGCTTTTGGATAAAGTGGCAACCCTTTTTGGCTATTCGATGCAGGACGATTTTTTTTCCAAAACCGAAGAATTAAATAACCTTGTGATCTATAATTCTTATGAGAAAAATGAATATCAAATGTTTGCCATGGTTTTACCAGGTACCATCCGCTATCAGAACCATGTTCCGCGCATAAAGGTTAATGAGTTTTTTATCGGACTTGAAAATTATTTCAATTGCCGGTTTTTTGTGGATAATGTCCGCAAAACAGTCACCATCAAAGGCGCCACCGATATTTTGAAGTCTGCCGGCACGGTACAGTACTCCGCCGGGGTATCCGATATGACTGTTTATATTCCCGCTAAGTCACCCGGAATGAAAGTATCCATGAAACCGGATGAGGGTGATTCGGTGTTCGCAGGAATTGTCGATGTCGATAAGGCCGTTGCCCAGCGTATCAAAGGATCTGTAAGTACCGTCTCCGAGCTGAGTAATCCTCCCTACATTGACTTTATTACCATGGAAGATATCTGGTATGTGGAAGATGCTGATAATTGGTTTGTCCCGGATTTAGACAACAACGGGGATATTATTTGGGTCATTTCGACATCAATCCCGCATTTAATGACGTTTTTTCCTTACAAAATACAAGGAGGATCCTCATTGAACACAGAGTCTTGTTTTTCTACGCTCATCGATGCCGGTTATGTGTTGTGCGGGAATTTACAAAGCGCCTATAAGGAAATTACCCCCAGGCTTTTCTTTGTCAAAATTGAAAATGGCATCGTTGTGGCAAAGTGTCAAAGTGATAATTTGGACCTCCTGTTTTATAATGATAACGGGATATTTGCGCAGTTTTGGAAGCGCTGGGCGGATTGGGTACTTACTGAACGTGTTTCGGTTCAGTTCAAAAAAGATATGGATATGCTTGAAATCAGGGACCTTGATTTCTCGGCAAAGCACGAAATCAATGGCAACAATTATCTTTTGAGTGAAGTCCAGCTAACG
>CAIYES010000197.1 GCA_903925275.1 uncultured Bacteroidales bacterium
GACCTCAATGTCGAACCCTATCCAGTCATCACCTTCAATCGCATAAGGGTTCTCAGTAATCTGTTTTTTAGCCCACCTTGAAAATTGACCTCTATCAAGTCCAAGTCCTTCATAAAGATCCCGGGCAGACACGGCCTTTTTTCGGATCAAGAGGAATTTCTGGGGGGAAGCAGCTAAGCATAGATATTCGCTAACCTGAAAAGGAAGAAACTCACATTTCTAACTCCACGAAAAGCAGAACGGAATGCCTTTATCTTAGCGTTGAATGATTCAGCTGATGCATTTGTACTGCGATTGTTGAAGTAATTCAGGACTGTTTGATAATGCGATTCTATTGAACGGGCAATCGTATTGAATGATTTAAACCCTGCTTTCTCGACCTTATCATACCACAAGGCTAGCTTTGTAAAAGCAACTCCTTTATCCTTGGTTTTACTGTACACTGACCCTAATTGCATGGCAAGATTATAGGCGTGTTCCAGCAAAGGATATCTTTCAAATAATATCTCCCCTCTGAGGATCTGGGAAGGAGACCAGTGCGTTTTAGACTTGAAAAGCAAGTATCGGCTTCTTGCCAGGAGTTGCTTTAACGTATCCCCATTTGCAAGTATCTCCGGGATAAATTGCTGCCTGGTTTCTTTGGCGAGTTCTATCTCTTTATTTTCCTGGTCTATTGCATCCCAGCGATATTGTATCCTCATTTCCTGAACTGCATCGTAGGCAAGCTTTTGAACATGGAAACGATCAGTGACCAGGACAGCTTTGGGAAAGCTATATCGTGCTATCTTTTCCATGCTGGCAGACATGTCCAGGGTAATTTCCTGCACCTTATTCCGTTTCCTAAGAGGAATTTTTTCTAAGATTGATCTTACCGTATCACTGTTGGTCCCCTTAATCATGGCGACCAGGGCTCCCTTTCTGCCTTTGGCTTCCTTGTTGGTAACGACTGTGTATAACTCACCCTGCGATAGGGCGGTTTCGTCAATGCTTAAGAATGGTCCGACATTATGTTCAAACAATATCCACTCGTTGGCGTGGGCCAATTGGTCCCAATCGTGAAAATTACTCAGGTGGTCGCGATATTGTTCTTCCAGAAGTACTCCATTTACACCGAAATAATCACCTACACTTTTACAGCTTACCGGTTTGGAATCGAGCAATACCTTTTAAAAAAGTGGCGAATTCCTTAGTCATTCGCGTTCCTTTGGCTACCATTTCCCAGTCTCTGAAAACTGGGTTACCAGTGCTCTCATCCAGCCATCGCCTACGTTTAATCATCAGATAAACGTGCTTGCCCCGGATTGGAAAATCCCGAACTTTAATCTCGTCAAAAAAACCTTTGGATGTTAGTTTGGTATGCGCGTACTCTTCGGGAGGAAGGTTCTTCTCTGCTAGGAATATATGAATCTCAGTGGGGGACTGTTCAATTTTATTAATCTCGAAATACTCCAAAATGCCATTGGGCAATATGAACTCTGCAATTTCTAATCCTTCATTCTCTTGCATCTCTTTTTTTATGCAAAGAAATCAGTATTATTTTAATCCTCCAAAGCTTCCCCCCAGAAATTCCTCTTGATCCGATACAAGGTCTTTAAGTGGGTTGTGCGCACCAAATTGCGCACTGCATAAAAAAAAGTCCCTGAATTTCAGGGACTTAACTTTTGGGGAGCGGACCGGACGGGGCTTCGACGATTTTCTGCTTCGCCTATCTATGTAGGATTTCCCAGAGTATTATTCTTCATGGTATTAAATATGTGTTATTTTGAGTGTTTGCAAACACTTGGGGTTAATTATTTATGGTATCAGATTTTCATTATTTTGATTGTTCGCATCACAATGTGAAATGATTTTTTCCTGCAATTCAATTATCTTTTTCAAATCCTTCACCTTATCCATCAATTCAAGTATCTGCTTTTCACATTCCGGATCCTTGACGTAAACCACATTTTCTGAAGGAACGGGGATCGGATCGCCATTTTCAAAGGTCGCTATCTCATTCAAATTTACTTTTA
>CAIYES010000198.1 GCA_903925275.1 uncultured Bacteroidales bacterium
ACACGATTTACTCTCTCCCCTTCGATCATTGGTACAAACAAAAACATGAGAGACGTAGGGTGATTCGTTTTGTTTGGGCATTATGAAATATCTCCTCAAATAATTTCGCACTGTACGATTAGAAAAAAGCCTATCCCCCCCCTCACACACACACTCGCTGACCTGAGTACACCCCCTCCTCTAAAAAGAATTTCTCTCTACCCCTCAGTTTCACCTTTGTTAAAAAATCTCTATAGCCACATTTAGTCCATCACCGATCATTCAGCTACAGTCTTTTAACCATCCTTGTACTCATTCCATCAAGGAATATAGGTGGTCTTGATATAAGTAGTAGACATTTTGCCCAAGCTCAGATACTTTACCCTCGCACTACTAGGCGGTTCGATATGTATATAAAACTGAGGGAGGGGTATCATGCGCAATATAAAAATAAACATCAACGTATCATTCACTGAAACTGACGAAGCAGTGAGTGAAGAAAATTGTGTAAACAGAATCGACGATGGTTCGTTTTCAGTAATTCTTGATTCTAAGCATGAATTCGATATTGATGGCTTAGAATCAGCGATGTTGCTAGCAAATTATCCCGCCATAAGGGATGCTATTTCCAAACATCTTGAAAAAACTTCAAAAAAAAAGCCTCTGAACAACTCAGATCGACCCATAAAGACGACATTATAGTAGAACATCCCAGCATCTATAAGGTTGACGGCGAAATTGGACGTTTCGAATTCAAAACGTTCGATGTTAAATCTGAAGAAAAGAAGATCCTTTCTCAAGGTATTGACTTTTTCCCTGCACACAAAGGCCGCGAGTGGTATCTGACTCGCGGGCATAGGGAACTCGCCCTGATTTTAGGGGCAGCAAAACGCAGTTATCGTCAAACAGTCTTGGTCTTTAACCGTAGTCGCTATCAGGAATCTGGTGGTACGCCATTAAACACGCTTTGCGATAACGCACATCGTGAAGGCTTGAAGGTGTTGGATTTCATAACACATAAAACAAAAAAAACGTTTAAAGAGCATCAATTTACCTCCGAAGGGGAGCCCGACACTGACTGTTCTGTTGTGAAGGAAATTCCAGAAGCATCTTACCTTGAGGAAACAGGACTTCAAACTGCATTAACCTCAGTTTGCACTGAAATGAGCAAAAAAGGATTCTCTCCTGATGACATTACCACTGTGCGGAACAGCACTGCCGGAAATAAGGTCTATGAAAACCCTGAGGGTACCGTTTACGTTTACATTGATGACGTTGGAGTAAAAAAACAAAAAGAGCATCGAGATAAAAAGCCTCATGTCGCACTACCTGAAGAATATCAGCCTGAAAAAATAAAACCCACTCGTCCCTGTGTCCAAAATACCGTGGCCCGCATTGAGCACAAAGGCAAGGGGTTCACGTTAACGAGCCGAAGTGTGTCTGAGGTGCTAAAATATGTATTAGCGGTTTTACTGTGTAATAATTTAGTTCGCAATAAAATAGTACTATGTACTGATGGCCAGAAGTCTCTGCAGAAAGCTATAGTGTCATTTTTCTCTTGGCACACGAACATATTGCTGATTTTGGACTGGTTTCATATTGTCAAGAAGTTTAAGGAAGATTTAAGTCTTGCCTGTAAAGGTCGAGAAATCCGCAATAATCATTTAAGACAAATATTACCTATGCTGTGGTTTGGCTTAATCGAGAATGCCAAGAATTACATAACAGCTATTCCGCTGACTGATATCAAGAGTAAAGATCCGATAACTCGGTTGATTGACTATCTGGAACGTAATCGGGAGCGAATACCTTGCTATGCTATGCGCTGCAGATTGAAGCTGCCCAATTCAAGCAATCCGGTGGAACGAAGTAACAACATAGTGACCGCTATGCGACAAAAACACAGTGGTATGAGTTGGTCTAACAATGGATCATATGCGCTAACAGCGTTAAATGCTGTTGTAGTAAATCAAAGCACCCATCAGTGGGTAGCGACTAGGAATCTCCCATTTTTATTGGTGGAAAAAGCTGCTTAGGCTAATCGTACAGTGCGAATAATTTTTGCCTAAAGTCGTGGGAAATGACCGGTCCTCCCGGTTTCTTTGGGCGGTCGGTGTCCATTTCCCTTGTTGGGAATTCCTATCAGGGCTTTTCAGTGGCGGTTTTCTTTATTCTTTGCCGTTTTACTCCGTCAGCAAACTTATAGTACCGCTGATTGCTCTTGAATCCCTTGGCTGTGGTCGCTGAGGCGATAGAGAATTTCCGTCCAGGTGTTGTTTCTAAGTGCAATGACCGCAGGTGATTCCTCTTAATCCACTCCAGATGCTCGCCATCCACATCAGTAAAAGCACTGACCAGCACCCCGCTTGTGGCACATACGTAATGAAAAGACAGCAACCCCGTTTTGCCACAAGTACCAAGAAAGTCCTTCACAGACGTGGCGGATGGGTTCAGATGCAGTACCATCTGCCGGTCATGTTTAAATGCCAACAGCACCTCGATGACTGAAAATGATTCATACTCCAAAAAGCGAAATTTAATAGCCGGTTCTGGTGGTGGCATCCTGATCTTGCAGTAATCCATATCCTCTTCAGGGCAGAACAGAAAGAGCCCGGCTATCGTCTCATCGCCCACTCGGACGAGGCGGGGAACAACAGTTCTATCCGGGTAATCTCCCGCTTTGCCTGGGAGTTCCAGAGGGAAGTCAACCCCACTGGCATCAATTTTCCGCTTCAGCTCTGCCATAGGCTGAGCCATTTCTCTATTCTTTGTGAGTAATTTAAACAGGTCAGGTAGTTTTATCATGATGTTATCCTTAATCTCCCTCAAAAGCCCTCTTGAACCGCTCTTGGGGATCGTCAAACATAACTTCAGAAGGTTTGAATTTCTCAGGGTCAAAAGATCCATCTTTCATCGAATCGACCCATTCCCTGGTGCTCTCGTATTCAGAATCTTCCGGGTTAGCCAAGACCTCAAGCATATTTTCATAACCGGGAGTACCACCACAATCTTCAGGAGGACTGTTCCTCTTGCCGCCGATACATCTTGGGTAAGATACTCCTTCTTCAACAGGAAGAACCTTTTCCAGTTTGATAGTGTGATGCCAGTCGTCACCGAAGTCGTAGAGGTATAAAAAGGTCGGCTGCGCTATGCTAATGAACTTTGATATCTTGTGTTTCCAACCGGGGAGGACTTTGCGTGGTTCCATGAAGTCACCGAGAAAGTCATCTTCGCCAGAAGGAATGCCGACAAACAACTTCTTCCCGCTCAGGTCTTTCATCTGGAACTCGTGCAGGTGATAGTCCTGCCATCCCATAGCATCCTGGATCGCTATGTGCAAATCCCAAAATGTATAGGTACTCGGAACTTGTATTCTTCTCCAGATTGGAGGTTTGATGTCTTGGAGGGTTATCTTGAACTGATAGATCTGTTTCTTGGGAG
>CAIYES010000199.1 GCA_903925275.1 uncultured Bacteroidales bacterium
AGTGGAGGGTTTCACCAATGACGTTCCCAATATAGTTTTTCAATATAAAAGCAGCGATATCCTTAATATCGCCCATGAGAAAATCCCGGCAAGTCTCGTGAATGAACTGATACGAAAGGCTGCCATTTCAGAGGGAGCTGATACGGTTCAGATCCAGATCTACCCCGATCATGAAAAACGGCATTACTGCTGTTACCTCGAAACAACGCCCGAAACCAAAGGGTTTAACGCTGAAAGCATAGCTGATAAAGTGCATCAGGACCTGATGGCAATTAATAATCTTTATTACCGGGAAAGCATTCAGGAAAAGATGATGAATCCGTTACAAATCTCAGAGATGAAGCAGGGATGGCAAAATCATCTGTACGAGATAAAAATCAGAGAAGGGATGTCGTCGACCCAGGTAAAACTGCCAGTCATGATCAGACAAAAGGCAGACAACAATTGGATCAAATAATTTAAAAATTACCGAAAATGCTAAACGGATGGATTATTTCAGACAAAAAACCCGGAGAGGGATATCTCACCAATGATGATCTCGGGAGATTAAGCCTTCTTCCATTCAAATTTGAATTTATCAATTTGACCGACATAGGGATTGAGATAGATGAAAACAAAACCAGGGAAATATTTGTTGCAGGAAAATATCGTTCCCTGCCCGATTTTGCCCTTTGTCTGTTTGAAACAGAAATTGGTTTCATGCATTTTGCCTTGTTGAGACAACTTGAGATGTTAGGTGTTTTTTGTCTTCATAAGGCTGAAAACATTGAAGGTTCACTGAATAAGCTTCATACTTACCAGAAACTTTTAAAGGCCGGTATTCCTGTTGTAAAAACAGTGGTATTCAATTCATTTACGAGCCTTGACTGGGTGATTGAAAGGATTGGTTTTCCAATGGTTGTAAAAGTTCCTGATGGTTCGAAGGGAGAGGGTGTTTGTCTCATTCATACGGTTTCGGAATTAAAAAATATACGCGATCTCTATTGCATCAATAGCAAAAAAGAACTTTTATCACAGGAGTTTATTGCTACAAGCAAGGGGCGCGACGTTCGGATTACACTTTGCGACGGTGAACTGGTTTTCGGGGTGATCAGGGATAATTCAAAGGGGGAGGATTTCAGGTCGAATATTTCGGTTGGAGGAGACGGAGCTTATTGGGAGCCAGATGAGGAGGCCCTTAGAATAGCCAAAGAGTCGATGCATGTGATGAATATGAAACTCTGCGGTGTGGATCTGTTATTCGGCGAGCAAGGCTATATTGTAGGCGAGATAAATTCCATGCCGGGATGCCTGCATATTGTTCACAATGGAAAATCGAACCTGCAGAGGTTGCTTGAAGCCTTCTATCGCACTGTTGTAAAATACGTTGGTGATGGCAGGTAAAATACGGATTTCCCAGGGTGTGGTAGCAGCAATTATTTTGTTCATCGTACTGGCAACCAGAATGGGCGGAAATATTTTTATCCCTTCTATTCCTGTTATCACCGATGAATTTGGAATAACTAAAAGCCAGGCTACCTTAAACATCAATCTGTATACTTTCTTTTTAGCCGTGAGTTATGCATTTTTTGGCCCGTTTGCCGATGCGATAAAGAAAAGAATGCTTTTGCTGTTTGGCAGCATTACCTGTGCAGTAGGTTATCTGATGTGCGGGCTTGCAGTGAATATCATCATGATTGATGCAGGGTGGGTTATCATTGCCGTGGGGAGCGCACTCACCATAATTACCGCGCAAACATGGATCGGAGACCGTTCCCGAAAAGACAACCTGCTAAGCAGGCTTGCCTGGTTCTCAATACTCGTTTCAATGGCTCCCATGCTGGCCCCGGTGTTAGGAGGGTATATAACAGACCATTATTCCTGGCGCTGGAATTTCTGGCTGATGCTGATCCTGAGTTTTATTGTCATTACAATTATCATCCTCCTGAAAAGCAGCAAAAATGATCAGTATAAAAAAGATGCCAACCTTAATCCGCTCAATTTACTGAAAACATATAAGGAGGTTATCCTTCGAACACCTTTAATAAGGATAAACCTGATAGTCTATGTCATGTTCATGTTCCAGGGGGCTTATTGCACATTTTCATCATTCCTTTTCGTTGATGAGATGGGATTTTCTGCGACCAAATACGGACTTGTAAGCCTTTTTTTGGTCGGCGGACTATTTTTGGGAAGGATTCCGACCGTGTACCTTGCAAAAAAGATCACTATCCGATCGGTCATGTTGATCAATACAGGTATCGTTTTTCTTTCATTGGCAGCCAGTTTACTGTTCTTCTTTATTGAAAAACGTCATTCCTCAATTGAAATTATTGCCTTAATGACAGTGATGTGCCTGGGGTTTGGCGGACTCTCTGTTTTGGGACCGCGTAACAGCATGCTGCTCGACCCGCCCCGGAAAGGTACTTTTGCCGGTTTAAACAGCTTTTTAAACCAGATGACAGGATGGCTCGGAATTATGTTTACACAGTTTTTCTATCGTTATAATATGACCTCCATCGAAGCCTACAACTACTTTTTAGTTATTTCACTGGTACTGCTTATTGCCTCCACAATCTTATTTCTTTCCACCTACAAGAGTGTAAAAACCTTATTGGAAAATTAAAATTTACCCTGATTTTCATGAGAAGTGCTGCCTGGGATTTTTTGGAACCACAACTCCGCCAGAAGTACCATATTCAATAGATCAAATGGCAGAATTGGCTAAAGAGGTTGTGGAACGAAGTGTGGCTGTTCCTGGTGTTCAGGCAAAATTATCCTTCTCGGTAGTGAAAGAAACCAGGGGAAAATCAGGCACCCGATTAACCGTGGTAGGTGCATTGGGAGGACAGTACATCTTAAAACCGCCTTCTGACAAATATCCTGAAATGCCTGAAAATGAGCATTTAACTATGCGGATAGCAGAAGCATTTGGAATCAGGGTTGTGCCCTCAAGCCTGATACGGCTGGCCTCCGAAGAACTTGCGCTGACTTTGGATGGTAAAAAGAAAAAACTAAAGAAGGAGCATTTTGAAAAACTGGCAAACGGGCTCCAGTTAAATGAAAGA
>CAIYES010000200.1 GCA_903925275.1 uncultured Bacteroidales bacterium
CGGAAGACTTATTTCGGCATCTGGCCCGCCAGTGAAAAATTTATGCAGACTATCAAACCGGAATAAAAATTCTGGAACAAATGTTCGGGTCAGATTGGCTTTCCAATCTGAATGAACCCAGCGAGCGACAGTTCCGTCAGGAGGTCGCATTTAGAGACATGAGATTTTTATGAGGTTACCTTCGCATACAATTTGAGTAGTAGTGCGTTGGCTTTTTGCACCTTTTTACTTCAAAAAGCTGCTATTTTATTGGGTTTCTTTTTGCCGAGCTTTTTCATTGCCCTGCGCCATCAAAGAAAAAGCGGACTCGTGACCATAAAAAAAGCCTTGTTTCCAAGGCTCTCTTTAGCTGGTTGGGCTGTTTAGAAGGGAAGTGCGTCAGTGCTCTCTGGCATGTGATAATCGGTGTTGTTCGGGAAAATTGATCCTTCCGTTTTGGGAGTTGCCGTTCTTTTTGGTTTGCGGGTGCTTTTCTTGGGAGCATCTTCAACCAGGCTTGCCTGAGGTTCCGGTGTTTCAACCAACTTATTTACATATGCTGTGTATCCGTGGCCGAAACTGTCTGGAGTTTTCAATTTCGCCACTTCGAAAGTGATGTAATCTTCACCGTTGAATACATGAGAGAGCTTTGCAATTTCCGAGAGTTTGAAACTGAATTTTACGATTGATAAATTCGCGACCTGGGTGCCTTTTCCGATGTAATTTTTTTCAAAAGTTTTCATGATTGAGTTTTTTAGGGTTAAATTTTATGCAAGTATAATTAAGCTCATGGAGGGGCACTCAAGGAGGAATTGGAATACCGGTAGGCACTGAGGATATGCCGAGAAAATCCTTGAATGAGTGGAACTAGACCCTGGAATGAGGTAATAGCTTAGCAGATAATTAATACCTGAACTCGGTCATGCAACCGTGTAGAAAACGCATCGGAATTGCACTGTCGCTGAATTAATCGGGAAATTTGGTGGAAAACTGGGAGGGAAAGTAACGAAGTTAACTGGGGAGGAGCATCATTTTTGTGTTGGGATATATTCATCAGGATATCACGTGATTAGCATGGACATACTTTGAACGCATCGCAATTGAATCTCTCCAAAACCCCATGTAAGCTGTACGGCAGCGAACGAAAGGCGAATTACCGAGGAAATGTCAGGAAAGAGGAAGGGATTATTGTCAATTTGTCCAAGTGAATTTTGAACTAACGGTGTTTATGGATAACCTTTATCGGTTTTGCTTCTGTTACCTGCAACCTTATTGCTCGTTTTTAGTTGTGTCAAGTCATTCATCGAAGGTTGTTTGGTGCAGTGTTAGAAATACCCGTTCCTCTTTAACAACAACTCGTTCCTTTAAATATGGAACAAGTTTGCCTTTCAATACCCAGTCAAGCAGGTTGTCAATTAAAATATGGATAGGATTTTCGAAAGAATTTTTAACGAAATAAATCTGATAGTTCCTTGTGTTGTTTAAAAATAATCGCCACTCGTGTTTTGTCATATAAAACGTCGGCTTATTCTTTACGGTACCCTTGCACTCAATGTAATATTCAATCGTTCCGTCAAGATCAATAATTTCAAAGTCGTGGTCTGAATCGCTTTCTCCTTTCTCATTAAGCCATTTGACTCTGTCTGGGTACTTCTTTTTAAGGATTCCAAAAAGATATTCTTCCGATGCCATAGTACCAGAAGTGCAACACCAGGAATGCACCGTTAATGGATGGGGGAGGGGAACCTGTATTTGTGTAGGCTATCGAAATGGTA
>CAIYES010000201.1 GCA_903925275.1 uncultured Bacteroidales bacterium
ATTCTCAAGTAATACATAAGTAAAAATACTGTTATTGCCCCAGGAGTCATCTGTCATGCCAATCTCCTTCAGGAATGAATACGGGATAATAGCATCAGTACCAAACCAGGATGCATCAGCGGTAGAATAGACAGAGTTTTTCGGGATGTCTTTCATAACAGCCCTAACCGTAAACATACTCCTGTTTTCGAGTCTGATCGTCTTTCCGATTGGGTTTTTATCTCCAAAATATTTTTTTGCCAATTTTGCCGTAAGAATTATTGAGTTGGGATCGAGCAATGCCGTGTTTGCATCCCCCATCAATAGCGGAAAGGTGAAAATTTTTAAGATTCCCGGGTCGGCTGCCTTGATCCGGGTTTCAAAGAATACTTTGTCTTCCACCCGAAACAGGAGCTTGGGAAGGATGACAAATCGCGTTGTTTCCTTTATCTCAGGAATCCGTTCCTTCCAGACCGGGGCACAAGGATGAGGTGTTACAGCAACGCGATAACGATCTCCGGTGTAGAACTGATCCTGGTGAACCATGTAGATCTGGTCGGCATGCTCATTGAAGTTTTCAAAACTCAACTCATCCATCACCCACATCAGGATGAGCAATGATGCAGCAAGACCTACAGCCAGCCCGCTTACATTAATAAATGTAAAACCTTTTTGCCTTGAAATATTTCGGAAGACAACCCGGAAGATGTTTTTAATCATGGCTTCAATAAATTACTTCAATTCGACCTTATCATTATTACCGAAAATTGTATAATCAGAAACGATCACCTGTTCACCCGGTACCAGGCCATCCAGCACTTCATAATACATAGGATTTTTTCTGCCGATCCTGATATTTCTCTTAACAGCGAACTGCCCGCTTTGATCAACCACAAAGATCCATTGCCCGCCCGTAGTCTGGTAAAAACCACCCTGGGGAAGCTGAATGGCTTCAACGGCCTGTCCAAGCTTGATTTTGATAAAGTAAGACTGGCCAATCCTGATGTTCTCGGGTAGTTTGCCGGTAAATACCAGATCAATTTTGAAGCGGCCGTTCCTGACTTCAGGATACACCTTTTTAATTTCAAGCTGAAGCGTGTCGTTCGGCCTCTCAATGTAGGCGCTCAAACCGGTTCTGATCCGGTCGATGTAATGTTCATCCACATCAGCCTCAATCTTGTAAGAAGTAAGGATGTTGATCTGCCCGATGCGAAAACCGCGGGTAATCGATTGTCCAAGTTCAACCATCAGACTGCCGAGCTGGCCATCGACCGGCGATTTTACATTCAGATACTCCTGCTGCTGCTTCACCAGACTCAGATTGGTCTGCATATTCTTAAGGTTCTCTGTGATCTGATCTATCTGAAGGCTTCTGAATGAGGAATCCTGTTTCTGGCGCAGCAGCACAAGTTCCTGGGTTTTATCAGCCAGTGTATAATCTTCCTCCGATTTAAGCCATTCATCACGCGAGATCAACTGGTCTTTATATAATTCCTTGTTCTGTTCCCAGGTCCTTTTTTTGGCGATAAGATCAAAACGGGCATTAAGCACCTCTCTTTCAAGGGAATGCTTTTCCTGTTCCATGCGGATCCTTACCTCCCTTAAAAAGTTTGACTTTTCTGCCAATTGTGCTTCACTGTTCAAAATATTGAGGTTGATATCATTGTTGCTTAACCTGATGATCACATCACCTTTTTTAAGCATGCTTCCCTCCTCAAGCAGAATTTCCTCTACTTTCCCTCCTTCATAGGCATCAAGAAACACAGTGGAAATTGGTGCTGCCGTTCCGTCATTGGTGATGTAATCGTTAAATACTCCCCTGAAAACAGGGGCAATGGTAATCCTTTCCTTTTCCACCCTGACCGTACTGGTCCAGTCCCTGAAGGTAAAAAACAGGATGACTGCCACCAATACTGCACCACCGATAAAATACTTCCAGTATTTTTTCTTTATCCATCGATTCTCTTTAATGACTCTGTCCATTCCGACAGTTTCCTGATGTTCCATTTTTTTTGCGAATTACGATTGATTTTAAATCTTGCAGGTTTTTGTTAATACGCTTGTTTTCAGGTTGCAGACAGTTGGAAGCTATTTAGTTCAAACCTTGAAGGTTTATCTGACATCCTATTTCGCTGATAACAGCGACCCTGTCATCAGGAAACTGATATAGCGTTCTTTCAGCAGTACCTGCAACCCGGTACGCAGGACTTCGGTTTTTGCCCTGAACCACTTGTTTTTCTGGATATAAAACTCAATAATGTTAATGATTCCCTTGTCCAGCTTCTTTTCAGCAGCTTCATAGGCTTTCCTGCTCCTGGCCAGCTGACTGAGTGAAGATTCATATTCAGCCCGGGCTGCCCGCCATTCTGTAAGCGATTTTTCCACCCCCATCATCAGCTTGTAGGCAACATCATCGTAAAGTACTTTTGCCTGCTGATATTGCAACTTTGACTTGCTAAGTCTTGTGTTTTTTAAGAATTTTGAAAATATCGGAATTTCAAGCCCCAGGCTCAGATATTCGTTTGAATTGTTGGTGATCTGGTCCGAAAACGGAATGATCTGATCGTTTAAATTGCGGTTGGTTTCCGTGTATTGCGAATTCCAGCCCGCATAAACAGCGATTCGGGGTGAAAAACCGCCCTTACTAATCTGAACAGCTTTTTTCGCCGCCATCAGGTGATGCCGTGCCAAAGCCAAATCGGGAAGGGCATTCGACGCAACACCGAAAAGCTCCTCCATGGATAACGTATCGATCGATCCTGAAAAAATCGATGGAACCAGGGTGTCAATGGTCAGGCTGTCTGTCAGGGGGATGTTCATCTGGTATTTCAGCCCAAGTATTGCCTGGTCGAGCAGGTTATACGACTGGACAAGCAGCGAGCTGTCTGCGGCCAGATTTGCCTCCGTTTCCAGCAAGTCGGTACCTGGTTTCCTCCCGATTTCTACAAATTTGGTTGTATAACTGAGCTGATCACTCGAAAGGTTGAAATTTTCCCTGGCAATTTCAAACAGGCCCTGTTGCAACAGTACGTTAAAATAATTGTTGATGACTGAGAAGGCAACTTCATTTCTGACCTGCTGCAATTTGCTTTTTTCGGCCTCCAGATTAAACCGTTGCATATCGATGGTGTTGAGTCTTACAAAACCATTGAAGAGATCAACTGATGATGTAAGCCCATACCCGTTGTTAAAGAATTTCACATCGATGTAGGAATTGGTCGTCGGGTCAATACTGCGTCCGTAATTCTGGTTGAATGAAGATTCAAAACTGAGCGTAGGCAGAAGATCATTTTTGGCCTGCCGGAAATCAGTATTCTGAATTTTAACGCCCAATTCCTGGGTGTGGACCGAGAAATTATTTTCCCATGCATAGTTGATGCACCGGTCGATGGTCCACACCTTCTGTGCAACCGAGATCTCACCAAAAGTTAAGGTCCATGATAAATAGAACAATATGATCCGGAACCATTTCATCTTATATCGCTTGTTGATAATTGGCCACCTCTTCAGTTACAATCTGACCATCGAATAAATTAACAATCCGGTGCGCAAATGCTGCATCGCGCTGTGAGTGGGTTACCATCACAATGGTGGTGCCCTGTTTGTTCAGATCCGACAGCAGGTTCATAACCTCAATTCCGTTTTTCGAATCAAGGTTACCGGTAGGTTCATCAGCCAGGATCAGTTGGGGAGCGGGAACAACGGCGCGGGCGATGGCAACACGCTGCTGCTGGCCTCCTGAAAGCTGCTGCGGAAAATGTTTTTTACGGTGGCCGATCTTCATGCGCTCAAGAATTTCATTTACCATTTGCTTCCGTTCAGCACCGGATTTTTTCAGGTAAAGCAGCGGCAGTTCCACGTTCTCAAAAACATTAAGTTCGTCGATCAGGTTGAAACTCTGAAAAACAAACTGGATATTGCCTTTCCGGTATTGAGTGCGACGGCCCTCCTTATATTTTGAAACATCCACACCATTGAAAATATAGGTTCCATCGCTGGGATTATCAAGCATTCCAAGAATGTTCAGCAAGGTTGATTTGCCGCAACCCGAAGGACCCATGATGGCGATGAATTCACCCTGTTTTACTTCCATGCTTACGTTGTTCAATGCGGTGGTCTCGATTTCGTCGGTTTTAAACCGTTTTGTGAGATTGACTGTCTTTATCATTGTTTTTGTTTTTGAATTACATTTAATATATTTCAATTTTCATGCCAGTATGTCATAATATTGATCAACAATGAGATACAAAATAATCACTTTTTATTTTGTAAACATATTGAACAGTTATGTGTTAAGGTTCTGTACATTTGTGGATAAGAAGCACCTCCCCCCCCCGGCCCCCTCTCCTGAAGGAGAGGGGGAGCAGAGGGTGGGGTCAAGATATTTTAACCAATAATTATGGAACCAAAATCAAAAGAAGGCAGGCTGCTCATTGTCGATGATAATAAAAGTGTGCTGAATGCACTGCGAATATTTCTGAAATTCGAATTTCTTGACGTGATCACTATTTCCAGTCCAAATACGCTGCTTCATGAAATAGAAACCCACGATATTGATGTCGTGCTGTTGGATATGAATTTCAACGCAGGTGAAAGTTCCGGAAATGAAGGGATGTTCTGGTTGCGTGAAATAAAAAAGCTGAAGAAAGATATCGAAGTGGTGATGTTTACTGCATACGGGGATGTTGAGACTGCGGTGAAAGCTACGCACGAAGGTGCTGCGGATTTCATTCTCAAACCATGGGAAAATGAGAAACTACTTGCTACACTGAAAGCCTCTCTCAAACTGCGAAAGTCCAATCTCAACGTTGGCAAGTTGATAAAGCGGGAACAAGATCTGAAAACCGAGATGAACAGGGATGACCGGATGATCATTGGTGTTTCACCTGCCATGCAAAAAGTTCTGGATCTTGTAAAAAAAGTAGCCGGGACCGATGCCAACATTATGATCACGGGTGAAAACGGAACAGGTAAGGAATTGATCGCTAAGGAGATTCACCGGCTATCGGAGCGAAACAACGAACTGCTTGTAACGGTCGACCTTGGTTCAATGTCAGAGTCCCTGTTTGAAAGTGAAATGTTCGGACATACCAAAGGTTCGTTTACCGATGCCCATGATGACCGTACAGGCAAGATCATGCTGGCCCATAAAGGAACCCTGTTGCTGGATGAAATCGGGAATCTTCCGTTGCAGCTTCAGTCAAAGTTGCTTAATGTACTGCAAAACAGGGTTGTTATTCCGGTCGGATCTAATAAAGAGCACCCGGTCGACATAAGGTTGATAAGTACCACCAACAAAAATCTGCTGCAAATGATCCGGGAGCAAACGTTCAGGCAGGATCTGCTGTACCGGATCAATACCATTCAAATTGAACTTCCGCCATTGCGGCAACGCATTGAAGACATTGAAATCCTGGCCAATTTTTTTATCGGAAAATACAGTATTAAGTACAAAAAGAACTGTCTGAAACTCCAGAATAAGGCGATTGATCTGCTGCAAAAATATCAGTGGCCCGGAAACATCAGGGAATTGCAGCACACCATTGAAAAGGCCGTGATCCTGTGCGATGGCGATTGTTTGTTGCCGGAGGATTTATTTCTGGACCAGACCCATCATGTTCACACCGATGAAATCCTTACCCTCGAAGAGATGGAAAAACAAATGATTGTCAAGGAGTTGAAGAAGCAAAGTCAGAGTCTGAGCCTGGCAGCCCGCAACCTGGGAATCTCACGGACTACGTTATATAAAAAAATGAAAAAGTATGGGATATAAACGAATCACGCTGACTACCATTACCAGCATGGTGATCATAGTCCTTTCTGCATTAACCGCAGGTTACCTGACAGCATTCTATATGGATCCAAGGTATTTACTGTTTCTTTTACCTGTTCCTGTGGCCGCAATTTCCGTCATCAGTAATTTCAACCAATCTAACCGGCAGATTGCCTTCTTTTTTGAGGCCATCAGAAATGAGGACTCCTCCCTTAAGTTCCCAACCTCTATCAGGCAGAAGTCACTTCGCCATTTATATCAAAGCCTTAACAATCTGAATGACAGGATCAATGAGATAAAGCTTCAGAATGAATACCTTGAGAAATACTATCAGTCATTTATTCAGCATGCCGGCACCGGGTTGATGTCCATCAATCAGGATAATGAAGTGGAGATCATGAATGACAAGGCTTTTGAATATGCCGGTATTCCATCCTTTACCCCACTCCACCTGATTCCACTCAGAAATCCTGATCTGTTAAGCGTTTTGGCAAAATACAATCCGGGTGAAGCGCATACCTATAAACGGTTTACGGGAGATTCACAGATCAACCTGCTGATCCGGACAAAAGAAATCCGTTATGGTGGCAAGGTTTCCAGACTGATATCCCTCCAGGACATCCGACAAGAGCTTGATGAGAAGGAACTCGATTCCTGGCAGAAACTGATCAGGGTGCTCACCCATGAGATCATGAACAGCATCGCCCCTATCGTGTCTTTGACTGGCACCCTGCAGAAATTTTTCATCGAAAATGGCAACCCTGTCCATCCCGACAAGATAGATGAAGAAACCATCGACAATGTGATCCAGGGGCTTGATACCATTGGTGAACGCGGCAACGGGCTTGTCAACTTTGTAAACTGTTACCGGAAACTCACCCGAATCCCGAACCCTGAATTTGAACTATTCAGAGTGCATGAGTGGATTGACAATATCGGGTTGCTGCTGCACAAACGCATGGAGCAGCAGAAAATACATCTGGAAATAAAAATTGACGAAAAGATCAGGGAGATCAACGGAGATAAGAAACTGCTGACCCAGGTCATGATAAACATCATGAACAATGCGATTGAAGCGTTGGATGACCTTCCTGAGAATCGTAAAATCAAAGTTTCAGTTGATATCTCAAAGCAAAGCCGGATACTGATCCGCATCGCCAACAACGGCCCCCCCATTCCCGAAGAGACCCTGGAAAAGATATTCATTCCATTCTTCACAACCAAAGAACAGGGATCGGGTATTGGCTTAAGTTTGTCGCGTCAGATAATAAGACTTCACAGAGGTTATATTCATGCTGAGTCTTCTGATGCCGTTACGAGTTTTATTATTACGCTTTAGCAATGTTGTTGTTCGAGCGTAACCTGGATGTTTGTATAAATGTTTGTATAAAAAAACCACCTACAAAATATTTTTGTAAGTGGTTCATTTACTGGTCGGGGTAGCAAGATTCGAACTTGCGACCTCCTGCTCCCAAAGCAGTTTTTGTACTATATTTTTGCTATTTTCACTTTATCTGTTATCTATGATTAAAAGTTGTATATCAATATGTTATACTATTTAATAGACCTGTTTTTTCTTTGATTATTATTTGTTTATTCCCCTAGTTGTGGTTACATTTGTGGTTACATTTTTAAAGAACTTACCATGAGCAAAGCAAATGTCTTAACATATTTTACCATACTTGAAAACCGGGCGAAAAAAAGCGGACTGTTTCCGGTATGCCTGGTTGTCTATTATAACGGAGCCAAAAAAAGATACAGGACAGATGTAGATTTAAGCGAAGATGACTGGAAAAAAATAAAGTCGCCAAAACTCAGGGATGAAAAGCTAAAAGAAAAGCGCTCTGATATCAATGGCTTCATTAAAAAAGCGCAAACTGCCGGTAAAAAGCTCTCTGAATTTACTTTTGAGGCTTTTGAGGAGGAATATTTTAAAAAGAAACAGCTTGACACATTGGATATCACCTTTGAAAAATGCACAAGGGCATTCATGGATGAAAAAGCCAGTGAATGGAGTATCAAGACAACCCTGATGTACGAAACTATCCTGACTTCTGTTGGCAACTTTCATTCTAACCTCAAGATGAAAGGAGTTACAACTGAATTTCTCAGAAAATATGAAAATCATTTAAGTTCAAAATCCAAGGCAATTTCTACCATTGGCATTTATTTACGGCAGATCAGGGCGGTCTGCAATTATGCTATCAAAAAGAAATACATTTTAGCGGAAAAATACCCCTTTAAAAACTTCACAGTTCCCGCTGCACAAAAAAATAAGCGTGCATTGAGCGACAAGGATATCAAAACGCTGATTGAATATAACACAGACAAGCCAGAAGAGAAAAAAGCCATTGATTTCTGGACATTCAGTTACCTTGGAAACGGGATGAACTTCAAGGACATCGCACTGTTAAAATATTCCAACATCCAGGGAGACCACATTAAATTTTACAGGAGCAAGACTAAAAAGACCAATAAAGGAGGACAGAAAGAAATAAATATTTATATGCTGCCCAGGATTCTTGAAATAATACAGTGTTGGGGTAATGCCCGTGAGACCGGGAAAGAGTATATTTTCCCGATCCTGAATGAGCGAATGAGCGCATTGGAACAACATGTTACAATTGCACAATTTATCCAGACAACCAATAAATATTTGAAAAGTGTCACAGACAAATTGGAATGGAAAATTACGGTAACTACCTATTATGCCCGGCATTCTTATGCAACCCACCTAATGAGAGCCAAGGCTCCAATTGCCTACATCAGTGAAACCATGGGACACAGCAGCATCCCGACCACCGAAAATTACCTTTCAAGCTTTTCGGATGAATCAGTAAAGGACATCGCTGGATTGTTAATGGAACTTTGAAAATAAAAGAGGCTGTCAAGTGTTACAATCAAAATGCAGCTATACTTGAGCTAAAGACAGTCTTTTTATTGTTTTTGTGAAAAATAAGTCCCGCCCGGAGTACTTTTCAAGCTTAAAACCCGCGTCAATCGCGGGTTTTACATTTCAGGTAGCCAAATGGGTACCCAAATTTGAAAAGCAGCGAAACAAACGAGATCATCCATTGGATTCAACTCCAGGTCACAGAGGTTGTTCGGATTGGTTTCGCCCGATGGTTGGGTGGAGATGGAAAAGAATTGAAAAGCTTCACCACATATTTGTTTTACCCTATTTGGCTGGCCCTCCCGAATCCTTTATATAACATTCTATTCCTAATTGTTTAATTTCATTCAAGGAATAGTTTGCCAGCGTCTTTGAGACATTTTTTTTGGTTACAACGATGAACAAATCTTTTGCGAAGTTGACATAATCAGATGTACTCAATATTTCAGTACCGAGTTTGTAGTCGTTATATACCTTATGCTTAAATGTATTCGCCTGCTCCTCTGTTTTAAATGATCCTATGATGACCATCCAGGTATCCAAGCCAGGATGTTCAGCATTTTTAGCTTTTACAATAATTTGTTCCCCAGGGTTTGCATGGACAATTTGCTGGCTATTTGCAAGCGAATCGGCAATCCTTTGCTGCTCAGCCTGTACCATTGCAAGTGAATCGGCAATTCTTTGCTGTTCTGCATGGATCATTGCAATCGAATCAGCAACCCGGACAGAGTCAGCGATACTTTTTTCCTGGAGGCGCTTTGCCTGCTCTATTCTTTTTTTATGATAATAATAAACAATCGATAGTACCAATACCAATAGTATGACGATAGCAGCAGCGAAGCGGAATACATTGGTAAACTTTTTCTTTCCGGGGAAATTATAGTGTTTCTCTTGTCGTTTTGGAGGTACTTTCTTCCCGGTTTCCTCTGTTTGATTTAGAGTAGTGCCTTTGTAATCTTCGCTTTTAAATTTTTGAAGATCAATAAAATCTATCAAAGAACCGGGTTCTAAATGATATCTGGCACAGAGCTGGGTTAAGAATATTGATCCCTTTTCCTGAAATTTGGCAACCAAATTATCGATTTCACCTAATTTGACCGGGTTATATTTGCCATAAAGTGCTGAAAGAAAATCTTTTGAATTTGTTATGAAATAATTGCGGAAAAAGTTCAGGTCGGCCGGGTTCGCCGAATATTTTATAAGCAGGGTCCGTATTAATTCCTTTTCCTTGCCCCGGTGTGCCGCTAAAATTCCTGAAATATCATGCGCTGGATCGTGGTCGTATTTCGAATAAATTTCTTCGAGTATCTGATGGAAGAGAATGTCCATAAATAAATACTGATTAATGAAATTTACCCGTTATATCGGAGATATCAAATTTGCCGCTGATTTCTTTGACCTCGACCCTGCCATAAAGGATGTCAAAAAAGAAATCCCTGATCTTGCCAACAGATAATGTTACGGGCTCTCCATTTTTATTCACACCCAGTTCATAATTCTTTAGTAATTGAGATCCTAAACTCGCAGCGGTTAGAAGGAAGTGATTCTGGAATTTATCCATATCCAGCAGATCCGCAGCCAGTACCTTCCCAATCACGGTGTAGCTCCTCAGGGTTTTTTGGGTTTCTTCGTTTGTCAGCGTGGTCCTTACCTCATCTGTTTCTAGGTTCATTTCTATTCTACCCGACTTTTCCGATTGTGCAACACCCTTGTATAATGATCCGAGATCTGCAAGACTTAGGTTAAACATCTTTGTACCGGGGATAATTGTGATCCTTTCAATCGAAAAAGCACTGGGAAGTAGCAAATAAACCTGTTGTGCCGCTTTTACCGTGGGACTGTTAAAGGTGCCAATGATGGAATTTGTAATATCGATACTTTGAGTTGCAAATACGCCGCCTATCACCACGCAATTCTGCAGGATGATTTCATCAGCATAAATGCTGCCGGCAACAAATGCATTATAAAGAGTAACAGCTTTAGCATTGATATCAGAATAAAACATCAAATCACAATTAATTGCCCTGGATGTAACCGAATTAGCTGATCCAACAGATTTTTTAAAAATAATTTTGCCTGTCGCTTCGCTGTTCACATACATTTCAAGTTGTGTGAAGACGGCGCCCTGGATCTCGGAATCACCCGACTGAATTTCCAGCTTGTGCGCATATACCGCCCCTTCAATTATTGAATTTCCCTGGATCGTTATAGTTCTGGTGAGCTCTGCGACCTTTTCTGGTAAAATAGAACCTCTTACAAGATTGTCCCTGAGTTGTATGTTTGTTTCGTTAAAGCGAAGTTCCTGTAATTCTTTCATACATTTCTGCTTTTAGATGGGTTAAAAACTGACTGCTTTAATTGAATTTATTTTGGCCATTCTCTGGATCATTTCTCTGACCCTGACAGAATGCTGGTCATTTTGTGAATACCTGCTATTCAGTTCATTGTTAAAGTGTAAACGGATATTCTCGGTTTTCACCGGTGAGAGATTATCCCATTTCACTGTACCTGAACAAAAGTGTTCAATCAATTCATTCATTAT
The DNA here is from genome assembly GCA_903925275.1 of uncultured Bacteroidales bacterium. Lineage (GTDB taxonomy): Bacteria > Bacteroidota > Bacteroidia > Bacteroidales > FEN-979 > CAIVAT01. The sequence continues at coordinate 11,188 of CAIYES010000201.1, forward strand.
TTTCTGATCCTTCAGGGTCGATATATAATCCTGCGAAAAAATATTTTTATCAATTATGTTACCCGAACCGGTGGTTTCAAAAAGGCATACAGGCAGGTATGTTGAGCGGGAGAGGTTTTCGTTGAGCATACATTGCTGGATAGTCGTGTTCAACCTTTTCTGCTGCCACAGGAATATTTTCGCTTTTAAAATTGAATCAAGGGCTCTCTTCTTGGCAATGGATACTGAGATTTTTGACTGGATTTCGCCGCTCTCGGATCCGAATATGGCGACAATATTTACCATATCATTTTCGGAAGCACGGATCTTCTGGTTGTCTGTTTCTTTCCTGAAAACAAATGCGGGTTTATCAAGTTCATAAACACGGTTGGACAATTCGTGGTTAAGGTCATCGAATATTTTGAAATAGCGACTGGCAATGCGGTTGAAATCACCCTCCATCTGCGTTTTCTTTGACACGCAGGCCAGTGCCAAGTCTTTCAAGTGCATTAATTGGGCATCAACACTTTGTGAAAGTTCTGCGATTTGCTGGCTGATCTCGGACCGGATATAACTGAAAAATCCTCCAACGATCGTATTTGCGACCTTCTTTGAGTTACGGTCTATAGATACGACTTCAGCCGTTTCGGTAGCCACCACGGCGGCTGTCAGCAAATTAACATTGTCATTGCAATTCTGAACGCTTTCATCAAATGGGTCGGTATCAACATCGATATTGACCAGAAAAGGAACTTCAATTTCTTCGTCAATCGTGATGGAAGTGGTTCCGCCATGTTCTGTGGCAGGATAATCAACATGGTAGGTTTTGATCAATCTACCCGTAACGGATTCGTTATAGCTCCTTGTGTAACTCATATCGTCTCCTGTTAAACGGTTAGATAAGTGTTAGACTCATAAAGCCGGGTAGCCAACTCCTTAACCTTTGATGGTTTGGCAGATGCCTGGACCAGTTTTTGAAACTCGCTGTTAATCTCCTGGCGATCTTTCGTTTTCGTTTTCCATTCAATACCTGAAAACTGTTCATGGACTTTATTCATAATAGCAGATCTGGCAAAGGAATTTAACTGAACCAGCGAAACAACAACTTCAACACTGTTGTTGTCTGTTTTGTCCCTTTTAGACTCATAGAGTATAACCGGGATAAAGGAGATGCCAATTTTAGTATTCCCTTGGTCCTTGATCAGGATCTGGTCGGTAAGCTTTTTTTGGACATTCATTTCATGAATAAACCCTTTCATGGACTGGATAACCATTACCCCTTTTTGCTTGACATAAGAAGATATGATTTTTTGGCTAAGTGATATTGATTCCAACTGGTTGATGGGTATGGTTGCCGTGAGATATTTGGTCCTGTTGGATACTTTATCAATTTCCCTGCATGCAAAATCAATGGTAGGTTTGTCAAGTTCAAAGATCCTGTTTTTAAGGTTGACATTAAGCCCGTTAAAGAGTTTGGAGTATCGCCGGGCTATCATTATGTAATCCCTTTGCATCCTTGACTTGATCCCCAGCAGTGCATTTTTCTGTTGGACCAACTGCATCATATTGGAATCCACTTCACTTTGCAATTTTGCAAGTTTCTGTGAAATCTGTGACCGAATCAGCGAATAAAACCCCCGGTTCACGTTTGCACAAACGTGATCGGCTGCACTTGCTTCGGCCGCTATCACGGCGGTCTGCATTGCAACCACTGCCCCCGTTGTTACATCCACATGCCTCGAAACGCTTTTCATTTCCTGGGCCATCGGCGCAGTGTCAACGGTATAATTAAATGTAGTCATGTTCTGAATTTAATTTTTAAACCAATTCGTTACAGGATAATATTTTGCAATTTAAAGATCAATATCGCCGCCAATTATCTCGTTTAACTGGTCGTCGGACATTTCGTTCAGTTCTGCCTCTGAATAATCCGTTGAGTCTAGAATATGAGAGATCATTTTAACTCTTTTAACAGTCTGGGAATCTACAATATTCATCTCCTCAGATCCTTTAACCAGCTCTTCAGGTGGAACTGTTTCACTTTGAATTTCGGAATTAGACTGCGGGACGGGTGTTTCAGAAACTTCTATGTTGACTGTCGCTTCCTTTGTCTTGTCCGAAACATCACTGATCCTTTGGTGTTTTTCAGGAGGTTTTGAATCCAGTGGAAGTTCCTGGTCAAGTTCTTTCAGTGCATTTTTAGCAATAGCCGGAAGATTAAGGGAAAAATGGTCAAAAGTTAGTTCTTCTACGCTTGGTGCAGGTGGCATTTCAGATTCTTTGGCGAAAAGAGGATTCACCAGGCTCAAAGGTTTTCTTCTTTCATCCAATTCGTGAACTTCGTTCGCCGCGACGGCAAGGTCTTTTGAATTTCCGTCGCGCAGTTTTGCATCATAATATTCGATATGTTCAAATTTTTCGGCTTTCTGGTCAATGTCTTCCTTGAGTCTTTCCATATAGGTCTCAAAATCAAGCTGCACATTCTGGAACTCCTTCGACTGCAATTCGAAAGCTGCAAATACCTCTGCGGAATTGTCGCTTGCTTGAACTACGGTTGAATCCAGCGACCCACCGGAATTCTGCATACTATCCTCGGTCTTTTTAAGCGATGCCATGGTATTATAAGCAGCCACATAATCCCTTAAACTGGCGCGCATGAGGTTTATCAGGTCGGCACTTTCGGCCCTGTTGCGTCCGTAAAAGTCTTCCGTATCCTGGTGCCACTTATTCAAATAACTTATCTTCTGATCCTTGATATGATTGTATATCTTCATTCTTTCCAACCTGGTTTCATTCATCAGGTTCTGAACCATGGGTGCAACAATTTCCTCATGGATCTGATGGACTCCAAAAGGGAAATTGGTGGTACTGCCATCTTCTGCGACCCAGGTGTCCGACAAAATATTATATTTGTTACGACTGCTCGCTTTCAGTTGGAACGGAACATAATCCTGCACTGAATCTCCATAATTGAAATTTTCATTGCGAATTCTCTCAATTTCAGCTGCTTCCAGGGAGGGAGAATAGTGATTATAGGGTGATTTCAGTATTTTAAAAAGAACTTTATTTGAATCAAATATAACTTTGTCACTGGAAGCCACTTTTAAGGAGGAGATCGCCTGAACCGACGTTGCCATGGTTACCATCAGCTCTTTCAGAACATCTTCAAACTGAGCAGAATCCCTGGATAATGAATCCTTCAGTTTATTCAGTTCCTGGAACTTTGCAATATCATCCTTGTACTTTTCAGTATCAAAAACATTAAAAACAGGTGCACCGACAGGAACTTCAGAAGTAGAATACTCCTTGATGAAGTTCAGGTAACTACTGTCGCTCGCTACAAGAGGTAGTGAGACGGATGTTACATCCAGATCATCCATGCAATAGGAAATAGTGCGGAGAGATCTTTCAAGGCTACCAAAATAGTCGTGCTGATTTAGTTGCTGCATTGAACGGGAATATTGCTCTGTGTCGATCTCCTCAATTTCATTGGAACTTTCAACCAGGGGAGCTTCTCTGGACAACTTATCGAGATCGGCAATTTTTTCAATCAGAAGGTCGTTTTGCCGTGACAACTGCAGTTTTACTTCCGATTCCCCTATCATCCCAGTATGGTCCACAATGAAACTCTTATTTTCATATTTGATCTGGTCTGCAATAGGAACATAAGCAACACCTAGTTTGGTCACTTTATAATCCCTGAATATCTCCTGGTGAAGCTTGTTATATTCGCTTATCCTGCCGTCTAGTCCGCTGATCAGTTTAACGATCCCCTTCTCTTTGATAAGAAAAT
>CAIYES010000202.1 GCA_903925275.1 uncultured Bacteroidales bacterium
ACCCACCCCCGGCCCCTCCCTTGAAAAGGGAGTGGAGAGGTGCACTCATCCATAATAACATGGTATACAGGAATTTGCTTGACCAGCGGTACTCCCCTCCCTGCGGGCAGGGAGGGGTTGGGGGTGGGTAGATTCACGTTAACTACTTTTCGGAGTGGACTCAATATTGAACAACGAATGTTGAAATTTAAACAGAGTAACACACTTAACACTTAACACTTAACACTTTATCCAATGACTTGACATTGACGTACGATTATTGTATCTTTGTACGCCCAACATTAAAAATATGGAAACCAAACTAACATTACGACTTAAAAAGGAGGTCATTGATCAAGCAAAAAAATATGCTAACGATCATGAAACCAGCTTATCTAAATTAATTGAGAATTATTTAGAAGCTGTAACCAATACTTCCAATGAAGAAGATCATATATCTCCCTTGGTTAAATCTTTAAGTGGTGTTATTCAACTTTCCAACAATGCTGATCTCAAAGAAAAATATCATAAACACATAACCGAAAAGTATTTATGAAATACCCATGAGAATAAAGTTCATGAAAACCGTGAATGATAATTATGGGTATTCCATGTGACCCGAAAAAAATAAATATTATCACATGACAAAGAGGGTCTTTGTTGATACAGACATTATTTATGATCTTTTAGCTCAACGTGAACCTTTTTATCAGGCTGCTGCCAGGCTTTTTACATTAGCAGATGAGGGCGAAATTCAAATTTTTATTTCAGCATTATCCTTAGCTAATCTTCATTATCTGTTGTCGAAGGAAACATCTTCGTTTGAAGCCAAACAAATATTGAGAAAGTTTAAGCTACTTGTTCAAATAGCGCCATTAAATGAAAAAATAATTGATCTGGCCTTGAATTCAGAATTTAATGATTTTGAAGATGCAATTCAATACTATTCTGCTTTACAAAACGAAATTGAGATATTATTGACAAGAAATCTAAAAGACTATAAAAAGGCTCAGATCGCAGTTCTGACTGCTCAAAACTTTGTTAATCTTTAAATGGTTCGGCACTGATCGAGTAGCAGGCATCTATGCAAAATTAAGTGTTAAGTGATTAAGTTTTAAGTGTTAAGTGTTAATCAACAAAAGTTTCTTTAATAATTAATTTGACTTTGTTAATTTTCTTTGTATCCAGTTCCCCGACAATTTTAATAATCCTTGTCAAATCAATAGTTCGAATTTGATCAATCGCAATCCAATTATCATTCCCTTCGAGTTCAAATTTAACTCTCGTCATATAATCCTTTGACATCGATGTAACAGGCGCAATAGTTATTGTTCTCAAATGTTTATTCATCTCATTGGGTGAGATTACTACACATGGTCTTGTTTTTCTTATCTCACTTCCAACAGTGGGATCCAGATTGACGATTATAATCTGATATTGTTTTATTTCCATTCCTCAAGATTTTCGTCGGTAAAGATGTCATCAATCAAAGGTATATCATCCCCATTTGCATGCATCTCTTGAAATGATTTTTCCCAACCTTGTCTTGGCTTTGAGACAGGTTTTAAAATAATTCGACCTTTTTCCAGAATCAATTCGACTTTATCTCTGATGTCATATTTCGCTAATAGATTTTTTGTCAATCTGATCCCTTTGGAATTTCCGATGTCGATTACTGATATCTCCATAAGTTTTGTTTTATAATCACATTGTAATTACAAAAGTACATAATATTTCAATCGATCTCACATCTGGTTTTTATTTTTAAGGCTTATTGAAAATGCAATAGCAGTAAAAATGGATGTGTTTACTTTTTCTCATCGGCAGATGTAATTATATAATACTTTCATCCCCCACCCCCTATCCCTCCCCGCAACAGGGAGGGGAGCGCCTTCACCAAAACTCAAACCCAAACTTAACACTTAATTTCCATTCAATTAAGAGTCTGTTTAAATTTGTTTTTTAAATCCCTTTAGTAGGGATTTTATGTTCGTAGAATACCAGGGATATATGCATTATTTCGTCCCGTACGGGACGAAATGGTTCTCAGAACATTCGGTTTCTATACAGATTTTGTGCCTACGGCACAGTCTTACACACAGAAATATAACTAAATAAGAAATTTAAACAGACTCTAAGAATAATGTGTTTTTTTTTTGTGCAAATTGAAAGCGTCATTTACAATATGCATGATTTTATCGAACGTAAAGAAGCCATTGAACGATTAGACATTTATTGAATTTCAGAAAATAAAACTGTACTTTTATCCTCTGAAACTAAAACCACCGGAACATGGCAGAAAATCTCCAGGAAAAGGCCGACGAAATCCTTGATAAGGCTCAATTGGCATCAGCAGAATTCCATCAGTACAACCAGGAACAAACCGACCGGATTGTTGAGGCAGTGTTTAAAGCCGGTTTCAATAACCGGGTGAAACTTGCCAAAATGGCACGGGAGGAGACCGGAATGGGCGTATGGGAGCACAAAGTGATAAAAAACGTGCTTGCGACCCAGTTAGTCTACGAAAGTATCAAAAATGAAAAGACTGTCGGGGTTATTTCGTACGACGCCCGTACCGGAATCACTGAAATTGCCCAGCCTCTGGGCGCCATCCTGGCGGTGATCCCGGTAACGAACCCCACCTCGACCACGATGTTCAAAATCCTGATCTGTCTCAAATCGCGCAATCCCATCATCATCAGCGCCCATCGGGGAGCTGCGAAATCGTGTCAGGAGACTGTGCGGATATGTTATGAGGCTGCACTTGAAGCCGGCGCACCGGAAGATTGCATCCAGATGATTTCATCGGGAAGCAGGGAATTCACGCAACTCATCATGGCTCATCCCAAGGTAGCGCTGATCCTGGCAACAGGAGGTACAGGATTGGTGAAGGCAGCCTATAGTTCGGGAAATCCGGCCATCGGAGTCGGCCCCGGAAATGTTCCAGTTTTCATTGACGAAAGCGCCGACATCCCGTTTGCCGTCAAAAACATCATCACCTCCAAAACATTCGACAACGGAACCATCTGCGCAAGCGAACAGGCGATCGTGGTCATGCATACCATTGAACAAAAGGTAATTGAGGAGTTCAAAAAGCAGGACTGTTATTTCCTCACTCCCGAAGAGATTAAAAAAGTTGAAAAGATCGCGATTGTTGAAGAAAGTATGAGCATGAGCCCTGCGGTCGTCGGGCAGCCGGTATCAGTCATTGCGGAGAAAGCCGGAATCACCGTTCCGGAAGGGACCAAAATACTAATGGCAAAGCTTGATGGCATTGGAAAAAGCTATCCTCTTTCAGTTGAAGTGCTTGCCCCCATCCTCGCCTTTTACGCTGCCGGGGATTACCATAACGCGGTAAATATGTGCGTTGACCTGAATTACCTTGGCGGGATTGGCCACAGTGCCTGCATCTATGCCAACGATGAAAAGCGGATCATGGAATACGCCGAATTGCTAAATGCCGGGCGGATACTGGTAAACACACCCACTTCGCAAGGTGCGGTTGGTTATTTCTACAACCATCTGCCCCCTTCGTTCACCTTAGGTTGCGGAACCGGCGGCAAAAACATTACCACCGAAAACATTACGGCCAAAAACCTGATCAACATTCAGCGTGTCTGCCGGCGAAAACCTAACGATTTGTGGTTCAGCCATGATCACGCAAAGTACCTCGACGAATCACTCAACTTTGAAGAAATCATCCATGATTATTATAAAAATCATTAATCTGTGAAATATGGTGACATTTAATTATAATCCCGACGATAAAGTTCTCACGGCTACTTTTAGCGGCCGGCTCGACACCCTGGCCGTTCAGCGGGTGAGTGAAGTAATCCAGGTCAAACTTCCTGTGAAAGATGGCATTTCAGAGGATAAAATCGTATTTGACCTGCAGGATGTTGATTTTATCTCATCCTCCTTCATCAGGATTTGCGTCAGCGTTGCAAAACAGGCCGGCCCAGGGCAATTTTCCATTGCTCATTGTCAGCCTTTTATAAAGAAAACTTTCAAAATTTCGGGGCTTGACGATATCCTGAATGTGACCTGAACAATATCGGCGGTGAAAATTATTTCCCTAGCCAAATTAATCTGATATTTGCACGATATATTCAGCCTGGTGATGGTAAATATTTCAGCAGTCATTATCACATTCAATGAGGAAAAAAATATCGGAAAATGTCTTAAATCCCTGCAAGGCATTGCTGATGAAATAGTTGTAATTGATTCTTTTTCAACTGACCTGACAAAGGAAATCTGTTTAACATCAGGGGTTCGTTTTTTTGAACGTCCGTTTACCAGCTACAACGAACAAAAGAATTTTGCTGCTGTTCAGGCAACTTATCCTTTTGTTCTTTCGCTGGATGCCGACGAAGTTCTTTCCCCCGAATTGCAGCAATCAATCCTGGCTGTAAAACAAAACCGCAATGCCGACGGCTATTCGATGAACCGTTTGACAAATTATTGCGGTAAATGGATCAGGCATGCCTGGTATCCCGATACCAAACTCAGGTTGTGGGATAGGCGGAAAGGCCGATGGGACGACAGCCTCGTGCACGAAAAAGTCGTTATGGAGAAGGGTTCGACCATTGAACACCTGAAAGGCGATTTGCAACATTATTCATATTATTCGCTTGACAGGCACCTCAAACAGCAGAATATTTATGCGGACATTTCAGCCAGAGAGCTCTTTTCACACGGCAAACGAAGCAGTGTCATGAAAATAGTATTCAAACCTTTGCTGAATTTCCTGAAACTTTATTTCCTTAAACAAGGTTTCCGCGATGGTTATGAAGGATACCTGATTGCAAAAATTTCAGCATTAACCGTATTTATGAAATATGTATATCTGATGGATATGCAACGGAGAAAAAGAGATGTCAGCGTTTGAGTCCAGACTCAGCGTTTGTTTTATTTCTTAATGAATCACCTCTACACAAAGCTGCGAAGTCAATTGAATTCTTTTATATAATCCGCTGCAAGCAATGGGGAATTGACCAAAATGACCCCATCCTATTCCCTTCAAGAATGGGGCAGGGGGAGAGGTCATAAAACATAAAATCCCTTTAGGGATTTTATATGGGTAGAAAAACAGGAAGCGATGCATTATTTCGTCCCGTACGGGACGAGATGGTTCTCAGAACATTCGATTTCTACCCAGATTTTGTGCCTACGGCACAGTCGTACACACAGAAACACAACAAAATAATAAATTTTACCGGACTCTCATTCAAAGAATAAAGAATGACAGAACGCATCATAAAAAT
>CAIYES010000203.1 GCA_903925275.1 uncultured Bacteroidales bacterium
AAGTGTCCAGGTTATGCCGCCATCGGTGGTTTTGATGATAGTTCCAAACAAACCCACTGCGTATCCATTATTGGCATCGGTAAAACAGATTGAAAGTAAATCGTAAATGGTTCCGCTTGACAGGGCAGTCCAGGTTGTGCCTGCATCAATTGTTTTTGAAATGGCTCCAAAAACCCCAACCACATAACCCGTATTTGCATCGGGAAAGCAAACCGAAGAAAACATACCAGGATAGCCTGCTCCGCTATGCAGCGTAGTCCAATTTGTGCCGCCATTGGTAGTTTTTATGATTGTTTCACCTTGACCCACTGCATACCCGGTATTGGCATCGGTAAAGCAGATTGAATATAAATTGTCAGTAGTTCCGGTTGATAAAGCAGTCCAGGTTGTGCCACTATTGATGGTTTTTAAAATGGTACCCGAATCACCCACTGCATAACCTGTATCAGCATCGGAAAAGAAAACCGACCTTAACAAATTGGTTGTTCCGCCCGACAGATCACTCCAGGTTCCGCCTCCATTCATGGTTTTCAAAATGATTCCGTGATCACCCACGGCATAACCCTTATCGACATCGGTAAAGAAAACTGAATGTAAGTCATTGGTTGTTCCGCTTGATAAAATAGTCCAGGCGATACCTCCATCACCGGATTTTATGATGGTTCCATAATCACCCGTCGCATACCCGGTATTGGCATCGGGAAAGTAAACTGAATTAAGCGTATTGCCTTGCGGTAAGGGATGTTGCCATGTCCATTGCGAAAAGGCACATGCTGAAATCAGCGATAAACAAATTAATACGGAAATTTTTTTCATGGGATTTGAGGATTATTTTGCACCCACTCATATGGCTTATGGGTTCAGCCTCACACCGTTTTCAGTGGTTTCAGGTCTCCACTATTGAGTTTATACAAATTCAGTTTGTTATGAATTGTCGGCGGTTTTTTTGAAATTGATATGTGAATATCTTATAGTGCAAGATACAATATGTCCCTGGGCTGAATGTTACGAAATTTTAGAAAAGATGTACAAGATTATATAGTATTCTTCTGAAGAAATATCCTTGATGTTATGAAAAGACCGACGAAAGGGTAAAGAAAAATAACGATGAATCAAAATCCATTTTTCGTTTTACAAGACTGTGCCTTTTATTTGGTTTTGTTCTTTACTTGTTGTAGTTTTGTTCGTTCTCAGCGAGTTAACTTGTTTTCAATTGGGTTTGTGCAAACGTGCGCACGATTGTTGAAATAAAATATAACTCAAATTGCAGGAAACTCAATATGAATTAGAAAAGTGCAGATTATCAACAAATTAATAAGCACAATATATTTTGTTTAGAAACAGTTAACTGTCCTCCCAATATTAATTATAAAACAAATATACCAATTTTTCTAGCTGATTATCAATTGATTACAAAATGGCATAATTTGACAAAAAATGTATTTGCCTGATAATCTGTTCAATCCTATTTATAAGGTGATTTCTTAAATTTATCATGTAGTCACAGAAATGGAATTTTTAATCTCCTGGTAAGTCTATCTCCTTTAATTTTCTTCGATAAAAAAACTATTTTTGTATGAACGAAAAAACAAACCTCGCTGACTTATGAAGGACTTTAAACTACTCCGGTTACTTGGATGCACTGCAACTTTAATGATATTCATGACCGCGATCGCAGGGTGTAAGGATAAGGAAAATGCGCCCCCGATTGATACGAATAAAACAACCGATTATTCGGTTTCAACGCACTGGCTTTCCCTGCCGGTCAGTTTAAAAAAGGCCGATGTCTTTTACGTCTATCCTACGGTGTGGTATAAAACCTCTACTTATCATCCTAATGTATGTGCGGTTGATTATCAGGATATGATGCGGGCGGCCCAAAATGCATACGCGTGGCAGGCAACGGCTTTCGAAGCAGCAGGGAATGTGTATGCGCCCTTTTACAGGCAGTTGGAAACCGGATACATCATTCCGTTTTCTGAGGACAAGCGCTGGGAACACATCCGCGAATACCCTTTAAAAGATGTTACTGCCGCGTTTGAATACTACCTGGAGCATTTCAACAACAGGAGACCCTTTATCCTGGCGGGCCATTCGCAGGGAGCCATGGTACTGCTGGCCCTGCTTTCGGATTACATGAGCGTGCATCCCGAGGTTTATCAACGGATGATCGCTGCCTATGTGATCGGTTACCCGGTAACGGATTCCCTCATGAGGGCAAACCCGCATCTGAAGTTTGCCCAAGGTCCCGATGATATCGGGGTGATCATCTCATACAATACACAATCTCCGAAAATTAAACAAGGAGAGAACCCGGTGGTCGCTTACAATATCGGAAAGGTGATCAACCCGATCTCCTGGAGCCTGGATACGGCCGAAGTTCCCGCTTCCGAGAGTCTCGGAACACTGTCACAGGATCCCACGACTGGTCAGTATGTCAAGGTTATGAATGTGGCAGATGCCAGGATCGATCTCACACAGGGTGTGCTGATCTGCAGTTCTGTAAAGGATTCCGACATGTTCAGGCTTTCAAAGGTCATGCCGCTGGGGATTTATCACAATTTTGATTACCCCTTCTATTACTTCAACATCCAGGAAAACGCTATCAGGAGGGTCAATAAATTCCTGGGAAAGAAGTAAGATAGAACATGGAATATTTTCCCACTTAGGAAATGTTTGTTTCTTCATGATTGCAGGAATCTGACGTAACTTAAATCTCGTTATTCTCTATGTGGGGTAGGAAAAACCGGATTTTCAGCACATTACAAAGTACAATCTAATTTGTTTAGAAACAGTTAATTGCGCTTCCAGTATTAATTATTAGATAAATATATTTTGTTATAATATTGATAATAAACAAGATAATATTTCACAAGCATGAGTACTCCCGCACTTTATTCGACGATAATTTTATAGTATTCAGTCTTACCCTGCGCCTGGATCACAATAAAATAGAGACCTGATGAATATCCTGATACATTTAATTCAATCCGGAGACTGTTTCTGAACGTTTTATTAAAAACTTCCTGTCCTGTCATGGTGAACATTCTTACAAGTATAGCTTCATCACCATTTCTTTTTCCCTGAATACAGATTTTCTCTTTTACAGGATTCGGATAGACGGTAAAATTGTTGTTGACGGAACCAGGTTCGTTTATGAAAGTCGTTCCCCCATTTGTTGTCTTTAGAATCGTACCAGCAGCCCCGACTGCATATACCGTGTTTATATCCACTGCAAAAATTGAAAATAGTATATTTTCGGTATTGCTTTGCATCATTTGCCATGTTGAGCCAGAATCCATTGTCTTTACTATCGTTCCCATGTCCCCGGAAACGAACCCGGTTCCTTCTTCCGGAAAACTGATCGAGTAAAGATCAGATCCTGTTCCTGTCTGCAGCGTGTTCCAGGTATTACCGGAATCCGTTGTCTTCAGCATCACACCTGCAGTACCGGCTGCATAACCGGTTTTATTATTCGTAAAATGAATGCAAAATAAAGCATTTGTCAGCCCGGTTGCTAATTTAGACCATACTGAACCCCCGTCAACGGTTTTCAGTATAGTTCCAGATAATCCTGCTGCGTACCCTGTATCTGTATGTGTAAAATAGACAGCATATAAAGGGTCGATGATCCCGGATGTAAGAACCGTCCAGGTTAAGCCGGAATCCACTGTTTTTAATATGGTTCCGTTGTTTCCAACAGCGTAGCCAACATTGGCGGAAGGAAAACATATCGAAGTCAGCCAGTCAGAAGTTCCACTTGGATATGATGTCCAGATGATTCCGCCATTTGTCGTCTTTAGTATTGAGCCCGGGTCACCGACGGCGTATCCATTGTCAGGGTCCGTGAAAACTATGGAATATTGAGGATTATTGCCAGGGTGTGAGTAATATTGCCATTCCGCCCCTCCATTTCCGGTTCTCAGCATTCCATCACCTGATCCTGTCACACAACCGGTATTCAGGTCAATGAAAAAGGCAGATCGCAGGTCCTCGTCAGCGGCAGATCCCGACATCGGAGCCCATGTGGAACCGGCATCCACGGTCCTCAGGATCATTCCATGGGCCCCGACAATAAAACCTGTATTGACAGAAGGGAAAAACGCAGAGGTAAGTTCATCCGTTGTAAAGGAAGGAATTAAGGTCCAATTCGATCCTCCGTCACCGGTCTTTAGGATGACCCCGCCAATTCCGGTAGCAATCCCTGTATTTACACTGGTAAAGTATACAGACGATATTGGATAGCTTCCGGTTGTTAGTAATGTCCAGGAGCTACCTCCGTCGCTTGTTTTGGTAATTCCGTCGCTGACGATATAGCCATTATTGGCATCCAGGAAAAAGATCTGGCTGATATAGGAAGTCGGAACGTTGGTCAGGGCTACCCAAGTGGTGCCTCCGTCCGTTGTTTTCAGCATATCTCCACTGTTACCCCCTGCGAAACCATTATTTGCATCTAAAAAGCAGATCGTGAAAATATTCCAGGAAACCCCGGTAGTCAGCTGTACCCATGTCGCACCGGTATTTGTTGTCTTAAAAATTGTACCATTTGCTCCTGCTATGTAACCAGTATTTGCATCAGAGAAATAAACAGACCTCCAGATAATATTCATTCCCAATGATATCGGGCTCCATGAAACACCACCATCAGAGGTTTTAATGGCGACAGATCCATTATTATCACCACCGACCGCATACCCCGTATTTGCATCTGTAAACCACACTGAGAACAATTGCCTCAATGTACCGCTGGTTAACGTTTCCCATGTAGTGCCTCCGTCGGTTGTCTTTAAAATGGTTCCCTCCTTACCCACAATGAATCCAATGTTACCATTCAGAAAACAGGCTGATAACAGCGTATTTCCTGTGGGATACGGACTTTGCCATATCCACTGAGAGTAAGAAACCAAAGAAATAACAAACAATGCTGCGATTAAAAAAGTTTTTTTCATAGTGGCAGATTTACAAATTAATATAGGTTGTACTCATGATTCCCCTTTTAAAATTTACCAGACAGTTCGAAATGTCCACCCAGACCATCATTAATTATCCGCTGTAACTTCGAAAAACGAATATTATTTAAGTTTTTTTCAAACTTCGAGATATATGATTTGCTTGTACCGGCAAACATGGCAACCTCTTCCTTCGTTTCGGGAATTTTGAACTGCTCAAACGTCATATTTTGTGTTTCAGCGCTTAATTTTTCGTGGATTTCCCTCAACTGTTCAATAGTTGATTTACCAGTGTGTTGTTTTTCAGTTGTCACAATTCACAATTTCTCGTAGAGAATGTAAAATTACTGTTTATTTTTTTTTTCTGATATGCAAATTTTGCACATTGGTTGATAGAACTTTGAGCTGCATTATGTCGTCAAATTCCTAATTTTAACTTAATTGACAACTCCAGGGCCCCGCCCAATCAATTATAAAT
>CAIYES010000204.1 GCA_903925275.1 uncultured Bacteroidales bacterium
CATAAGAATAAAGTTCATGCAAACCGTGAATGATAATTATGGGTATTCCATATGACCATTAAAATAGAAATTATTAACATATGAAACAATTCCTTCCGATAGTCACTAAACCTTTCTTTATTTATCTGATTTTTGCGATTTTGCTGTCATCATGCGTATCTCAGAAAAAAATAAAATATCTGCAGAAAGTTCAGGAACAGGATACGACATCCTTTAATCCCAATAAACACAATGCAGATTATAAAATTCAGGTCAAAGACAACCTGTATGTACGTGTATTTGCATTGGACGAAAAGGCCTATTTGTTTTTTAATAAACAATCCGGATCGACGTCATACAATGATTTTGCCAACGATGCTTCGATATACCTTAACAGCTACAGTGTAAATATTGAAGGCAACATCGATTTTCCGATCGTGGGCAAAGTGTATGTCAAGGATTTAACGGTAGATCAGGTCAAGACAATTTTACAGCAATTGGTCGGCGAGTATCTGAAAGAGATCACGGTGGTTGTAAAAATGGTCAACTTCAGGGTAACGCTGGTCGGAGAAGTAATGCGGCCGGGAGAGTTTACCATTTATAAGGATGACCTGAACGTGTTCGAAGCATTTCCCTGGCCGGCGACATGACCGAGTTTGCAAACCGCAACAAGGTGGCGTTGATCCGCCAGGTAAATGGTGGCTCACAGGTGCATTACCTGGATCTGACAAGTGACAAGATTCTCAGTTCTCCCTTTTACTACCTGCAGCCAAATGATATCGTTTATATTTCTCCCCTTGGTTACAAGCGCTGGGGGTTGGGATCCACGTTCCCATGGGCAATCGTGCTTTCGTCAGTTACCACGGCACTGTTGCTGATCAACTACATCAAAATAAAATAAAATTTTCCGTGAACGAGTATAACCAGGATTTCGACCATCTGCAGGAACCATCATTTAATTATCAGGAATTTTTATTCAAATGCTACCATTACTGGTACCTCTTTGCCATAACCCTTGTGGTCAGCCTGATGCTCTGTTTTTTTTTCAATAAATACGCCCGACCGGTGTATGAAGTCAAATCGACTGTGCTCATCAAGGATAAATCGGAAAACAAGATCAACCCCCAGGACATTCTTGGAATTGGCATGTTCAACAATATGCAGAACCTGCAGAACGAAATAGAGATTCTCTCATCCTATTACCTGGTAAATCGTACCATGCAAAAAACCGGGTATGAGGTGTCGTATTTCAGCAGGGAGAAATTCCTGTTCAGGGAGTTCTACCGCCAGAATCCGGTCATTGCTTTCAAACGCTATTACAACGGGAATCCCTTTTATCCTTCACCGGAATTATACAGGGAAGCTCCTTTCAGGGTGATCATGGATACCTCGTATCCCCAACCGGTGAATATGAAGTTCAACCTGACCATCGTTTCACCCACCCAGTTCAAGCTTGAGGCCGAAGCCGAAAATGTATCCTTTTACGATTTCGCCGGAAAAACATTTGTAAAAAACCGTAAGGAAAACATTCAGTTCAGTGCGCTCTACTCTTTTCACCAGGTGATCCAGCAGAAAGATTTCAGGTTCAAGGTGATCCTTACCGACAACTTCGATGAAAGCCTGGATTACAAAAAATCCTTTGCATTTATATTCCGCGATTATTCAGGATTGGTTGATGAATTCAGGTCGTTTACGGTGGCCCCCGTGAAAAAGGATGCCTCTGTGATTGTCATAAAAATAAAAAGCACCAATGCCGGTAAAGCAGCCGATTTCATCAATGCGCTCACCAATGAATATTTGATAAGCGGTCTCGAAAAGAAAAATATTGTGGCCACCCGTACCATCAACTTCATTGACCAGGAGCTCCTGGGAATTTCCGATTCGCTGAACATGTCGGAAAAAGTACTCCGGAATTTCAGGACCACCAATGAGATCATGAACCTCGATGCACAATCGCAGCAGGTGTTTGACAAAATGATGGAATTGCAGGATGAAAAAGCCATCCTGATGGTAAAAAACAGTTACCTGAAAAACATGAAAAAATACATCGAGTCAAACCACAAACTCGATGAAATGATCGTTCCCGCTTCGATGGGAATAGATAACCCGATTCTGAACGACCTGACCATGCAGTTAACCACACTGTACATGCGCAGATCAGAAGCTGCACAGTATTCGAAAGAGAAAAACCCCAACCTGATATCGCTCGAAAACCAGATCAATACGACGAAAAATGCACTCTACGAAAATGCCTGCAATGCATTGAATTCAAATGAGACGGCGTCGAATGAAATTGAAAAAAGAATGGCGGAGATGAATGCCCGGATCAACAATCTGCCCGAAACCCAGCGGGTATTGTTCGGGATTGAACGCAAATTCAAACTGATCGATGCTTCTTACACCTTCCTGCTCCAGAAGCGTTCGGAAGCGCAGATAACCCGGGCCGCCAACACACCCGACAATGAGATCATCGACCAGGCTTCCAGTACAAGAGTCAGTCTAATTTTTCCGAATGCCAGCCAGAATTATATCATTGCACTTTTACTGGGAATCTTGCTACCCATTCTCTATATCATCGGGAAAGACTACTTCAACAAAACGATCCAGTCGCGCGAGGACATTGAAAAGCTGACACAACTGCCTTTCCTGGGCAACCTGCTTCACAGCAAGAGGGGCACCCGTGTTGTGATTGATTCGCCAAACTCGACCAGTACGGAGGCTTTTCGCACGGTACGCACCAACATCAATTACCTGTTGCAGCGAAAGGAACAGCAAACCATCCTGATCACCTCAGATATGGTGGGGGCCGGTAAAACGTTTGTGTCGATAAACCTGGCCTCGATTTTTGCCCTTTACGGCAAAAAGACGCTTCTGATGGGATTCGACCTTCGCAAGCCAAAAATTTTCGAGGATTTCGACCTCACCAACACCGATGGGATAAGCTCTTACCTTGTCAATGAGCGGAGCCTCAATGAAGTGATCAAGTCGTCGGGTGTTGAAAATCTCGACATCCTCATGGCCGGGCCTATTCCGCCTAACCCTGCCGAGCTTATTGCTTCCGAAAAATGCACGGAACTTTTCGACAAGCTGAAGAACATCTATGATTACATCATCATCGACACGCCACCGGTGGCGCTGGTTACCGATGCCACGCTCCTCATGAAGCATTCCGACGCCAATCTCCTGGTTGTCCGCCAGGGGGTTACTCACAAGAAGATCTTCTCGAGGGTGATCCGCGACCTGGAGTCGCACAGCACCCCAAACATGGCCATCCTGCTGAATGATTTCAACCTCGATGATGGTGCGTATGGTTACGGTTACGGATATGGTTATGGCTACGGATATGGATATGGTTACGGGCACGGATACTATTCCGACGACAAGGAAAAAGAATTGAAACATTCGTTTTTCGACCGGCTTTATTCAAAATCCAAAAAATACTGGCGTAAGAAGTCTTAACCTCTCCCAACCTCTTGGAGCGTGCCCGGGGAGGATTAGCTAAATATCTACTAACCTGATGATTGATTCCTGATTTTTCGCTTTGAAACATGCGGTAAGGATTCTCTGTGGTTCTTCGTGACATACCCAACAGTGGCCTTTACGGAGAAACAGGTAAATTGCCGTTATAAATCCAGAGGCTTTGTTTTTCAAATTAATACATAGTGCAATCTCCGAAATACCTAATGTGATTTTCTATTGTGTTCTAATGTGCCTAATGTGGTAGTTTATAATACATTCATTTACAACACAATAGACACAATAGGTCACAATAGAAAATCACATTAGAGAACATTATACCAAAGTATTTGATTTTGATGTCGTTCGGGTATGAATCGCAATTATTATGTATGTTTGTTTATAAATCCATTTAGGCGACATTGTTTATCAGCTACAAAGAAAAAATCAGGCAACTACGTTGCCAATATTAACAGACATGCCATTCACCAGGCAAATCTTCATTCCCCCGGGGGGGGTAAATAAAACCGATACATTCATTTCGTTGCAAAACATACATAATGAAACAGTTTACGAGTATTGCAGAAACAGTGGATTATCTTAACACCGAAAGAGAAAGAGGCCTGATGATCGGATTCGTTCCAACCATGGGTGCGCTTCACGATGGGCATCTATCCCTGATAAAACGGTCAAAAATGGAAAATGACCTCACGGTTTGCAGCATTTTTGTGAATCCCGCCCAGTTCAACAACAGGGAAGACCTGAATAAATATCCCCGCACGCTGGTTTACGATGCAAAGTTACTTTTGGAGTGCGGCTGTGATGTTCTTTTTGCCCCTGAAGCTTCAGCGATGTACCCGGAAGGAGAGACCCCCGATATTGATGTTGACTTTGGCATGCTCGATAAGGTGATGGAGGGGAAATTTCGCCCCGGTCACTTCAAAGGTGTCGCCATCATTGTGAAAAAACTATTTGACATTGTAAATCCGGCGCGGGCCTATTTCGGGAAAAAGGATTATCAGCAACTGGCCATTATCCGTCACATGGTTAAAACCCTCCATCTCGCACCTGAGATTGTGGCCTGTGAAACCGTGCGCGAGGCCGACGGATTGGCCATGAGCTCACGCAACATGCGCCTTACCATTTCCGAGCGGAACCTGGCACCAAAAATATACGAAGTATTGTCGAAATTGAAAGCAAAAACTGGAAAATCTACGGTCGGTGAACTGAAGGAATGGGCTGTTAAAAAGATCCAGGAATATCCTGATCTTAGGGTTGAATATTTCGAAATCGGTGATAAAGACACCTTGCTGCCATTGAAAAATCTGAACCGCAAAGAGCAGGCCATGGCATTTACCGCGGTTTTCTTAGGCGATGTTCGCCTGATCGATAATATTGAACTTTTTTTGTAATTTTGCAGCATGATGCAGATTCAAGTATTAAAATCGAAAATCCATCGCGCCACCGTCACCGATGCCAACATCAACTATGTTGGCAGTATTACGATTGACGAAAAACTGATGAATGAATCGAATCTTATCGAATTTGAAAAAGTGCAGGTATTGAACATCAACAATGGCGAACGGATCGAAACCTATGTGATAAAAGGAAAGCGCGGAAGCGGAACCATATGTTTAAACGGCGCCGCAGCTCGTAAATTTCTTCCCAACGATCTGATAATCATTGTTTCTTATGCCATGATGGATTTTGAAGCAGCGAAAAAATTCAAACCCTCCATCGCCTTTCCCGATTCAAAAAACAAACTGATAAAAGGTAAAAAACCGCGGTAATGACCGAAATCCTGACCGAAGGGATGCCGCCGAAAAACCGGGTAGCTACCTTTATTAAATTTACGATTTTCCTGGGGCTGGGCATCGTTATTATTTGGTTGTCATTGCGGGGGCTCTCTCCCGAAGAACGAACGCAGATACTCCATTCATTCCGGACGGCCAATTACAATTGGGTGATTCTTACCATCGTGATGGGAATAACCAGTCATGTGCTCCGTACCTTGAGATGGATGTTATTTTTCGAGCCCATGGGTTATCATCCATCTCTGAAAAACACCTTTTTTGCCGTGATGGTCGGGTACTTTGCCAACATGGCTTTTCCCCGGTTGGGTGAGGTGACGCGGTGCGGGATCCTCGCCCGCTATGAGAAAATTCCCTTCAACAAATCATTCGGCACCGTGATTACGGAGCGCACCATCGACATGATCATCTTTATCCTCTTGTTCTTCCTGATGGTTGCAACCCAGGCTGGTACCATTGGCCATTATCTGAATACCAGCATTTACCCGAAATTAGCCGAGAAATTTCAAAACCCGATATTCAGCAAGGTCTTCATCATTTCGGCGGCTGCAATTTTGCTTATCATTGTTGCAGCGCTCTATATGATGAGGCGTAAAATCGCCTCATCCAGGTTGTTTCTAACCATTAAAAAACTGATCCTTGGTTTCTGGGAAGGTTTGAAATCGCTCAGTCAGATCCGCAGGCCGGGACTGTTTGTATTTTATTCCATTGCCATCTGGACACTGTACTTTTTCATGATCTATGTATGTTTTTTCTGCTTTCCCGATACCGCTACCCTCAGCCCGGGTGCCGGGCTTTCGTCGCTTGTACTGGGAACATTCGGGATCATGTTCACACCCGGAGGGATAGGGCTTTACCCGGCCATTATCCAGGAAACAATGTTGCTCTATGGCATCATCCGTACAACCGGGCTGGCCCTGGGATGGATTTCCTGGACTGCCCAAACCAGCATGATCCTGGTGATCGGTGGAATTTCGTTACTTTTTCTTTCATTCAACAAACAAACCAATGGAAAGGCTTAGTCTGATAAAGTCAAAAATTTATTCCTGGGATCATCTTCAGCGACAACTTGCAATCTGGCGGTTCAAAGATAAAAAGCTTGTGTTCAGCAACGGATGCTTCGATGTACTGCACCTCGGACATATTGAATATCTTGCCAAGGCACGCGATCTGGGACATATCCTCATTGTGGGTCTTAATTCCGACGATTCCGTGCGGCGGATCAAAGGCGCCCACCGCCCGGTCAACAACGAAGAGGCCCGTTCAGTAACGCTTTGTGCATTGTCATTTGTTGATGCTGTGGTCGTTTTTGACCAAAACACCCCCCTCGACCTGATCAAACTCATTCAACCTGACATACTGGTTAAAGGAAAAGATTACGATGGAAAAGAGATCGTAGGTGCCGATGTGGTTAAAGCCCGCGGTGGCGAGGTTGTCACCATCGAATTGACCAAGGGATATTCGACAAGCCATACCATCGAATTGGCGCATAAAGTACACTTGTAAAAGTGACAAATGACAAATGACAAGTGACAAATGACAAGTGACAAATGAAGATTGACGCGTTGAAATTTAATTGCCATTTTGGGAAAGCCAATATTTTCCTTTCCAAGTTTAGGATTTGTATTTATTGACAAAAGAAATTTTTATTTAGTCATTACCCGTTCTTTAATTATTTATTTCCTTCATTGCCTGCATTGTTTGCATTGCTTGCATTGTTTGCATTGTTTGCATTAATTTTCAAAAGTGTCCAAACTCAAAACAGCCTTTTTTTGCCAGAACTGCGGCGCACAGTCTCCCAAGTGGATGGGCAAATGCAATGCCTGTGGGGAGTGGAACACATTTGTGGAAGAGGTGATTCAGCGGGAGGAGAAAGGATTGCCGGGAGCCGTAATCCGTGATCCGAGGTCGGTGGTTCCGGTACGGATTTCTGAAATTACCTTCAGCCATGAGGCCCGCATCAACACCCACGACCAGGAGTTGAACCGTGTGCTGGGAGGGGGTCTTGTTCCCGGTTCGCTTACGCTGATAGGAGGGGAACCCGGGATTGGCAAATCAACCCTGATGTTGCAGGTGGCCATGAAATGCTCAGATCAGCAGGTTCTGTACATCAGCGGAGAGGAGAGCGATCAGCAGATCAGGATGCGGGCTGAACGACTCGGAATTCAACATGATAACTGCTTCATCCTTACCGAAACCAATACCGAAGCCATTTACAGGCATCTTGAATCATTGAAACCAGGTATCATCATCGTCGATTCGATTCAAACGCTTCAAACCGATCTCATTGATTCGTCGGCCGGCAGTGTTTCACAGATCAAGGAGTGTGCAGCCGGGATGCAAAAATATTCGAAGATCAAAAACACCCCCGTTTTCCTTATCGGACATATCACCAAGGATGGCAGCCTTGCCGGTCCAAAGATCCTCGAACACATGGTTGATACCGTGCTGCAATTTGAAGGCGACCGCAATTATGGTTACCGCATCCTTCGTTCCCTTAAAAACCGTTTCGGATCTACCTCCGAATTGGGAATCTACGAGATGAACGACACCGGTTTGCGCGAAGTCTCAAATCCTTCGGAAATTTTGCTCAGTCAGCGCGATGAAGCGGTGAGTGGTATTGCAATCGCAGCCATGATCGAAGGTCAGCGGCCCATGCTCATCGAAACCCAGGCTTTGGTAAGCAGCGCGGTGTATGGCACACCACAACGCTCAACCACCGGATTTGACGCACGGCGACTCAACATGCTGCTGGCCGTGCTTGAAAAACGCAGTGGCTTCAAGCTGGGTCACAAAGATGTATTTCTCAACATTGCCGGGGGTATAAAAGTGGAGGATCCAGCCATTGACCTGGCGGTGGTGGCGGCAGTGCTTTCATCGAACCAGGACACGCCGGTTGATTCAAAGACCTGCTTTGCCGCCGAAGTAGGGCTGAGCGGCGAAATTCGTCCGATTAACCGCGTCGAACAAAGGATTTCAGAAGCTGATAAGTTGGGTTTCGAACGGATATTTATCTCCAGGTACAATATCAAAGGCCTCGATTTTAAACGCTATTCCATCCAGATCATCCCCGTGTCTAAAATCGAAGAGGTTTACAGGAAACTGTTTTAACAAACCTTCCAGGTTTTTAAAACCTGGTGGGTTTTAATTAAAAACTCCTGATACACCTTACAGGGAAAAGATTAACTTTATCCGTCCAGGCTATAGAGGGAGTTCCGCTATTGAAAATTACAATCCAGGCACCGGTATCGGATTGCTCGCTCGAAGTCAAATACCACCCTCCGGTAGTGAATCCACCGATGATTGCCTGGTGAACATACATCGAGTCCAGTTCGTCCCTTGATGGCTGAAACCAATCCGTAAAGCCACCCTGCGTTGAAGAAACACACGCCTTAGCTGCTATGTCAGGTTCAGGGCAGTTAGCGACAATTGTTGCTGTATTCGGTGAGCCTGTGCCCAGGTCGGTTCCATCTGCACCAAGAACCGTGTTGTTGCAGCCATACGGATGATTATCAGGCAAATCCACTTCATCCGAGATTAATCCATGCTGTCCGGAAGGATCAACATAAAAAATGACTCCTCCGCCGTAATGCAGCCCCAAATAGAAAGCTTGTGTGGTGGTAATCTTTTCCCATCCTCTATCGCCAAATACATAGATCCCGTTTCCAATGGGTCCGTGCGATGTTACATAGATCATCAAGCCTACGGTGGGATTTGTTGGGCGGTTGTTAAAGTCAATCCGTGGCAGTAAAAACCCTTTGTCAGCCGATTTTATTTCCAGCATGGCCGAAGGATCCGCGTTGCTGCCGTCTGAATTTATTGACACCTGACACCTGACTTCCTGACTTATTATTGAAAAAACAACAACCAAAAAAGGTATTAAATAGTTCAATGTTTTCATCATTAATCCAGCTTAAAAGTTAATTAATTGAAAATTATGTTTTCGGGTTACCTTACATTACCAATATCTTTCAGGGTAACCAACTACCGGGATGGTTAGTTTTTCGAGTGAACTCTGCGTGCAAGATCATTAACTGGCAAATATAGTATAAAAATACTTAAATGTGTATTTTTCCATAATAAAATCATATTGCTGTTATATCTGTATCAGGGCTATTTCGTTATTTGTTGTTTTGGGTAGAGGCAAATTCCCTGATTCTTTTACCAGATTGAAGATGATGTCTTAATATTTGATGACAGCTCCCCCAATGGTTGCTGAACATGTTTTTATGCCAAACCATGTTCATTTAATATTGGTGTTAAATAATATACCAAATTCGTCGGTGATGGTGAAATGATGGTTGATGGGATAAGGCTTGATGTGGGGCCATGCCATGGCATGGCCCTACAGGCAACGGATGATGGACTGTAGGGACACGCCATGGCGTGTCCCCACCGCATGGCGTGTCCCCAAAGCATAGCGTGTCCCCAAAGCATGGCGTGTCCCACCACATTGCGTGTCGCCACGCCATGGCGTATCCCCTATGTGAGTTAACAAAATTATCGCGGATAATCGGGTTAATCCTGATCCTGGTCGGGACCATCGGCGGATTCAAGTTCCTTTAAAATTGTGTTGACATCCCCTTCGGTGGCGGTCAGTTTGTTTTTGCAAATCTTTATCAGGAATGCTGCGCGTTTTACCTTATCGGATAGTTCATCGACAGAAATATTTCCCCCTTCAATTTCAGAGACTATGTGCTGAAGTTCTTCAAAAGCTGCTGTATAACCGGGTTTCTCCTTCATGGCTGTTCAGTTTGATGAATGGTTTTTGCAATACTGATGATATCTCCGTCGGGGAGAATCGTTTTCAGGATAGCTCCTTCCTGAAGATCAGCGACACTTTTCAATGCCTTGCCGTTGATTAGCGTGATGCTGTATCCCCGGTTCAGAACATTTACAGGGTTCATCAGCTCAATGTTTTTCTCAATCGCGGCAATTGAACTGTTTTCATTTCGCATAAATATGCCCGCTTTATCAAAAATGATGACTTTTTCTGATCCAAGGCGCAGTTTATTTGAGGATATAACCCATCCGGATCCTTTTTCAAGGAGCGAAATTTGCCGGTCGACAATCCAGGTTGCCTGATTGATAAAGGAAATGACATCTTTTTTAAAGTATCTGACTGCGTTCAGGATCCTGAGTTTTTCATCCTTTATCAACGCCGTAAACCTGTCAACGATTGATTCCTGTGCCTTTTGCAGCGGAACTGAAAAATTATGAAACTTCTGGATCAGAAAATCGGCCAGATCAGTGGGGGTTATCGCGTTTTTGAATGCAATAAGTTCGGCTACGGTTTCATTGGTGGAATGTCCGATGCCTGTTATGACCGGGATCGGGAACAGGGCAATCTCTTTTGACAGCTCATAATTGTTGTAGCATGTCAGTCCAACATCTCCGCCGCCACCGCGGATGATGGCTACAGCATCGAAATGATGTTTTACCTTTTTAATGCGAATCATCTGGCTGATGATCGATTCAACCGCATTTTCACCCTGGAGAAGAGAAGGAAACAGCATGAGAAAAAACGAATAACCCCAGGGGTTGCCATCAAGCACCTGCCGGAAATCGGAATAACCTTTGCTGGTTTGCACCGATATGATGGCGATCCTTTTGGGAACCAGGGCGAGTTTCAGGGATTTGTTTGCATTGAAAATGCCCTCTTTTCTGATTTTTTCAATGGTCTGCTGTTTCTCCTTTTCAAGTTCACCGAGCGAATAGGACGGATCAATGTCAAGAATCCGTAAACTCAGGCCATAAATGGGATTGTATGAAACCTTCGCACAGAATAGAATGTTGATGCCGTTTTTAAGCGGTTCGTGCAATACATTCAGGAAATTGTCATTGATTCTTTGAAAGTCATCCTTCCAGATATTTGAACGTATTTCAGCGATAATTTTTCCATCAGCTTTTTCGACTAGATCGGGATAACAGTGCCCTGATTGAGGGTAATGGTTCAATTTATTCATCTCGGCTTTAACCCAGAATGAGGTTGTATATCTGTCAGACAACGTTTTTTGAATACTCGCAGTCACCTCAGAAAGAGAAAATACTGTCCGGTCATTCACCTTTTCCGCCATTTGCAATATGCAGTTAAAACCAAAGTCAAATTTACACAATATCGCATCAATTACCCGGAGATATCTTTTCTTACTCAATATTTGCTGGTTTGCAGATCAATAATTACTGTCCGGTTAAAATAAAATATTTTAACGTCTTATAGACTGCTTAAATTTGTTTTTAAATCCCGTTAGGGATTTTATGTGGGTAGAATAACAGGGATAGGTGCATTATTTCGTTCCGTACGGGACGAGATTGTTCTCAGGACATTCAATTTCTACCCATATTTTGTGCCTAAGGCACAGTCTTACACAGAAATATAACTAAATACGAAATTTAAACAGACTCTTCGTGTCTACGCAGTGAAAAAGCGTTTCGGAGTGGACTCAAACTTTAAATTTACTAACTTTGTAATGAGATAAAAAACTTTAAAAATCAACAATATGCACTTCATTCCAAAACTTCTTATCACTTCGGCTGCAATTATGCTCGCCGGTTATCTGTTGCCAGGTATCCATATAAGTTCCTTCTGGACAGCCTTGCTTGTTGCCCTGGTGCTGATTTTACTGAATGTCTTTCTCAAACCGGTAATGGTTATTCTTACAATTCCGTTCACCATCCTCACATTTGGTTTGTTTTTATTGGTCATCAACGCGTTCATTATTATGATCGCCGGTTACTGGGTCAAAGGGTTTGTGGTTGATGGGTTCTGGTGGGCACTGCTCTTCAGCATTATTCTTTCAGCTATTTCTTCGTTATTGGAAAAGATTGTTTCACACGATGAGAGCACGCGCAATTACTGAGAAAAAGGAATTCGTTGAGATTATTCAACACTGCCTGTGGTGTCATCTCGCCATGACTGATCTTGACAATAAACCATATGTAATCCCGATGAATTTCGGGTTTAAGGATGATGTGATCTACCTACACGGCGCGCAGCATGGAAAGAAGATCGACATCCTCCGGCAACATCCGGAGGTATGCATCAACTTCACCACCGATCAGATATTGCGTTACCAGAATGAGCAGGTCGCCTGCTCGTGGAGCATGAAATACCGCAGCGTACTCTGTTACGGAAAAGCAGAATTCATTAATGACCCCGATGAAAAAATCGCAGCCATGCATCTTGTAATGGCACAGTATACCAAAGGCGAATTCAAATTCAATCCACCTTCCATCCGGGAAGTGAATGTCTTTAAAATCAAGGTTGAGAAGTATGAAGGAAGAAACTATGGCTACTGAATGAAAACAATGCAAACAATGCAGACAATGCAAACAATGCAGACAATGCAAGCAATGCAGACAATGCAAGCAATGCAGACAATGCAAGCTATGTATGGGAGGTTGCTATCATAATTAATTATTAATTACCCGTTCACCCGTTTACCCGTTTACCCGTTTACCAATTTACCCGTTTACCATTTTACCATGGACTACAAAGACTACTATAAGACCTTAGGTGTCACCAAAGAGGCTACGCAAGCCGAAATTAAGAAGCAGTACCGAAAGCTTGCCGTCAAGTATCATCCTGACAAGAATCCGGGGAACAAGCAGTCGGAGGATAAGTTCAAGGAGTTGGGCGAAGCTTACGAAGTGTTGAGTGATCCTGAAAAACGCGGAAAATACGATACGTTGGGTTCCAACTGGCAGCATTACGCACAGGCTGAAACGGGCGGGCAGCAGGGAAATCCTGACTTTTCGCAATGGGCGCAGCAGGGACAGGGGAAACAGAATTCTCGTAACTATGCTCCCGAGGATTTTGAAGGCACCGATTTTTCCGACTTTTTCAACTCTTTCTTTGGCGGCGAAGGTCGTGAAAGGAGCAATCAGCGTGTAAACCAGGAGGTACCACTGAAAGGACAGGATTATGAAGCCAGGCTGACCATTACCCTTGAGGAGGCCTTCAGGGGTGTACAACGGATGCTGGCGATCGGCGAAGAGAAAATAAACATAACGGTTCCGCCAGGCATTCGCGACGGTCAGGTTTTACGTGTAAAAGGCAAAGGAGCAAAAGGCCGGCGTGGCGGAAACAGCGGGCATCTTTACCTGCATGTGGGGGTTGAAGCCGATCAGCGATTCGTAAGGAAAGAAGATGATCTCCATGCGGAGATTCACATCCCCCTCTATACTGCAGTATTGGGCGGCAAGGTGACCATCACTACCATGACCGGAAGTGCCGGCATTAATATCCCTCCGGAAACCCAAACCGGGAAGACGCTTCGGCTGAAGGGCTTAGGGATGCCTGTGTACCTGAAAAATGGCGAATCGGGTTCCCTGTATGTGAAAATCCTGGTGGATGTTCCGCAAAATCTTTCAAAGGAGGAGATAGAATTATTTAAAAAATTAAGTGCTTTACGCCCATAAAATCAAAAACCATGCTGGTACTCTACGAACATAACCCCATTCCGCAGGTGCTTTTCGATTTTATTGAAGCCTGTGAAGCCCGTGATCTGCGTTTCCTTTCCTGCGACCTGCTTGAACACTTCGGTTTTGAAGATGAACATTCCATCGACCAGGCCGTGTACCGTGCCATCCAGGCGTGCATCTCTTTAAAAATCGCTCATACAAAGCATTTCAGGCATATTTATCTGATCAGAGACAACGGGATCACCCATGCCTGGAAACTATCGGCATTGGGATGCTACATGACACTCATCAATGAAGATCCATCCCATCCCATGGTGGCCCGGATTCAGGCTTCGCTGTTAGGAATCAAGTGAAAAATCTTAGATTTTTTCACTTGTTCAAAATATCCATTGGCTGATATCTGCTGCCAAGGATAAAGTCAAAAATCATAGGGTTTTACACTAGTTCCCCTGGCTGATATCGGCTGCCGGGGATCAAGTCAAAAATCATAGGGTTTTACACTAGTTCCCCTGGCTGATATCGGCTGCCGGGGATCAAGTTGAAAATCATTGGGTTTTACACTAGTTTCCCAATTGGCAGCGTAGCTGCCTGATCTTTGTAGTAAATACAGTGCGTAGATATCTGAGCAGCGTAGCTGCGAAATAGATTATTCGGTTTAATGTTTGATGAATTCAACAGCAATGCTTCGACAGGTTCTGCAACCATATCGCCCCGATGGGGCTCTGGAAATGGTCCTCTTTTCTCGTGCTACAAAGATATCACCCCTATGAAGTCTAAGATTGCAATGGTTTTCCAGATTCTTTTTTATCATATCGATTTCAATTAAAAAATAATCCCCCAGAAATTGGATCAAGCGGAATTTCCGTGGGGAAGATAGCAAAGCATAAAATTCACATTTCAGATTTCAGATTTCACTTTTCTGTCTTTTGTATTTGTACTAACCCCCATTACACTGGACTATTGCATACACTGAGATGTGAGATGTTAAATGTTAATATCTGAAATCTGAAATCTGAAATCCGAAATTTGATATCTGAAATCTGAAATCTGCAATCCGAAATTTGATATCTGAAATCTGAAATCTGAAATCCTTTCCCCCCCTCCCCAGAAATTTCTCTTGATCCGCCGTTAGGAATTTAAAAGTCATGAGGTTACGGATACCTTCCTCAGGGAACTTTCCCGGCTATTTCAGTTTATAGATCACCCCGATATTGGCGTAGGTAGAATTATATCCCACTTCGCCGTTGATCCCAATTGTTTTTGTAAAAAACCAGGAGGCGCCAAAGAATATTCCGGCATAAGGATAAATAGGTGTATACCCGCTATGACCGGCATTATGGCTCCAACCATGTCCGCAAAACCCGATTCCCAGTGGGATTCCTCCATAGGTATCCAAACCCTCCACATCCCATCCGTAGTGATAAGCACCTCTGGCTGCAAAAATAAAATTCGCCCACGATTCATTCCAGCCATCTCCATAGTGGTGGCTGAAATATGAAAATGCAGCTTCACCTCCAAGCGTTATCACACCGGGACCCAAATCCCACATTCCCGCTTCAAATGATGCCTTCAGAGCAGGACCAAAGCCGATGCCATTGCCAAAATAATGTGTGCCGGGGCCAACGCCTGCATTCACAACCCAGGTTCCCAATCTCACAGGGTCAAGTGGTCCGGCAGAAAAGACATTCCATGGGGCAAGGAAACCCAGGATGATCATTAAAAATATGGTTTTCAGTAACTTCCTCATAATGGTAGGTACAGGTTTATTAATAAACGCTGATTGTTCATGAATTGATATATGCAAGGTGGTTTTTCTCCACCTAAAGCGTTTGTTTAAATTTAATATTTATGCGAATCAAGGGTTGGAATCAAATAGCAATGAAGTGGCTTAATGTCAATAACCGTGGGTGAAGCCCACAGGCCAGGGCAAGCCGGAAAACTCAGCCCTGAAGGGGCTGTATATGTGATATTCAGCCCCTTCAGGGCTGGATGAACGATCGGGTATCATTGTCGTGGGCTTCACCCACGGTTATTGAGATCTAGCCCTTTCAGGGCTTTGAGTGATTACAAATTGTCAACCCTTGATTCGCATTATTTCGTTATATTGCCGTGCGTAAGACGGTACGGTAGGCACAAAATCTGGTTAGAAATCGAATGTTCTGAGAACCATTTCGTCCCGTACGGGATGAGATAATGCATCTATCCCTGTTTTTCTACCCACAAAAAATCCCTAAAGGGATGTGAAAAAATAAAATTTAAACAGTCTCTAAATTACAATCCTTCAGCCAGCCTCTGTGCAAACGAACCACTGGCATGTCCACCCCGAACCCCATCCGATCAGTCCGCCGGCCAGCCAGCCTGCAAGCAGGTCGGCGGGATAATGAACCCCCAGATAGAGGCGTGTATAAGCCATGAAGAAGGCCCAGCAAAGCATCAGCAGGGTAAAGTACCGGTTTTGAATTTGCAGGAGGATAATCATATAAACAGCGATAGCCATCGTGGTGGAAGCATGGGCTGAATAGAACCCGTATTGTCCGCCGGTATACCCTAAAACGGTATGAATCCCGCTCAGGCCGGGCTCATGTGTGGGTCGCGGCCTTGCAACCAAATCCTTGATGATATTCGAAAGCTGATCGCTGACAAGGATCATGAGTGTGGCAAAAAGCAAAATCCATAGTGTTTGCCACCTGTATTTCCTGATCACCAGAAAGAGCAGCAACATAAACAGCGGCAACCAGATCAGGGATTTGGTGCCCCAATACATAACAGTATCCATAAACGGGGAATGCAGTCCGTTAAGGAAAAAAAACAGGCGCTGATCAATGGATTTAAGGGTTTCGATCATTCAATCATGCTGATAGTAATGCCAAAGAAAGGAGTAATAAAACAATTATAAACTGAAATTAACAGTTCCTCTTGCAATTATTAATTAATAATTAATAATTATTAATTTCAACTAATTTCCGTCTCCCGGTTTAATTCCTCCCAAAGAATTTTTTTCAGCTTTTCCAATCCGGTT
The DNA here is from genome assembly GCA_903925275.1 of uncultured Bacteroidales bacterium. Taxonomy (GTDB): domain Bacteria; phylum Bacteroidota; class Bacteroidia; order Bacteroidales; family FEN-979; genus CAIVAT01. The sequence continues at coordinate 16,690 of CAIYES010000204.1, forward strand.
TGTTGATGCGATGAGATAAATACACTTGGGATATCAGGCAGATCCTTTTTCAGCTCCCTGATAATTTCATCATCGGCCAGGTCGGATTTGGTAATGGCGAGGACACGGTATTTGTCGAGCAATTCGGGGTTATATTGCTCCAGTTCATTCAGTAAAATCTGGTATTCCTTTCTGATATCCTTTGAATCGGCCGGAACCATGAACAACAACGCGGCATTTCGTTCAATGTGCCGCAGAAAACGCAATCCCAGGCCTTTTCCTTCATGTGCTCCTTCGATAATACCCGGGATGTCGGCCATTACGAAGGATTTTTTTCCATGGAACCTGACAATTCCAAGATTTGGAACCAAAGTCGTAAACGGGTAATCGGCAATTTGAGGTTTTGCAGCCGAAATAACCGATAAAAGGGTGGATTTGCCTGCATTGGGAAAACCAACCAATCCAACATCGGCTAAAAGTTTCAACTCAAGGGTTTTCCAGAATTCGAGGCCGGTTTCTCCCGGTTGTGCAAACTTAGGAGCCTGCCGGGTGGCGGTTTTAAAATGATCGTTGCCCAAACCTCCGCGACCGCCGGGTACGAGAATGTGGGTTTGCCCGTCCTCGGTGATCTCACATTCAAATTCTCCGGTTTCAGAATCTCGTGCAATGGTTCCGAGGGGAATATCGACAATAACATCCTTTCCATTCGCACCATGCATAAGCTGTTTTGATCCTGCTCCCCCGTGTTCAGCTTTGAGATGTTTGGTAAACTTCAGATGCAGCAATGTCCAGTACTGTTGGTTCCCCCTCAGAATGATGTGACCACCCCGGCCACCGTCGCCTCCGTCGGGTCCTCCGTGTGCATTGGTACGGGTACGCATGAAATGCCGCGATCCGGCTCCACCATTGCCGGAAGCACAGTGTATCTTTACATAATCAACGAAGTTGGATTCAGACAATTGGATCAGGATTTACGATGTATGGTTACAGATTTCGGATTTAGCGACATTTATCAGGGTTTGATCACGGAACAAAGCTGCCCGAAAATTTGATCGATGGTCCCTTCACCGAATATTTCTGTATAAAGGTTTTTATTTTTGTAATAGTCAATCAGCGGTTTTGTGTGATGATGATACTGCACCAGGCGGTTTTTGATCACCTCTTCGGTATCATCTTTTCTACCCTGATCCTGTGCGCGTTTCAACAGACGTTTAACAAGTTCATCTTCATTTACTTCAAGCGCCAGCACGAGGGAGACCGTTTCACCATGCTTTTCCAGCATCTGATCGAGTTCCTGAGCCTGCTTCAGGGTACGCGGAAAACCATCGAGTACAAATCCTTTTACAGTGCTGTTGTTGACAAACACCGACTCCATGATCTCAATAAGCAGTTCATCGGAGACAAGATGACCTGCCTCCATAACCGCCCTGACTTTCAACCCCAGCGGTGTACCGAGGCTCACCTCTGCCCTAAGAATATCACCGGTTGACACATGTTTCCAGCCGAATTTCTCGGCAATTTTAATGGCCTGGGTTCCTTTTCCTGCACCCGGAGGGCCAAACAGAATCAAATTGAACATAAAAATAATATTTCAAAAAACACTATCAAATTATCACATTATCACATCAGCACATCAGCACATTATCACATCAGCACATTATCACATCAGCACATCAGCACATTATTTGACAACCTTATAAATATCCGGCAAATTCCTTCCGTATCCATTATAATCAAGACCGTAGCCCACAATAAAATCGTTTGGAATCTCCATGCCAAGGTAATCAATGCTGAAACTCTTTTCAAATGCCTCCGGTTTAAAACAAAAGCAGGCCACCCTCACATCAATCGGATTTTTTTCACGTATGTCCTGGAGCAGTTTATGCATCGTTATGCCCGTATCAACGATGTCTTCCACCACAATGATATGCCGTCCTTCCAGTTCTTCGCTTACGCCGATAAGCTCTTTTACCTTAGAAGTTGTGAGCGTTCCGGCGTAGGAGGCAAACTTCACAAATGAGATCTCGCAGGGAATCGTGAGCTTGCGCATTAGGTCGGAGGCAAAAATAAAAGATCCGTTCAGGATGGCCAGCAAAAGCGGGTTCTTCCCGGCATAATCGCGGTTGATCTCTTCGGCAACTTTTTGCACGGCGACATCAATCTCATCCTTGCCGATAAATTTTTCAAACACCAACTCCCTGACCTGTACTTTTGTCATAATCAACCGTATATTACTTTCATGCAAAAGTAGTTAAAATATTCTAATTTTGCCCTGAAACAAGAAATCACAATACCATGGAACCAAAAGTCAGCATCATTATGGGCAGCACTTCTGATCTCCCGGTCATGGAGGCAGCAGCGATATTTCTGAACGATATGCAGATCCCGTTCGAGATTAACGCACTGTCAGCCCACCGCACGCCTGAAAAAGTGGAAGAGTTCGCAAAAAATGCCCGCCAGCGCGGCATACGGGTCATCATTGCCGCTGCCGGCATGGCAGCCCATCTGCCCGGGGTCATAGCCGCTATGACAACCCTGCCGGTAATCGGGGTTCCCATTAAGGCCTCACTCGACGGACTCGACGCGCTCCTGGCCATTGTTCAGATGCCTCCCGGTATTCCTGTGGCCACCGTGGGAATAAATGGCGCACAGAATGCCGCGATCCTTGCCACCGAAATTCTTGCTGTCGCTGATCCTGAATTGCATCTGAAAATGGTGGCCTTCAAGGAAAAACTGAAGGTGAAGATCACCAAAGCCAATGAAGAGCTGAAGGCGGTTCAGTATGAATACAGGGTTGTATAGCGGTTTCTGCATCACCGGTTGTCCGTGTGCTAAATTCCGGAAGGCGGACCTTAACAAAATTTAATGGGACAATCGTATCAAAATGCATGTCATCAATCTCAGAAAAGGACAATGTTAAAATGAAAAAAAATCTGTTTCTCGCCCTTGAAGGCATTGACGGCAGCGGTAAAAGCACACAGGTTAAACTGTTGGCCGACTATTTGACAAATGCAGGCCATAAAGTTTATACTACGTTTGAGCCGACTGACAGCCGGATAGGATGTGTTATCCGCGATATTTTCAATCATAAAATGGAAGCCGACCATCGTACAATTGCCGGACTGTTTGTCGCCGACCGGTTGAACCACCTGCTGAACAAGACAGATGGCATGCTGAAAAAAATGGAAGATGGTTTTACCGTAATTACCGACAGGTATTACTTTTCTTCATACGCTTATCACGGCGCACATATACCGGTTGACTGGGTAATTGAAGCTAATTCATTGAGTGCCGGTCTGCTGCGTCCAGACCTGAACATTTTTATTGATATTTCTCCCGAAACCGGCATGAAGCGGCTCCACAAAGGACGAACTTCGATGGAACTCTTTGAGAACATTGAAAATCTCACCCTTGTTAGGAACAAATATTTTGAAGTAATGGAGAAACTAAAATCCCAGGAGAAGATCTATATCACTGACGGAAACCGTCCTCCGGAAGCTATTGCTGCAGACATCCGGACTGAAATTTCAAACATGGTGTAGATAGAAAGGCGGGTAGAATAAATTTCTGAAAATAGTTTGAATACCCCTCAAGAGGAATTTTGGGGGATTACGTTTGAAATTGAAATCGATTTATTGAAAAAGAATCTGGAAAAATCACTGCAATCTTAGAGCCCCATAGGGGCGACATGGTTGTTGAACCTGTGGAAGAATAGCTGTTGAGTTTTTCCGATATTAAGACGAATAATCTATTTCGCAGCTACGCTGCTCTGAGATTTACGTCCTGTATTACTACAAAGATTAGGCAGCTACGCTGCCAAAATGTTGCAAACCCCACTACATCAGCTATGTTCTTCCTCAGAAACTAGCTAAACTCAATCAGACTGACTCAAAAGTCTGAAATTCTTTCTTCACCGCGAAGACGCAAAGCCGCAAAGAATTGAAAATCAAAAAAGTTGTTTTTCGCGTCTTGGCGTCTTTGCGGTGAAAAATGGCTTTTGAGACAACCTCATTGGAGAGCAAGTGTAAAACCCCCGGATTTTTAACTTGATCCAAGAACACCTGTCATCAAAGCTTCCTGATAATCATCAACCCATCCCGTAAAGGAAGCACCATATTTTCGACCCGCTCATCATTTTGTACAAAATCATTGAACTGGCAGATCCCACGGGTGTCTTTATCCATTTTCCCTGAATCACCAAGCACTTTTCCGTCCCACAACACATTATCCGCAACAATAAATCCGCCTTTCCTGACATGTTGAAAAATCAGATGGTAATAGTTCAGGTAATTGGGCTTGTCGGCATCGATGAACACCAGATCCCATGTTTCGTCAAGCTGAGGTATGATTTCCAGGGCTTTGCCGATATGCAGGATGATCTGGTCTTCCATGGAAGCATCACGGATAAACGATCGGATCATCTCCTCCTGTTCGGGATTGACCTCAATGGTATGCATGATTCCCCGCTCACCGGGGATGGGGGAGGAATTCAAGCCCATGGCCAGGTTGATGGCTGAATAGCCGGTAAAGGTTCCTATTTCCAGTATCCTCCGGGGACAAATCATCTGACTGATCATTCTCAGGAAAGTGCCCTGCAGATGACCCGATAACATTTGCGGGTAAACCTGCGAAAGATGCGTCTCGCGGTTCAGTCGCGCGAGCAGGGGCGTTTCAGGCGTGCTGTGAGCCTCGGCATACGCATCAAGTTCTTCTTTTAGCATGATGAAGTTTTGTGTTTTATTCAGTTCGTTTGACGGAAAAAAATGCTGAAATGCGGTTTCCGTTCCTCCGGGTTACAAGGTTTGATTGTATTGATGAGCCCACTCCGAAAACTCGTTTTCACCGCGAAGACGCTAAAACTTATATACTTGAATTTGAAATGTTTGCGTCTTAGCGTCTTAGCGGTTTAAATATGTTGGTAATTTTTTGGAGCAGGTTCATTAATTATCAACGTATCAGCTTCAGCAGTTCGTCGCAGATGCCGATCTGATAACCTTCAGAAAGATACTTTATTTCACCCTGTTGATTGATGAAAATCACCACGGGTCGATCCTTTAGTACACTGTGGTTGATTTTAAGGTCAGGAAGCTTTATCGCGAAGGTTGACTGAATCGCATATTCAATGGTTGAAGGGATGGCCGCAGCCTCCTTCTTCTGAAAAGTTTTCATCTGTTCGTCTGTCGGGAATATAAGCATAAAACGGCCTTTCCAATCTTCGAAACTTGATTTACGTTGCCTCAGGTCGGCGAACAGATGTTTTGTCGGCTCGCTGCCCGGATCAACCCAAACCATCACCAAACCATCCGGGATTTTATGGCCGATAAGCGAAAGGTCGATCTTTCCAAAGTCGGGCGGAGGAAGTTGATTTTTTCTCAGCGCAATGGTCTGTGTAACTGTTTTCCCGGCTTCGATGTTGAAAAACTGCAACGATGTCAGCACCGTGCCGCCCTGGATTCGGTTTCCGGTCACCAACAGGTAGTTTCCGGGAGCAAGGGCGAGTGTACACGGGAATTTCCCAACCTGCGGATCGGTTTCGTAATCGAGCGATCTGTAGAACCCGTCTTCATATTTTTCAATGGTAAAATGTGTGTAGTATTCTGGTTTCCGGTCATTGCCCGGATCAGAAGTCAATACCAGGCTGCCCCGCACGTTGTTTTTCTGCGGTTGTTTTTCAAAGAAAACATCATGCCAGGCATCATCGAGATAGTATTGCGGCATACGTGTTCCCGGCTCCAACCGTGCCGGGATTCCGAAGCTGCGGCACATGGCCACAAATAGGATGTCGCGTGAATGGCCATCGGCCACTTTTAGTTCAAATGAACCTGCGGGTGTAAGCGGCGCTCTGCCCCAATTGGCCTTGTTATCGGTAACTATGTTCGTTTTGATCCATTCAACAAGCGAATCGGGGTGTTTGCGGAATTGTTCCACCAATGAGCGGTTAGTTTTTTCATTGAAAAAGGCCTTATAAGGCTTCAGCCATTCGTTATCAACCCTTGGCGACAGGATGAAGGCGTTGAATATTTCTGCCGAGACATTCAAAGGTTTATAATTCAACGTGTTGTTTACCTGTTCGGCGAGCACATCCGGTGAAACATCCCGCAGATCCTTGTCTGAAATATTGTATAACAGCGGAAAGACAAGGTATTTAAGATTTTGAGGTGTTCCGGTGATGAAATTGATGATCTCGCGCCAGTTTCCCCGCGATTTATGCAAAAAGTACCACAAAGTATCGGGGTTTAACGTGAGTGTGTGGGCCAGTCGTGCACTCTTTGCCGAATCGATGAAAGTGGATTCATAATTTGCACGGATTTTATCCTCAAATTCAAGCCGTTTCGTATTGTTGGCCCTCAGTGAATCGCTCACTTTCACGTCGGTCTTTACCTCAGGCGGCGGAACCAGGTCGAACGTTTCGGTGTAAATCTTACCCGGTTTGACCGAAAGGACTATGACGGCCGTGTCGCTGTTCAATACAGTCATTTTCTGATAACCGAAGACTCCGTTTTTAGAGGCCCATATCAACAGGTCGCCATGGCCGGTAAGGAAAGAGGCCATTCCTTGTTGATTGGTGGTGGTTTTATGGAGCGTGTAAAATTCGGCATAGTTGTAAAGCTGAAATTCTACGACTGCGCTATCCACAGGTTTTTTCTGCTCATCCACCACCTTTGCAAACACATGTTTGGTGGCCGCGTAATTCGAAAGGATATTGATCCGGGTGAAAAGTGGGTCTTTAACCAATATATCCTCTGATCCTTCGTAGTCGCCAAAAACATTGGTGTTGACCAGCATGGCCCGTTTGGCAGGCGCGGTGAACCAGGCGAGGTCGAGACCAGCATCTGGTTCGCAGGCGCCGATAAAATGCCATTTCCCGTCAACCCATACCTCCACCCAGGCGTGGTTGTCATCGCTGTGTGCCCAACGCGGGGTATAGCACTGGCGGGCGGGGATGCCCACTGCACGCATGGCAGCCACGGTAAAAGTCGATTCTTCACCGCACCGTCCGTAAGCGGTTTTTACAGAGGCAAGCGGGGAGGAGGTGCGGCCATCCGATCCACGGTAGGTTACCTTTTCATGGCACCAGTGGTTGACTTCGAGCACGGCCTCGTTCATCGGTAGTTTTTTAATCCGGTCTTTCAGTTCCTCAAAAAATACCCACCGGGATGAATCAAGGTTTTCGTTGTTCACGCGGACGGGAAGGACGAAATGGCGGAATAATGCTTCAGGAACAGTCTTTCCCCATGCAAAAGTATCGCGGGCGGCAAACGAAGCACGGACATTCATCAGGTAAAACTTTCCATCATAATCGGCCAGGTCGCTGAGCGGCATGTAGGCATATAGGAATTTCAGTGCCTCGGCTTCCTTCGTTGTGATATCCTGGTCGAATACACCAAAGAGTTGCTGCGACCGGGTTTTTGCGAGTTCGCTCTGTTTGTTGAATTGTTCTTCGACTTTTTGCCGGTACGATTTGTCGGTAATAAAATGGTTGTCGGTACAGCCGATCAGCAACCAGATTAAAATGCAAGGGAAGAGGATCTTTCTCATATTATGTGGTTATAACTATCTTGTTTAAAGTGGCATTTGGGTAAAAAACTTATCAACAAACCTATTACTTTTTGATGAATTGGTGATTGAAACGGCTTGTATGATTGAAAAGCCCTACGTGGTTTTTCGGCAAAAGATCATCAACCAGACTAGTGGCTTAC
>CAIYES010000205.1 GCA_903925275.1 uncultured Bacteroidales bacterium
CTAATTGTTTATTTAACGGAGTTTCTTCACCGCTCATTTCAGTCGATTTCTCAGCAACTTTTCCATATTCAGTATTATCACCAACCTTATCAATTTCGATAATAGCGTGACCGTCCATAACCTTTGTGCCTCGCATCGCCGAATTTGATGGATAAGTTGCTTCTTTATTAAAATCTCGTTGATTTGTCGTTTTGTCAATAATTGGTTCGCCGGTTAAACAAGATTCATCGATTTGTAATGAAATAGCCTCCAAGAGCTTACCGTCTGCTGGGACTTCTTCGCCTGTTACTAATAACACAATATCACCAACGACTAATTCTCTCTTAGGAATTTCAGAAATATTTCCATTTCTGATGACTTTGATCAAGGTATCGTCATTAACCTGGTTCAGTATTTCAAACTTTTTATTTGCATCCATCTCAAACCAAAAAGCAACACCGGTAGCTAACATGATTGCACAAAAAATTCCAATAGTTTCTGCATAGGTGCCATGAACAATTGAGATACCCAATGAAAGAAATGCCGCAATCAAAAGAATTCGAATAATTGGATCTTCAAACTTTTCAAGAAATAGTTTCCAAAGTGGGTCTCTCTTAGGTGGGGTTAAAATATTAACTCCATGGGCTTTACGGCTCTTTAAAACTTGTTCGCTAGTTAATCCGATGTGATGTCTTTTTAATTCCATGGTGTTTTACAATAGATTCGTTAATATTTGGGGTAACGATTTCGATTTAAGCCTTAAATTATTCAATAAAGCAACCTCTACATCATCAAGTTTTCCATCCCCTAAGATTTTATCAAGAAGCCACTTAGCCTCATCATCATCAACCTCCCCTGGTGAAACCTCATCTTCTAGTAGGAAACTAGTAATTGCATCTACAAATAACACATCCCAACTAGGATGATTGTTTTTACCGGAGACTGCATCATTCAGTTCAAAGAGAAATTCGGCCTCCTCCTTATCGATTACTCCATCTGCATAGAGGACTTCACGCAATTGCTTTACTTCGTGCTCATCAATCACACCATCGGCGAGGATGGATTTTTTCAATTCTTTCAGGTTACTCATGACATTAGTTTTAAATGCTTAAAATTCGGGTTTGGTAAATAATCTCCTCAATAATACATTCTATGTTATGATTTACTCTCTGGTATGAACATGTTCTTAAAGGCAATGATATTATTTCTTTGTTACAGATTTAAACTCAAAATTCCAGTTAAGATGTCAAGTACTCCATAAAGAATAATCAGAAGACCAAGGAATAAACACGATATCGAAACAAACTTAAAAACAGATTTTTTCTTGATGTTCTTTCTTAATAGCATTGGCAAAACCAACCAAATAAATAATCCAATAATAATTTTAATAATAGCTATCATAAAATGATATTATTAAAAACAGAATGAGCTCCTGGCATTGTCTATGACAGGAGCTCATATACTCAATGTGATTTGTGCTTATTCACTCATCACAAATTCAGCCCTGCGATTTTCAGCTTTTGTTCCATACGTTGTCGAAATACCTTTGCCTTGGTATTTTATCCGTAAGGCATCAATTCCTCTCGTCATCAGATAGTCACGAATGGATTTTGCCCGTTTTTCAGAAAGATTCATATTGAAATCAGGATCACCTATATCGTCAGTAAAAGCTGAAATGGAAATTTTCATTGCTGGGTTTTGCTTCAATACTTCTGCTAGCTTATCCAGATCAGGATCAGCCTTTGAATAGTTGAAATCACCAAATGGGAAATGGTACAATCTATATGCCTCATTTTTCTTATATGGAATATTTGCATTAGTTGAGGCAGATTGTTTAGATGCATTTTGCCCTGGAGTATTTGCATTATTCCCTTGAACATGATTGGCCTGATTTCCTTGAGGTGCAGCAGTTTTTTGAGTTACTTGAGATTCTCCAGACGGCTGTTTTTTCGATGATACAGAAGTTTTTGAGCTGTCAGTCGGATTTGAAGTGACCGGTTTGTTATCATTTACCTCAGCATTAGCTGGAGTATTTGCATCAATCTTTGTTTGAGTACCAATTGAATCCTGACCAGCTAAGGTATGTTTTTGATCTGACGATTTGGTCAAAGTCATAATGAACCAAATAATTAAAGCAAGGCAAATTAGTCCAATAATTGAAAAGAGGATTGTTTTATTGCTTTTACCTTTAGACGGTTGAGCTTCAGAAGTTGTTCCTTTATTAACAGGGCTTTGAGACGCCGGTTTAGATGTTTTAGAAATATCGATTTTCTTTTTTTGCTCCTCTGCCCCTTTTTTTACATCAACTACTGGAGCCTGACCCGATGATTTAGAAAGGTCGAATTTCTTTTTTGGTTCCACTGGCCCCTTTAAATTATCAATCTCAGGTGGAGCGTCTGATGATTTAGATAAATTAAACTTGGGCTTAGGTTTTTCTTCCCCACTTTTATTTAAGTCAATAGCCATTTCGTTGAAATTAGTGATGGATTAAGTATACATGTCAACTAAAACTCCTAGGCTGCCAACAGATGGCCTCCCCATCGCTTCAAATTCCCAAGAATTTCCTGATCGATACAATCTACCAAATTCAAGAGCATCCTCATTGGTGAATTTTTCCTTTAGGTCATATTTAAGTAATTCCTCATCATTATCCTGGTTGTATATCCTGATATAACAATTACGTACCTGTCCGAAGTTCAAATCAAGGGTACGGCGATCCTTTGCTGAATCATTTGGGTATTTACAAATAGTAGCTGTAAAAATAATTTGCTCAACCAGGGCACTTACTTTAGGCAAATCAACAAATAAGGTTTCATCATCACCTTCTTCACTGTTGCCTCCGGTTTGATCATCGCCTGAAGAACGAACTGCTGCATCAGGCGAAATCTGGTTCCCGTAGAATACAAAATACCCATCCGCTGGAATTTTAAAATTACCACCAACCATGAATGCACTGGCATCTAGGTCGAATGCTGGTCCACCCGGTGTATCGTTTGGATCCCATCCAAGTCCGACGCCAG
>CAIYES010000206.1 GCA_903925275.1 uncultured Bacteroidales bacterium
ATAACAGGGATATATGCATTATTTCGTCCCGTACGGGACGAAATGGTTCTCAGAACATTCGGTTTCTACACAGATTTTGTGCCTACGGCACAGTCTTACACACAGAAATATAACTAAATAAGAAATTTAAACAGTCTCTAAGAAAATCATAAAATGCGCAGTTTTCACATCATCCTGCTTTTTCTGATCGGTTTTAGTCTCTTTCCGCTAGTTGCTTTTTCACAGCAAACTGTATCTCCACTTGAGAAAAACAACTATACCAAAGTCACATCCTACGATGAATTATCATCATATGTTCATTTGCTTGATGAGAAATCTGATTTGTTAAAAGTAGAGATAATCGGAAAGTCGGTTGAAGGAAGAAATCTTTACGCCCTGAAGTATTCTTCTTCCCGGTTCGGGGAAGATCCATCAAAAATCAGGGTGCTTGTCTTTGCACAACAGCATGGCGACGAACAATCCGGCAAAGAGGGTGCATTGCTGCTGGCAGAGGTGTTGTTAAGACCAGAAAACAGTTATCTTTTCGATAAAATTGATTTTGTTCTTGTCCCGCAGATGAATCCTGATGGCTCAGAGGCAAATAAAAGGCGCAATGCAAACGATGCTGATCTGAATCGTAACCATTTGATCCTGTCTGAGCCAGAAACGATTGCTTTACAGGCCCTTTTCGACAAATATCTTTTTGAAGCTTCCCTTGATGTTCATGAATATTGGCCTTATGGTGAGGCATGGATTAAGTACGGATACAGAAAAAATGCTGACGAAACGGTGGGCACAACTACCAATCTGAACGTATCAAAAGAAATCAGGGAATTATCTGGTGAAAATTATCTTCCATTCATTAAAAAATATCTGAGCGACAGAAAATTTTCATCCTTTGAGTATTGTCCGGGAGGCCCGCCGGAGGTGGAATATATCAGACACAGTACTTTTGACATTAATGATGGCAGGCAGAGTATGGGCATACAAAACACATTTTCGTTCATACAGGAGGGCAAGAATGGGAAAGATGACTTAATTGAAAACCTGAAACACCGGGCTGAGGGACAGATGACCGGAATGCGTGGAATGCTTGAGTACGTTTACCTGTATAAAGACACAATCAAAAATATTGTTGCTTCGGGGAGGAAAAAATTAATCTCCGGCGTTTCCGGCGAAGAAATATCCATTCAATCGGAACATGTCAGAAACGGCATGCAATTGAGAATTCCTTTGTTTTCTTATTTCTCCGGTACCGATTCGGTTATCAACGTTAACGATTATCGTCCTGTCGTAATATCCTTGTATGATGTTAAAAAACCGGCAGGCTATTTAATTCCAGCGCAATCAGCAGAGGTAGTGGAATGGGCACGCAGGCATTCGCTAATCATGACTCCATTTAAAGACACGGGGGAATGGTACATCGAACAGTATTTTATCAATGCAGTTGACTCAATCGATTTTGAAGGTGACATCGTCGTAAATCCCAGCGTGACCGTCCGGCAATTTCCGGATTCGATCGCAGCCACCGGTTATTTTTTTATTCCGGCCGCTCAGCTCAAAGGTAACCTGGTTGTGTTGGCCCTGGAGCCAAAGTCGATGCTTGGGTTGATAACATATAAAAATTATGCTCATCTTTTAAAGAAGGGGGAACCTTTCCCCATTCTCAGGGTAATCAAGAAATAACAGCAATTATCAATAATCCTGTTTATTCAAAAAAACCGACTATGCATATAGAAAAAATTGAACTTCGCCACATAAAAATGGTGCTGGTGAGCCCGTTTGTAACATCAATGGGAACAGAATACGATGAAGAGCATATCATTGTCAGGGTTGATGCCGACGGGGTAACAGGGTGGGGTGAAAGCGTGGCTGAAGGCACTCCTTTTTACTCGTACGAAACAGTTCAGACGGCCTGGCATATTCTGAAGGATTTTTTAATTCCGTCCATTTTGGGAAAAGATATTGCCAGTGTTGACGAAGCAATTGCAAGTTATGCCAAGGTTCGCGGCCACATGATGGCTAAAGCCGGATTGGAGGCTGCTTTGTGGGACGCCTTCGCTAAAACCAGGAACATACCGCTATCAAAAATGTTAGGCGGAACACGTAACAAAATTGATGTTGGCGTTAGTATCGGAATCCAGTCGTCCGTTGGTGAACTCCTTAAAAAAGTCGAAGGTTATCTTGGTGAAGGATACAAAAGAATTAAGATCAAGATATCTCCGGGGTATGATCTTCAATTTGTGGAAGCACTCAGAAAGGAATTTCCCCGTCTTTTATTGCAGGTTGATGCAAACTCTGCCTATACATTGAGTGATATCAATATTTTTAAACAGATGGATGATTACAATCTACAGCTGATAGAGCAGCCGCTTGGTTATGAAGATATCTATGATCATTCAAAACTCCAGCGCGAACTTAAAACCCCCATTTGTCTCGATGAAAGCATCCATTCGCTTGACGATACCCGTGCGGCCATTGAATTAGACAGTTGCAGGATCATCAATATCAAACCCGGGCGTGTTGGTGGTTATACCGAATCAAAACTTATTCACGATTACTGTGCCTCCATGAACATTCCGGTATGGCACGGCGGAATGCTTGAATCCGGAATCGGCAGGGCGGGAAATGTTGCACTGGCGTCATTGCCTAATTTTTTGTTACCGGGCGACATCTCTGCCAGTAAAAGGTATTACAAGGAAGATATCGTCGAGCCGGAATTTGTTGTCAATCCCGATGGCACAATGGATGTACCAACGAAACCCGGTATCGGGGTTGAAGTTAATATGAAAATGCTGGAGAAAGTGACTGTCAGAAGTGAAGAGTACAAACAATAATTGTCCTAAAGCCCTTTTGTACCTTTTTCCGGGAAGAGACGGCTGCGAGGTGTTGCTGTCGACAACAGTATGGCAGGAACGATGAGTTAAAACGTTCGCATGGAGTTGTTCAAAAAATCTTCCCCATGGCCATCAGGTGAACAATGTTGAATTCAGGATCAAGTACTAATATGTCAGCATCATACCCTTCCCGGATATGGCCTTTGCCCGGTAATTTCAGGATGTCGGCCGGGTTTGATGTAGCCACCTGCAACGCTTGTTCAAGAGGAATTCCATCCGTCAAAACGGCCTCTTTCAGCTCCCTCAGAATGGAAGAGGGCAGTCCCATTTCAATTTTTATCAGCATTCCGGTTTCGGGATCAAACCCGGGCAGGGAACCACAGCCATCGGATGTAAAGGTGATATGACCCAGGGGGACACCACTCTCAAGGAGTTGTTTTAAGGCAATGGATGGTTTTATTTCTTCATCAGCGTAATATGGATAAGAACTGGTGGTGATATCGACATAGCCTTTCTTTCCATATTCTTTGGCATCCTCGAAAATGTAACTGTTGCGATTGCAATGAGTGGGCACAAACTGTTTATATCCCAACTGACTTTGGGCAACCACCTCGTGGATCGGTCTGAAAGGATCCTGGGCATCTCCCATGTGCATGTTCACGATACCGGCTTTCCCGGCAATCATGCCTGCCACGCGTGCCTGCGCTGCAATCCGGGCTAATTCAGCGATTGACGGCACCGACGAGCGATGGTCGGAGATGGCGACCTCACCAACCCCGATGATCTCTTCAAAAAGGGCGATGTCTTTCGAAATATCCCCGATAATGGATGGTGGAGGAACCTGGTAGGCTCCCGTGTACATCCATGCCGACACCCCCTGTGCCCGCAACGACTTTACCTTCATCAGCACGCTTTCAACACTCCTGGTGATGCCATCTGTTCCAAGACATCCGATTACAGTAGTAACTCCTGCTTCCAGCATCATGCTCAGCAGGAGCTCGGGCATTCGGCTTGCCGGGCCTCCTTCTCCGCCACCTCCTGTTATATGCACATGCGAATCGATAAGTCCGGGAACCAGCCACAGCCCGGTACAGTCAATCATTTTCACTTCCATTTCCGCAGGAAGCTCGATATGATCTGCGAGGGCCAGAATACTTTTTCCGCCAGTCAGCACATCCTTGCGGCCAAGGTGCTGCGGAGCATAAATCTGTGCGTTTTTAAACAGTGTCAGCATAATTTCATGTTCATTCAGCAAATTTGGCAAAAAAAATGATGTAAGTTGGTTTTGCAATCCCTTATTTTATAATTTCGTCAGGGTATTTAGAGTCTGTTTAAATTTCTTATTTAGTTATATTTCTGTGTAGGACTGTGCCTTAGGCACAAAATCTGGGTAGAAATCAAATGTTCTGAGAACCATCTCGTCCCGTACGGGACGAAATAATGCATCTATCCCTGTTTTTCTACCCACATAAAATCCCTAAAGGGATTTGAAAACAAATTTAACCAGACTCTTTTTCTTCCTGGAAAATTATAATAATG
>CAIYES010000207.1 GCA_903925275.1 uncultured Bacteroidales bacterium
ATACGACGCTGTTTTCATAATACTAAATAAATTTCTAACTCAAAGTCTCTGCAATTGAAAAAAAGAGCAGATATATGATAAACCGCTAATAATTTTCAGGTTGTTATTAGGACAAATATACCTTCATTAACCTGAATTTTCTCCGGCCAAAATTCGATAAAAAAATCGAAACTGGCAATACATGGAGAAAAGATGCCTATTATACCCATATAAAACATTATAGTGAGCAGTTTTTGCTCAAGATTCTGATTTATTTACATTTTCACGGAACGCCAATTCAACGGCAATCACTATCTTTACCTTCTCAACAAAACCATTTCTTAATTTTCAGACGAATGAAAATCACTTTTTACGGTGCAGCCGGCGGGGTTACCGGAACTGCTTATTATTGTGAATCCTCCCATGCCCGGATTCTCATCGATTGCGGGATGTTCCAGGGCGGCAGAAGCGATGAATCCAGGAACAAAAAAGCACCACCGGTCAATTACCGCACACTCGACGCCATTGTGCTGACCCATGCCCACCTCGACCATTGCGGACGGCTGCCTCTCGCCATACGTGACGGATATCGCGGCCCGATATTCGCCACACCTGCAACTCAGGATCTGGTTGCGCTTGTATTGCGCGACTCCCTCAAAGTACAAACAAGTGATCTTGAAAAGCTGAACCGCATGTTATCCAGAAATGGAAAAACCAAACTAAAGCCGCTGTTTGATGAAGCGGATGTGGAATGCACTATAAGCCAGATGAAACCATTGTCATATCATGAACCTGTTCCCGTTGCTCCCGGAATGTTGATCACCGTTGATGAAGCGGGACATATTCTGGGATCCGGCAGTCTTAAACTGGTGGTTGATGAATCGGACAAAAAGAAAACCGTCATCTTCTCAGGCGATCTCGGTGCACATGGGATGCCCATAGTGCGGGATCCTGAAACCTTTACAGAAGCCGACATGCTGATCATGGAATCAACCTATGGCGACCGCGACCACAAACCATTGCAGGAAACCATTGATGAAGCAATCGGAATAATAAAAACCGCCCTTGTAACCAAAGGGAAAATCCTCGTACCGTCATTTGCCATTGGTCGTACACAGGACATCCTCTATTATATTGAGCAAGCCTTTCGTAAAGGAGGATTGCCCCGGTTTCCGATCTACATCGACAGTCCGATGGCCATTGAGGCATCCAGGATATACATGAGTCATCCGGAATTATTTGATGATGAAATGGTTGAATTCTTAGGCAGCGGTGAACAACAGCGCGACCAGGGATTTATCCATCCTACACCCAGTGCAGAAGAATCGAAACATCTCAATGAAGTTCCCGGTCCCTGCATGATCATAGCCGGTTCGGGTATGTGCAATGCAGGCCGCATCAAACACCATCTTCGTCACAATTTATGGAAACCCGAAACCTCCGTTCTGATCGTCGGGTATCAGGCCGGGGGTACCCTTGGGCGTAAATTGGTAGATGGATTTAAGTCGGTGAATATTTTTGGTGAAAGTGTTGCTGTTCGCGCACAGATTCACAAACTTGGAGGGTTCAGCGCCCATGCCGGGCAGACCGATTTGCTGCAGTGGTTTAATGCCCTGGCGCCATGTCGTCCGAGGGTTGTATTGACACACGGTGAAGAAAAAGCCAGGATCCCACTGGCAAATATCATCCTCCATCGGTACGGCCTACAGCCCTTTCTTCCACAGTATGGCGACAGTGTTGAACTATGAAATATTTTCCTTCCCCTTATTTCGCACGCTAAAAGGGAGGAACATTCCCCCCTTCTCCTTGAGGAGAAGGGGTCAGGGGGATGAGGTATTTTTGAGGAAAAGGCATCAGGGGGCTGAGGTATTTTTGAGGAAAAGGTATCAGGGGGATGAGGTCTGTCAAAGAAAAGTACCTTAAAATACGAATTTTATTTTTTTTTATACACAAACACAAGAATAGCATGCAAAACCAGTACCGCCGCACCAAAATCGTTGCAACCATTGGCCCGGCAAGCAGTTCTCCGGAAATGATCCGCCGCCTGATCATTGCAGGAATGGATGTTGCGCGATTAAACTTTTCGCATGGCAACTATGAAGACCATGCAGCAGTGATCAAATCGCTGAGGAAGATTTCCGATGAACTTGATAAACCTGTCACCTTGTTGCAGGATCTCCAGGGGCCAAAGATCAGGGTTGGTAATCTTCAGGGAGGGAAAATCGATATCTGCAATGGTGATGTCATTTCCTTAGTCCCTGAAGCCGGATATACTGCCGACCCTGGCATGATTCCGATTGATTACCCATACCTTGCTGAGGAGGCAAAGCCCGGGATGCAGGTGCTTCTTGCTGATGGATTGTTTGAGCTGGAGGTTACGGAAATCAGGGAAAAGGCCGTATTTTGCCTGGTTATCGAAGGTGGTTGTCTGACCAACCGCAAAGGGGTGAATTTTCCCAACCTCAACCTTCGTCTTCCGTCTCTGACTGAAAAAGACATCCGCGACCTTGAATTCGGTCTCTCTCAGGATGTTGACTGGATTTCACTCAGCTTTGTCAGGTCGTCGGAAGATGTGATCACCCTCCGGAAGCTTATCACAGAAAAAGGCTACATCAAACCAATCATTGCCAAGATTGAGAAGCCCCAGGCCATCGAGCACCTTGAAGAGATTGTTGCTGCTGTAAACGGGATCATGGTTGCACGCGGCGATCTTGGCGTTGAGATGAGTCCGGACAAAGTTCCGATGCTCCAGAAACGCATCATAGAATTATGCAATCGCACAGGAAAAACGGTGATCACTGCCACACAGATGCTTGAAAGCATGATCCACGAACCACGCCCCACACGCGCTGAAGCAAGCGATGTTGCGAATGCCATTATCGACGGTACCGATGCCATCATGCTTTCGGGTGAAACTGCCATGGGCGATTTTCCCGTAAAGGCAGTCGAAATGATGGTCAGGATTGCATTGGACGTGGAGGGCAAGATTGAATTTAAAACATATCCTCCGGTCGGGCATGAAACAATTATGGCCTTGAGCCGTGCTGCCAACCAAATGGAAAAGGTGATCAACCCGGCCTGCATGGTCGTTTTAACCACTACCGGGAGAAGTGCCCAGTTTATCGCAGCCGAACGTCCGGTTGCCCCGGTATTCGCCTTTACCACACATCTGAATGTTTATCATGGGTTGAACCTTCTATGGGGAGTCAGACCGATACTGATCGATGACCACCCCGACACTGCTGAAGAGATGGTGTCGGTGGCAGAAAAAATTCTTGCCGAGCGACATCTTGCCAAATCCGGTGATAAAATTCTGTTGATTGGAGGTATTCCGGCACATCAGGCGGGCGGGACTAACTTCATCAAGGTTCAAACGCTAAAATAATCGAGTCCGGGTTGAAAGGTTATACCCTACCCTATTCCTTTCCTTCAGATGAAGATGTTAGGGGATACCGTGAGTTTTTATAAACCAACCGCAACAGCGACGGAAAAACGAACAGCAACAGTGGCATGGCTGCAATAAAGCCGCCAATCACGGCAATTGCAAGGGGTTGCTGCATCTGAGCTCCAATGCCGATCCCCAGTGCCAGTGGCATGAGGGCAAGGATGGCGCCGATTGCCGTCATTAACTTGGGGCGGATTCGCAACGATATGGCATAGTTGACCGACTTATCAACATCCCCGGTAATTCTGTAACTTGTTAAAAACTGATTGACCGTGAAGATTGCGTTTTCTGCAATGATCCCAACGATCATGATGATGCCGGTATAACTGCCAACATTCAGTTGAATACCGGTAAGGTATAATGCCCAAATGCATCCTCCGATTCCAAGCATAGAGATAAAAATCACCAGGAACGCCATCCGGAGATCGCGGAACATAAACAACAATACTGCAAATACAAGGAAAATGGAAGCAATAAGGATGAACAGCAATTCCCTGAATGAGGTTTGTTGCTCCGCATAGGTTCCGCCATAGGTAATATAGCTTCCTGCCGGCAGGGTAAGATTTTTCCCCATCACCTCCCTGATTTCAGCAATGGCACTGCCAAGATCGCGCTGATCAAGACGGGCTGTAACAACTACATTGGATTTCAGATCTTCACGCTCAATATCAGGAAATCCTTGCGACAATTCGACTTTTGCAAAGTATTCCAGTGGGCGGAATGCACCATCTGCAGAAAAGACAGGTTGTTTGCGTATGATTTCGAGGCTGTTCCCCTTGAAATTCCTGAACCGCATTAAAATCTGCAACATCTGTTCCCCATCCTGCACCTGCCCTACCCTCACACCTTCATTATAAGCCTGGATCTGGGTTTGGAAACCAGCCGGTGAAATGTTAAACTGCGCCAGTTTCACAGGATCAGGATATAATGTGATGGTGGGACCATCAACAATAATTCCACTCTGAACATCAACAACCCCGTTAATTTTTTGAAGCAATGCTTTGGCATTGTTGGCAACACTCCTGAGTTGACCTAAATTATCGCCAAATATCCTGATTTCGATTGGTTCAGGCCTGCCGATAAGATCGCCCAGCAGGTCGGCGATACGCTGACCAAATTCAATGTTCAGGGCAGGAACGCGTGATGCCACCGCCCCCCTTATTTCAGCAATGACCTCCTCCGTATTTTTCTTGGTGCCAGGTTTGAGTTGAATCAGGTAATCGCCCTCATTGGGTGGTATCACCCCGCTGGCCATGCTGATACTTGACGCCATGTTTGTGCCGGTCCGGCGCATGTAGGTGGCAACATCCGGATGGTTCATCACGATCATATCCACCTGGCTAAGAATTTCGTTCGACGCATCCAGCGATGTTCCCGGCGGGGATAGATAGTCCAGCACAATGGAGCCTTCATCCAGAACGGGCAGAAATCCGGTTTTTAACTGATTGACCAGCAATGCAGACGAGACTATCAGCAATATGATAAATATGACTGCATAAACTGGCTTGTTAAAAAACCACAGCAGCCAGGCCAGTCCTGGTTTTTCATCGGAAACAGTTGATTTTGAAAGGAATTTCAGCTTCGTGCGGGGCTTGTATCCAAACAGAATATGCAGTGAAGGCAGGCCAATCCAGGTACAAAGGAATGAACAGACCAGAGTGATTTCCATCGTAAGGGTCAATTCCCTGAAAAAGCTCCCTGCCACACCACCCATAAAGATAAAGGGAAGAAAAATCACGATGGTGCTGAGGGAGGAGCCTACCATGGCTGGGAATAACATTCTGATCGTCTCCCTGGCTACGTCACGTTTGTTACTTTCTGGTTTTTCCTCATGAAGGCGATGAATTTGCTCGATGATCACGATGGCATCGTCGATAATAAGACCGATGGAAGCAGCAATGGCGCCCAGCGACATGATGTTAAGGGTAATGCCTGCCACGTACAATACGGTGAAGGTCATGGCAAGGGTTATCGGGATGATCAGGATCACGTTGAGGCTGGCACGGAATGATCTGAGGAAGAGAATGACCACGATTATTGCCAGGAACAGCCCTTCGTAGATGCATTCAAGAACACTGTCGATCGAGTTCGACACAAAAACCGACTGATCATAATAGGGTTTCAGCTCCATGCCCTTCGGCAATTGTTGCCGGATTTCTGCCGCTTTCAACTTGACGCTCCCGGAAAAATCAATCAGGTTAATCCCCTGTTGTTTAACCAGGTCGATAAGAACGGCATCACTGCCATTGGCATTTATCCGGATAAATTCCTGCTGTTCTCCGAACCCTACGGATGCAATGTCTGATATACGCAAAACCCGGTGTCCGTCATTTTTGATCACCACATTTTTCAACTCATCAAGGGTAGCAATGCGGGTGTCAAGAAGCGACAGGTAAAGGCGCCGGTAATCTGACAGCAATCCGTTGGATTCAATAAAATTGGTACTGCCAACAGCATCAATGATCATCTGAGGGGTGATGCCAAGCGGGATCATCTTCATGGCCTCAGGTACGATGACAAATTCTTTGGTTTTCCCACCCCGCACAACGACATTTGAAATTCCGGGGACCATTGAAAATTGCGGTCTGGCCAGGTATAGCGCATGGTTCCGCAGTTCAACCTGTCCATAATCCTTGCTTTCAAGGGTGTAGCCCATCACCGGATAGATGCTCTGCCCCATCGCTTCCACCACGACGTTGACATTGGCCGGAAGTTGATTTTTAATTTCGTTGATCCGCGATTCAAGCTGAATCTTAGCAAGCTGGATATCGATCTTCCAATTAAAAAACGCCTCAATGGTGCAACTTCCCCGGTTTGTGCTACTCCTCACGGTAATGATCCCATTCACCCGTTTGATGGCAATTTCCAGGGGTTTTGTGACTGTAACCATCATTTTATCAACCGGTTGCTCCCCGTTATCAGCAATGATCGTTATCTTCGGAAATACCACATCAGGAAAGAGTGAAGTCTGCATGCGGTGATACGAATAAATCCCGATTGCCAGCATCATCAGCAGCACAAAAAGAACAGGTTTGTAAAAAAAATTGTAATGGTTTCGGGACGAGGTCATAAGTTGGTAAGCTGGTAAAAAAATGCTGAAAGGTTATTGGTTTTTAAAATTTCCCTGGATAATTACGTTTACTGTGTCGCCAAGTCCGTAGTTGCCGGTTGCAAGAAACCGGTCGGCTGCGGTGAACACGGGGTCGGTGATTTCGACCTGGTCGTTTGTCTGCAAACCGCGTTTGACAATCACTTTCACGGCCACTGAATCGCTGATCAGCTTCATGACCCAAAACTGGTTCTGCAATTCA
Source organism: uncultured Bacteroidales bacterium (assembly GCA_903925275.1). Classification (GTDB taxonomy): domain Bacteria; phylum Bacteroidota; class Bacteroidia; order Bacteroidales; family FEN-979; genus CAIVAT01. The sequence continues at coordinate 6,736 of CAIYES010000207.1, forward strand.
TCACTCAGGATGCAAACTTTTGGCAGTGAAATTGCTTTTGGATTGTTCATTTTAACAATCCTGACACGGGCGATCAGGTTCTCGGGTTCATGTTGTGGTGAGACGGGCTGAATGATATACCGCTGTGTTTGCGAACTGTTATTCATGGCCGGCAGCACCGACTTTACATGTCCCATCACCATTTCGCCATCAGGAAGCATCACCGGACAGGAGGTTCCGGTTTTAACGAAGCCGCCCGATTCATAAGGTACTTCCAGTATGAACACAAGGCTTGAAGGCAAAGCAATTACAGCCAGTTGATCCCCTTCCTGGATATAATCTCCCTTCGGATGATCAATCGCAGTAATCACCCCGCTGAGTGATGCCCTGACCGGAACCAGCCCCGTAAAACCGAGCGTGTTGGCAGAATCTGCCTGTACTGAAGCGGCCTCTTTGGTGCGCAGCCTGAACAACTCACCGGATTTTACCACAGCATCGCCCACATTTACCAATTGTTCCTCAACATAACCATTTACAGGAGATTTCACGATCGATTTTATCAGAAACATGGAGGTTGCCGTAAGATCAAGATAATCAGCCATCTCTCCGACACCGATCGAAGCCACTGTTACGGGTACCCGGGCATTGACCGAAGTTTCGTCCGACTCGCCTGCCTGCTGCCGGCATGCCATGGCAACCAATAACAGCAATATCAATTTTTTATTCATCCTGATTTTACTCTTTCCAATAATTTATTTCATTGATTATTTGCAAAACCCTGATCTGGTATTGATTAAGATTCGACTGAATGGTCAGATAATTTTTCAGGGCGATTACATAGTCGGTAATTGATATTCCACCGCTGTTCAGCAACAGTTTGTCCTGACGAACAATAGATTCTGCAAGACCGAGATGTGTACGAAGACGGGGAATGAGATCACTGGTACGTTTCAACGATTCATTTAACTGCCGTAACTGCTGATGATATTGAATTCCGAAAAAATTCCGGTAGTTTTGTCTTGTCAATTCTGTTGTTTCCAGTTTTTCAAAACTGAGTTTTCGTTGGTTTCCGTCAAAAACGGGGACAGAGAATGAAAGGCCAAAGCTGATTCCTAAATTTTTATAGATCACCACCGGATCGTTGTTCACCATCCCGGCATCGGTGTACCATGCTATTTTGGGCTTGTAATTCCGGTCGATAAGGATATGCTCATTCAAAATACGGAGGCTGTCGATGATATAGCGTTGAAAAAAGGGATAACCATGCTGGCTATTTGAAATTTTAAGGGCAAGATCAGGAAGTACCAATTCATAAGATAAAGTATCGCTGATGCCACACAGCAGGTTCAGTTCCGAAAATTCTCGCTGATATTGCGTTTGAAGATCGTTCAGTTGAAATTCAAGCGTTTGAAGTTCAAGAATAAATGAAAGATATTCGGTTTGTTTATAGAGTCCGCTACGCACCATGCTTCCCAGCATATTCTCTTCATCCCTGGCCTGTGTCAGAAGGATTTTTTCAAAGGAGATATCGCTGAAAACCGCACAGGTCGTCAGATATTGAGTTGTTATTGCTTTCGTCAGATCTCTTTCTGACAGTCTTGCAGCATTGATAACAGACTGGTTTCTAAGTCCGATCTCTGAATATTGCGCCTCGACGGTCTTTTTATTGAACAACGGTTGTGACACATTCACCACCGACACCAGGTTTCCGCCATTGGTGATCGCTTCACTATATCCGAATCCATTCACCACCGGGGCATAGGAGATCAGGCCATTAAAATTGACCTGTGGCAGGCGTGTGGCTTTTACGACCAGGCTGTCAAGGCTGTTTGAATGAACCTGATTCGACAAATCCTTCAACAACGGGCTGTTTGTGAGTCCCTCCTGAATAAAATAGTCAAGCGACCGAACCTGTGAAATTCCGGTGACAGAGTGAACAACAAAGAAGGTAATGGCAAACCAACGACGAAGCATAGTAGAAAGTCACTACCAATTTACACCATTCCGGTCGGTCCGTAATGGATACTGGTTACTGGTTATCCCCGAATTTATAACTTATCCCGCAGTTGACGATCGAATTTGTACCAATGCCGAATTCGCCAAAAAAGCTGAGAGCACGTCCAATCCGGAAACCAAGGAGGGTGAACTGGCCTGCCGGGAGCAATTGCTGGCCTTTGTTGGTAGTTGATTCCTCGTTGGTATAATAATTCATGGTTACCCCGATTCCAATCCCGGAATACATACAAAACGATGATTTGTTGAGGTAACGGAACCTGACGTTTGCAATTCCCTGCCAGTAGTTATCAGTTACCCTTTGCTGATAACTGGAATTATAATTATTGACTGTCTCTTCGCGGGAAATCTTGGTATAACTCACCTGAAAACCTACGGCAATAACCTTGTTGAGCCCCCTGCTATATCCCACAATAACTGTTCCCGGGGTACTCGTTGCGGCTACGCCTAAATGGTCAACAAAGTAAAATATGGATCCCATTCCGTACGAGACATAAAATTCATTATAAAGATCATATTGCTTATTTTTCTCCTGTGTGAGATTCACCACTTTTTCCTGGCCGAAAGAGGCAATAACTCCAGACAGGAGTATTGCCATTGTGATAAGGATCGTTCTTTTCATTTCGCTTGGTTTTAATAATGATTACCTGTAAAGACACAAATAGGCCGCATCAGCACTGATGCGAAGTTTGAATTTCTTGTCCTTTTGAACAATAAAGGTATCGAATGGGTTAAATGTCTTCCATTCCTGCTCATCCGGCAACTGAACCACCATGATTCCTGAAACAACTGTCATGTATTCAATGGTTGAGGTACCAAATTCATATTCACCGGCTGCCATCACACCCATGGTTGCGGGTCCTTCGGGCGTGTTAAAGGCGATCGATTTCACCTTTCCATCAAAGTATTCATTCGTTTTGAACATTGTAATTGCTTTAGGAATTCAAATGTACAAACATATTTAATTTGTTATCCTGAAAAGTAAGAATAATTTATGCTTCAGTTTCAGCAAGCCATTTCCCCGGCATTTTTCCAGGCCGACAAAATTGCATAGGCACCTTTTAAAACCAGGCGGGTTTTTTGAGGATCATATCCCTCAGGCAGGAGGATTTCAGAAAATCCATTGCTGGTAACTCCCTTGGTCACTTCAATGGCAATGAAATCGTGGATTATCTTTCCATTCTCAACCCGCTGTCCTTTGTAAGCAAAGATGTAGGATTTCTCATAAAACTGTACAATGGCCTCGTCAGGAACAGCAAAGGAAATTTGGCTGCTGGTTTCGATCTCAGCATTTACAAATATCCCGGCCAGCAACGAAGGATCAGATTTGTCGATGCGTGCATAAACCATCGCCGTCTTGTCGTCCTTTAACGCACGTCCGGCCTGGTAAATTATGGCTGAATAGAACTTCCCCGGTTCATTTGGTGATGAAAACCGGACATGCTGTCCATCCATGACTTTCTGAATATCTTTTTCAAACACAACCATTTCAAGCACTACATCCACCGGATTGACGATCTCAAACATCACGTCGGTCGGACTCACATATTTCCCGATGTTTACATTGACCATCCTGATAAAACCACTGATGGGTGCAATCACCGGCAATATGCGGGTGATTTTATCCTCGGTAAGCTGAGCAGGGTCAATCCCGAGACTGATTAATTTTTGCTCAAGCCCTTTCATCTGTGCCTTTAAGGTTTTATAATCTGCCTCCGTTTGCTGAACATTTTTTTCGGAATAAACATTGTCCTTATAAAGTTCACTGTGACGTTTGAACTCAATCTCCGCAAACTGAAATTTAGCAAGGGTTTCAAGATAGCTCTGCTGGATCTCAATGAATGTAAAATTTTCAATTGTGGCCAAAACCTGTCCTTTGGATACTCCACTTCCCTGGACAATTGAGGTGTTTCTTACAAATCCTCCCAGCGGGGCGCTCACCGATGCAAGGTTTTGTGGCGTTGTGTTGATGGTTCCATTCACCTTTAGCACCGAATTGAGTTTTTGCCGGTCTGCAAAACCAAGCTTTACTCCTGCAACAGCATACTGGGCAGCATTGAGTTCGATGGCATTGGGTGCAAGAACTTCTTGTGGTCCTGTTTCCGTTTTGTCTTTGGGTTTGCAGGAGTTCAGGCACAAGAAAATATAAGTGGCTGTAATAAATAAAATAGTCGGGGTTTTCATTTTAGCAGATTTTTTCATCAGTTCATGTGATTTAATAAAAGTTCGATCGAAATAACCGATTGGTTATATGCATTAAGTGTTTTGAGGTAATTCTCACGGATTTCAAGTCCCTGGCGCAGATTCTGAACATATTCCATGTAATCAATTGCTCCGGCCTTATAACTTTTTCCCGCCTGGCCGATGATTACCTGTGCCTGTTGAAGTGCCTGGGTTTCAAAATAGGTTACACTCCGGCGATATTTCTCATACTCCTGGATCCGGATATGCAATGTATGGTTCAACGCATTGGACTGAAACTGGAAATTCTCCGCAGCTATTTTTTCATTCAACCTGGCCGATTCAATTTTACCTTTCCGGGCCGCAAACAGGATCGGAACGGAAAGTCCGGCCTGAACTCCTGTAAAACGACCACTGGCAGAAAGTTCTTTGTTTGATTGGTTAAAATAGCCAATTGTCAGGTCGGGATACAACCTGGAAACCTCTACCTGTTTTTCCAGTTCAGCAAGGGTCAATTGCTCCTTAAGCATTTGAATGGATAAATTCGAACGCATGAGCCCGCTATCCTGTGAAATATTTATTTCTAACTTGCCAAGAACGGTATCTGCAATCCGGATCTCATTTTTTTCATTCAGAAAGGTCTGAAGTAGGCATTCATTTATCCGGATATCAGCCTTTGCCTGGCCGATCTGATTTTTAACTGCCAAGAGTTGCGATTCAGCCGTCATCCGCTCCAAAAGGTTGGTCTCCCCTTTCTGATACCGCGATTGCGCTGCATGAAGGAAATTCCCGTAAAGGCTGTCCTGGAATATCAACAAAGTCAATCGTGTATAGCAATAGGCAAGTTCGTAATAGGTTGATTTAACCTGGGCGCTGACCTCATTTTTTGTCATTTCCGATTGCAGTTGGGCACGTTTGACCGAAGCACCGGCTAAATGAGCCTGCTTAACATAGGTAAGCGGGAAGGCAAATTTTTGGGATAAGGTAAATTCGTTATCCTCTCTGGCGCTGTTTTTTTGGCCGTATGAAAATCCAAGATCGGTATTGTCGAAATTCCATGCACTCTGCCGGAGTACTTTTTGATTTTGCACCTCTATCCCGGCAGTTTTCACCAGACCATTCTGTTCCAAAGCCTGTTCGATGGCCTGCTTCAGCGTATACACCCTGACAGGGTTGGAGACCCCGACAGGGTCAGCTTGGGGGTATGCAAAAAACGAGGTTGATAACAACAATCCGGTAACCAGCAACAGGAAAAAGAAAGGCTTCAGGTTAATCCGCTTGCGACTGCGTTTCCAACTCCCGGTGAGGAGGATGTATAAGACCGGTAAAACGACCAGGGTCAACATCGTAGATGAAATCAACCCGCCAATAACCACTGTTGCCAATGGTTTCTGAACTTCAGCCCCCGGTGATAACGAAAGTGCCATGGGCAGGAAGCCCAGTGATGCAACGGAAGCGGTCATAAGAATAGGCCGTAACCGTACTTTAAGTCCTTTTAATACACGTTCATACAGATCAGTTACTCCGTCTTCCTTTTCTAACCGGTTGAATTCTGCAACGAGAACAATTCCGTTCAGCACAGCCACCCCAAACAGGGCGATAAATCCAATTCCTGCAGAGATGCTGAAATTCATTCCCCGCAGATACAGCGCCAGTACCCCTCCAATCGCTGCAAGCGGCACCGCTGAAAAAATCAACAGGGTTTGTTTGACTGAACGGAATGTGAAGAACAGTAAAATAAAAATCAGCAGCAAAGCCAATGGAACTGCAATGCCAAGCCGCTTCTGAGCCTCAACGAGATTTTCAAACTGCCCCCCATACGTGATGTAATACCCAGGTGGCAGTTTAAGCTGAGATGAAATGCTTTGCCGGATGTCATCGATAATGGATCGGACATCGCGTCCCCTGACATTGAAACTTACATTTATCCTGCGTTTGCCATCTTCACGTGAAACCTGAGCCGTACCGTTCTTCATATCGATGGTGGCCACCTCAGCGAGGGGGATCTGACGCCCGTCATTCAGCGGCAAATAAAGTTGACGCACATTGTCGATGTCCTGCCTGAATCCAGCCTCAAAACGAACCACCATGTTAAACCGTTTCTCATCTTCATAAATCACTCCGGAGGTATATCCTGCAAAAGCAGTCCGCAGGATTTTATTCACATCCGAAATGTTGAGGCCATACCGGGCAATTTTATTACGGTCATAAACCACTGAAATTTGTGAAGTACCCGTCACTTTTTCAACCTGGATGTCCTGTACCCCTGTCACTTTTGCAATGATTTTCTCTACCTGATCAGCCTCATTTGCCAGAGAATCAAGGTTGTCACCAAATATTTTAATGGCTACATCCTGCTTCGATCCAGTCATCAGCTCATTAAAACGCATGGAAATGGGTTGTTGAAAGCTGAAAGCGACACCCGGTATGGTGCCTACCTTTGTCTTCATTTTCTCGACCATCTCCTCCCGGGTTGAGGCAGAAACCCATTCCGATTTATCCTTCATGGTAATGATGTAATCACCGGTCTCTACTGGCGTTGGATCGGTGGGAATCTCCCCTGCTCCCACCTTGCATATCGCATATTTCACCTCGGGAAAATTTTCCTTCAATATTTTATTTGCCTTTTTAACGGTTTCCACCGTGTTGGTAAGCGAGCCGCCCTGCAGGGTCATGATCCCCGATGCAAGGTCGCCTTCCTCGAGTGTAGGAATAAATTCCCCGCCCAGATTCAGAAAGAGGCCAAGTGCACCCATCGATAATAAAAAAGTAATGACCAGAACCTGTAATTTATGAGTTATAGAATATCGGAACAGGGGATCAAACAACCGTTGCAAAAACAACATCATGCGACCGGAGATACCTTGACCGGTTTCCTGTTTCCTGTTCAGCACAAGTGATGAAATCACAGGAACATAGGTGAGCGATAAGATGAGTGCTCCAAGAATCGCAAAGCCGACGGTTTCAGCCATGGGGCGGAACATTTTACCCTCAATGCCAACGAGGCTAAGAATCGGGAGATAAACAATGAGAATGATGACCTGGCCAAAGGTTGCTGAACCCATCATGCGTTTTGAAGATTCCAGCACCTCATGATCCAGCTGGTCGCCGGAAAGCCTTGAAATACCGGAATTTTGGGATTTTACACGGGATAAACGATGGACGACATTTTCAACAATGATCACTGCTCCGTCGACAATCAGCCCGAAATCGATGGCGCCCAGGCTCATCAGGTTTCCGGAGATGCCAAACAGGTTCATCATCGAAATGGCAAAGAGCATTGACAATGGAATGACCGAGGCAACAACGAGTCCGGCCCTGAGACTTCCCAACATCAGCACAAGGACAAGCACCACGATCAGTCCGCCTTCCACCAGATTATTTGTAACCGTTCCAATGGCACGGTCAACCAGGTCGGTACGGTCAAGATAGGGTTCGGTATAAACACCCTCAGGCAGGGAAGTGGCGATGGTTTCCATGCGCTTTTTTACATCTTCCACAACCTTTGTTGCATTGGCGCCTTTCAGCATCATCACTACTCCGCCGACAGCCTCACTGGTATCACATACAAAAGCACCATACCTGATGGCATGTCCAAACCTAACATCTGCTACATCACGGATCAGTACCGGGATATGTCCCGGACTTCCCCTGACCACGATCATGCCAATATCTTCCAACGAGTTGGCCAGTCCCACTCCACGGATAAAATAGGAGTTCTTATCCTTTTCAATATAGGCGCTGCCCGTATTTTCGTTATTGTTCTCAAGGGCGGAAAATATTTCCGGGACTGAGATATTCATGCTTTTCAGCCGCTCAGGATTAATCGCCACTTCATATTCTTTCACAAATCCGCCGTAACTGTTAACCTCTGCCACACCGGGTGTTCCCAGCAGTTCACGTTTAACAATCCAATCCTGGATGGTCCTGAGTTCGGCCAGGGAATATTTGCCTTCATAGCCTTTTTTAACCTTTATCAGGTATTGATATATTTCCCCCAGACCCGTCGAAACTGGCGCCAGCTCAGGGTTTGTAATGCCAGCCGGGATCTGCGATTCTGCCTCTTTTAAACGCTCACTGATCTGTTGCCTGGCCTTGAAAATATCCACTTCATCTTTGAGTACGATGGTTACAACCGATAACCCCAGCCTTGAAATTGAACGGAGCTCGATGATATCAGGAACAGTAGCAACAGCAACCTCAATGGGAGCTGTGATGTATTTTTCAACTTCCTGTGTCGCCAAAGTCGGGGCGATGGAAATTACCTGAACCTGATTATTTGTGATATCCGGCACTGCATCGACCGGTAAACGCATTAAGGACCATATGCCCCATCCAATCAGGGCAAGGACGAACAGCCCGATCAACAATTTATTTTGTATCGAGAACGTGATGATTCTATGTATCATAAGAACCTGATGTTTGTTTGGTAAAATGTCAGCTTGTTGAATATAAGTTCAGCAAAAAAAGTCATAATAACCTAACCCTGAATATCTCCTGAACGAGAGGGAATTCTCATTCACTATCGTGATAAGGACAAAGGTTGAGGTGATTTGAAGAACAAGCGAAGCAAGCCGCCAGAATCTTCAACGCTTCGGAACATATCCGGAAACACAAACTTAAACTTTAGGAGGCTCCCAGATAACGAATAAAAAAGAGGAGATGAGTTGGGGGGTAAAAGAGAAGCTTAATTTTTGCAACAGGGTGGATTCAACTGTAAATATATATGGTGCGGTAACTTCCATGGCTAAGTTACAGCATGAACACGTGCAGAAAGGTGAACAGGCATCATGATGATCGGCATGGCCATCGTTGGCAGGCTGGCCCTGGCACAACTGGTGTGTTTCGCCACAATTCAGCGATTTATCAACACAAGGTGTCATGGTCAGGCAAAGTACATACGTTGCAAGCAGGAATATCAAGACCCTTGTCACCGTCAGCTTTTTCATGTAACAAAGATAACAAACTTTCCTGACACCAATACGCTGATCTTTTTAACAACATCCTCTGTATCCATGATTAATGCTGCCCAAATTAATAATTGCTATTTTTTTCATTACGCTGCAAAAAATTATATATTTGCTACACTTCAATTAATATTTTGCTTTTGATGGAATCAGGTGATCTGTAAAACCCATAAACATAAACCACAAAAACAAAACGCTTATGAAATTTTGTCCAAATTGCGGAGCTGAGCTGAAACCGGGTGCCAAATTCTGCGTAGCCTGCGGAACCCCCATTGCGGTTACAACAGCTCCTCCTTTTCAGCAAACACCTCCACACCGGCCGAATTACCAGCAACAACAACCTGTGTATGAAAATACCAGGGAAGCAGCAAATGCTTTTTCCGATGCCGCCACAGGAAAGACAAACCTGTTTCGGAGGGTAATCAATATTATCATCAAACCCCATCAGGAATGGTATGTAATCGCAGGAGAACAACCGGGCACCATGAAACTGATTGGCGGTTATGCATTGATCCTGGCACTGATACCGGCAGTTTCCGCATTTGTTAAATATGGTATCATAGGTTCTTATGCTATAAGTGAAACAATTCTCACCGGCATCCAAACAGGGCTTGTTCAATTGTTTTCGGCTTTAATCGGCGTTTACCTGCTGGCCTGGGTAGTTGATCTGCTGGCACCGACGTTTGATTCGGAGAAAAATTTCGGACGTTCTCTGCAATTGGCTGTATACGCTTCAACACCGCAATGGGTTGCCGGAATTCTGTTGCTCCTGTCAACTACCATGAGCATGCTCATTATGGTATTCGGACTTTATGCCATTTATCTTCTCGCAGTTGGTATGCCTGTGATGAAAGGGACGCCGAAGGATAAATTAGTTGGCTATGTATTGTTAACCATTGTGGCGATGATCGTAATCGGACTGGTTATTGCGCTGGTAATTGGCGCCATTGTGGGACTTATCATCTATGGCCGTGCAGGGGTGCTTGGATTGTAGGCCTTTCTGAACAAGGAATTCAATGTAAAATTTACCGGCCATGAAATTTTGCCCTCAATGCGGAACAACGTTAATACCTGAGGATCGTTTTTGCGAGCAATGCGGATTCGACACATTAAGTGTTGATCCCTATCTTCCTCCATCTGCCAATATGCCGGGTGAGATTGTTGCCGAAACGATGACGCCCCCGTTTCAACCTTTGGAAATTCCCCTGTCACCTCCGGAAATCAAGTCGGGTTGCCCTCAGTGCGGCACAAGCCTGGTTCCGGGCGATCGTTTCTGTTTAGAATGTGGTACCGACTTATCCGCCTTTGTTATTGACGGACCGGACGTTACTCAGCCTCAGCCGCCTCCTGCACCGGAGCCTGAGCCTGTAGTTCTTTTTTCAACTCCGCAGCCTGTCGCAGAACCGCAACCGGTAATCCCTCCTCCCCAACCCGAACCTGAACTTCCACCAGAGCCTGAACTTTTACCAGAGCCTGAACTTTTACCAGAGCCTGAACTTCAACAAGAACCTGAACTTCCTCAAGAACCTGAAATTTCACCCGAACCTGAACTTTTACCAGAGCCTGAATTTCCAAAAGAACCTGAACTTTCACCAGAACCTGAACTTTCACCAGAACCGCTACCAGCGTTTTCTTTCTCATTTACTGAAACTGAAGCGGAAACTAAACCGGTAATTCCTGCACCCCTTCCAAAACCTGAACCAAAATCAGCAATTCCGCCACCAACCCCTAAACCTGTCTCTGCAGTGGAATCTGCGAATTCTTCCAACGTAAAACCAACGAAATCTGCAGTAAAGAAAAAAAGTAAGAAGTTCTGGCTATACATTGGAATGGCTGTTATCGCAGTTGCTGCAGTGGGAGCTGCAAGTTGGTTTGGATATAACAGGTATCACACAGGTCAATCGAAACGCACTGTTATTCCCACTGTAATTAAGCCGGTTCAGAAAATTACAGCCGTTGACACCAATGCCCTGAATCCCAAAGTTACGGTTACACCGGCACAGGATGCATCCGGACAATCAAAAGCAACAACAAAACTTCAGAACAACGCTGATCAGAAAATCGTAAAGCAAAAAACAAAAGAAGAAAACAAAACGGCGAAACAAACAACCACACCTGCACCGAAAACTAAGACCGATCCTGTTGTGGAAAGTCCACCCAACATAACCGCAAATGATTATCTGGCTAAGGTTATCCTTAGAGTAGGTAAAAAGGAAGATCCGAAAAGTAAAAATCCAAAAAGTCCTGTAAAACTGACCATAAAGCATCCTACCATGATTGTCAGGATTACCACCGATCATTATAACGATGGCATGGGAATACCGGGTGGAGTAACTATAAGCATCAAAGACCGCAACGGTATACTGATAGGCGCGTTCATGGCCATCGGTCAAACAGGAAACAGTGGAATACGAAATGCGAAATGGGTTGCCGAACCACGTAAGATATTGGAAAAAGGCACCTACTATATCTGGGATTCCGATATGACCACCTGGTCGAAAAATGTTGTGGGAACAGGTTTTATTATCGTTGAAGGCTACGAAATTAATTAATGTCAAGGGTTGACCCTTGTTTAAAACCAATTAAAAAACAGCGACTATGGCATTTTGCAGCAACTGTGGAACCCGGCTTATTGAGGGAGCAGTTTTTTGTCCCGAATGCGGGACCAAGAACTGGATAACCGGGACACCGGCACAACCGGCATATCAACATCAGCCTCCTCCGCAACAACCGGCATATCAAACTCAACCACCTCCGCAACAACCGGTATATCAACCTCAGCCGCAAGCACCTCCGCAACAACCGGAACGAATTCCGGTTCATTTTGGCGCGATACAGTTTGAGGTTGTTACGAAGGAAACATTAAAATTTCTCAAAGCCGAGTTTGAAAACAGCGCTATCCGCTACGAATCAGGCGGAATGTACTATATGCAGGGAAACCTGGAACTGGAAGCCAACCTTCCATCGGCTGGTGGTTTTCTCAAATCGATGGTTACACGCGAAAGCGTTGTAAAGCCCGTGATCAGAGGCAGCGGAACGGTTTGGTTCGAGCCTTCTTTTGGCGAATTTACCATTATGGAACTCCAGGGCGATGAATGGATTCTTGACCGGGGTGCTTACTATGCTTCGGAAATGGGCATTGAGATTGGTTCTTATACCAATAAATCTTTTTCCGGGATGTTTTCAGGTGAGGGGTTCTTTCAAACCAAAGTTTCCGGGGTCGGAAAGGTTGTAATATTGTCGAACGGCCCGCTCGAAACCATCGAACTGAATAACGAAAAACTTGTGGTGGATGGCTCCTTCGCAGTTGCCCGCCAGTCAAGCATACAACTTACCGTTGCCCGGGCAAGCAAAGGCATCTTCGGATCCATGCTTTCCGGTGAAGGTATTGTAAACACCTTTACTGGAACAGGAAAAGTATTAATTGCACCTGCCGCCAACAAATATATCACGCTGATCAATTACTTATCGAGCATCCAACGCAGGGTGATGCAGATTAAAAACTCATAACCCTCTGAT